>DATJFY010000051.1:0-260856 GCA_035495415.1 Verrucomicrobiia bacterium
CGCCGGTGCGGAGCTTGAAATGCTCGCAAACGTTGCCGATCCCGGGCGTGATGAACGGCATCTTCCGGTAGCTCGCGAAATTTTCATGAATCGCGACGGCGTCGGGCCGCGCGGCGTCCTCCGGCGAAGTGTAGGCGGGCAGGTCTTCGTAATCGACTTCGATGAGACGCACCGCAGCCTCGGCGGTGTCCTCGTCGACGGCCGCGACCGCGGCGACCGGCTCGCCGATGTAGCGCACTTTATCTTGGGCTAGGAAGGGCTTGTCGCGGATCGACTCGCCGTGAATCCACGGCGCGTCCTTGCCGGTGACGACCGCTACGACGCCGGGATGTTGCCGCGCCTTGTCCGTATTGATGCGCTTGATCTTCGCGTGCGCTTTCGGGCTGAAAAGAATCTTGCCGTAAACCATGTTCGGCAGAACAAGGTCGTAGCCGTACACGGCCTCTCCGGTGACTTTCTCGTCGGCGTCGACGCGAGTGACCGGTTTTCCTACGACGGTGAGATTATCCATGAACGATTCCTTTGTGCGGCGCTTTACCGGACGAAGCTATGAACGGCGCGCGCGCAGCTCACGGGCGGCGTCCTGCACGGCCTTGACGATCTTTGCGTAGCCGGTGCAGCGGCAGAGATTGCCGGAGATCGCCCAGCGGATCTCGTCCTCGGAGGGCGACGGGTGCTTCGCCAGGAAGGCCTTGGTCGTCATGAGCATGCCCGGGGTGCAATAGCCGCACTGCAGTCCATGCTCCGCGATGAAGCCTTCCTGCAGCGGATGGAGGGCGCCGTTCTGCTCGAGCCCTTCCACCGTCTGGATGTCGCGGTGGTGGACCTGCACCGCGAACATCGTGCAGGACTTCACGGGACGGCCATCGAGCAGCACCGTGCACGCGCCGCAATGCGTGGTGTCGCAGCCGATGTGGGTGCCGGTGAGCCGGAAGACTTCACGGATGAGGTGAACGAGCAGCAGCCGCGGCTCGACGTCGGCGGAGAGCTTCTCCCCGTTGATCGTGACCTGGACATTCATGGCGTCACTTGCCTCCGCCGGCGCGCTCGATCGCCTTCCTGAGCGCGCGGGCCGTCAAGACCCGGATGACGTCCTTTTTGTACTCGACCGAGCCGCGGAGATCGGCTTCCGGTCGAGCCGCGTCCGCGGCCAGCTGCGCCGCCTCCTTGATCGTGGCCTCGTCGGGCTGCTTGCCGCGGAGCGAGGCCTCCGCCTTTTCGGCCTTGATCGGAGTGAGCCCCACGTTGGTGAGGGCGATGCCCACCACGGCGACGGTGCCGTCGGCGGCGAGCGTGACCTGGGCGGCCACCGCCGCGGTGGCGAAGTCGCCGACCTTACGCTCCAACTTCATGTAAGCTCCGCCGCTGCGGGGCGCCGGCGCCGGGACGCGAATCTCGGTCAGGAGCTCGTCGGGCTTGAGCGCGGTCTCGAACGGTCCCTTGAAGAAGCTGCCGACGGGGATGCGCCGCTCGCCGGTGGGCCCGGTGGCGGTGACCTCGGCGCCGAGCGCCAGCATGACGGCCGGATGATCGTTGGCGGGATCGCCATGGGCGAGATTCCCGGCCACCGTGGCGAGATTGCGCACGAGCGGATCGGCGATGACACGCGTCGCGTCGGCCAGGAGCGGGTAGCGGCCCCGCACCACCTCGGACTCGTCGAGGTCCACCTCGCGCGCGAGCGCGCCGATGCGCAGGGCCCCGTCGGCTTCCTTCACGTACGCGAGCCCGGGTATCCGGTTGATATCGACCAGATGCCGTGGACTTGCGAGACGGAGCTTCAGGAGCGGGATGAGGCTCTGGCCGCCCGAAAGCACCTTGGCGTCCTCGCCCAGGCGGGACAGCAGCGCCGTGGCCTCTCCAATCGTGGCCGGGGCGTGGTAGTCGAACCCAGCGGGAATCATGGTGATGTCCCCTCTCGCTGTTCGGGCGAAGAAACGGGAACTTCAGCGACGTGGGCCGTGACGACGACGGGCACGGTACGCGCGCCCGCATGGGCTGTCAAGCCGGCGCGCGACTCCGAAGCGGTGGGCGCGGCACCGGAATCGCTTCGCCCCGCTCCCAGCACCGGGCGAGCACGGAGTCGCGCGCCTGCTCCAGCCGCGCGATGGCGTCCACCGCGGATTCCGCCTCGGCCGCACAACCCGGCAGCTCGGGATAGGTGGCTCGCCGGACCCAGGATCCTGCCCGCTCCACCGTCTCGACGACGAGGAGATAGGGGATCGCGCGATAGTAGGCCAGGGTGTGCTGATCGCGCCCTCTGACGCTTGGATCGGCGCTAGACAAACGGCACCCACGCGATGGGCACGCCGGCGTCGGATTGCCGCGCCTTCTCGGTGGCGGCCACCCAGCTCTCGCCGTCGGGCAGGATCACCGACGCCGGGCGCACGCGGTAGAGCGAGGCGTCGTCGACGTTGGCCGGCACGGCGCCGTGGTCCCGCAGCGCCTTCGCCGCGTCGAGCAGCAGCTTCCGCGCGAAGATCACCATGGCGTCGGTGGTGCCGAGGTGCTCCTGGGTCCGGTCGTAGATCGGCCCCATCGTCTCGGTCATGGCCCGGTCCTGCAGGTTGCCGAGGAACGGGATGCCGAGGTTGAGCTCGGTGCGCTGGAGCTCGTAGTCCACGAGGTAGTCGTTGTGAAGGTTCGCCGTCGTGTAGAAGCGGCGGCGCGGATCGCTGCCGCCCTCCACGTAGCCCCCCCAGGACTTGAAGGGATCGCGCACCTGGCGGCGCTCCTCCTCGGTCACCGGCCGGTCGAGCCGGCCGCGCATCACGAACTGCAAGTTCTGGTGGTCGTCGAGCGGCACCCACGCGCGCGCCGAGACGATGGCGGGGTCGCTGGCCGCGATCATGGTGAAGAACGGGAGGATGAACTGCGTGATGCGGTGCCAGTAGAGCCCGTCGACGTCGCCCCGCCGCCGCGCCGAGTAGCAAGCGCCGTAGTCCGTGCCCAGCACCTCGAGGCGCGGGCGCTTGTCCCGGTGAAAGGTTCCGCGCTGCGCGCCGCCGGCGCGGCGCTTGCCGTGCACCCAGTCGATGTGGGACGAATCGATATCGCCCTCGAGCGCCTGCATCCAGTTGCACTCTTCCAGCATCATGAGCGGCGGGTAGACGTGCTCGGGGGGCAGGGTGTTGATCTCGAACGTGGGGAACGGGGGCGGGGCCTGGCGCGACCCCATGTAGACCCACACCACGCCGTTGACGTCTCGACATGGGTACGCGCGTGCGCGGACCTTGTCCTTGAACGTGCTCTCCTCCGGCTCGCTCGGCATGTCCAGGCAGCGCCCGGTCACGTCGAACTTCCAGCCGTGATACGCGCAGCGAAGGCCGCACTCCTCGTTCCGCCCGAAGAAGAGGGACGCCCCGCGGTGCGGGCAGTTCGCGGCGAGCATGCCCACGCGCCCCCCGGTGTCGCGGAAGGCGACGAGGTCCTCGCCGAGGAGGCGCACCTTCTTCGGCGGCCCGTCCGGCGACGGCAGCTCGGAGGACGGCAGACCCGGCATCCAGTACTGACGCAGCAGCTCGCCCATCGGCGTGCCGCGGCCCACCCGGCACAGGAGCTCGTTGTCGTCTTTGGACAGCATGGTGTCTCCCTTCAGTCCCAGACCGCGAAGGCCATGCCGCAGCCGGTGCCCGCTTCGGAGCGGTAGCACGGCACGTAGTCCACCAGCCGCATCGTGAGCCCCTCGAGGGCGCCCGCGGCGGCGATCCAGTTGCGGATCTCGGAGTTGCCGGAGTTCAGACGGTCCAGCGGCAGCGCGGCCACCGCGTCCGCGTCCCGCCGGGCGAGGATGTCGAGCACATGACGGTCGAGCGCCTCGTCCACCACGAAGTGGCTGAGCCCGCCCGAGCCGAGCACGCCCACGCGCCGGGCCCCGGGCCAGGCCTCGATGATCCGACGCAGCGCCCGGCCGAGCTCGTAGCACCGCTTCGGCGTGGGTTGGTTCGGGGGATAGTACGTGTTCAGGAGCACGGGCACGATCGGGATGACATTGCCCTCCATCAGCCGCTGGTGCACGAAGCTCCATGCGTGCCCGAACGGCGCGTGTCGCGGCTGCACCCGGATGTGCGCCACGTCGAAGCCGTGCTCGCGGGTGAGGGACTCGATGAGCCGGCGGCCCAGCGCCGCGTCCACGGGGTAGGCGCGATTGACGCCGTCGCCGTAGTACCCCCAGTAGCCCAGGCGCAGCGAGGGCGCCATGCGCTCCACCGGGGGCGGCAGGCTTTCCACGCCTTCGCCCCAGTAGATGCAGAGGGCGGGCTGGCTGTCCACGCTGAACCACTCGCCCTGATCGTCGCCGATGATGACGAGGGCGTCCAGCGCGGCACTCGCGAGGACGCCGGCCAGGGTGGCGAGGGCGGCCTGGTTGGCGGCGTGGCGCGCCGCGGTCACGGCGGGCGCCAGCTCGGGGGCGACCCGCGCCGCCCGCTCACGGGCCAGGGCGGCGAACTCGGGCACCCGCTGCTGGTCCCGCTCGCGATGCCCCGCGAAGGCTTCGTGAGGCGTGCTCAGCATGGGGCTGTGCGAGGTGCCGATGCCGAGGACGATGTCCGCCAATCACTGCCTCCGCCCGACCGAAGTCCCGTCATCATACATGGTGATCGAGGTGATGACGATCCGATTCCCAGGCGCCGGCGCCGGACCGCGGGACGTGCAGTGGCAAAGAGCAATGATGATGGTGCGCGTGGCCGTGCCGACGTTGCCCGCCGCATCATGCGCCGAGACCGCGAGCGTCACCGGCCCGTCGGGAGCATCCGGCGGAATGGTCCACCCGCCGCAGTCCGCCGGCTGGCCGTTGATTGTGCAGGTGACGCTGGTCACGGCGACGTTGTCCGTCGCCGTGAAGCCGATCTGGATGACCCCCGCCTGCTTGATGATCTGGTTCTCCGTCGGCGACTGGATGGTCAGGACCGGGGCCTGAATGTCGGAGACGGTGACCACGCATGCCTTGTCGCTGTCCATGACGACGGTCGGACCGCAGCCGGAGTCCCCGGTGATGGCGGTATTGCCCCAGCCCGGATCGGGTGTCACCCCGATCGTGACCGGAGTGTTGAGGGTGTAGACTCCCGCCCCCGTCACCGTTGCCTGGCCGACCGTGTTGATCGTGAGCGTGGCGGTCCGCACGACGTAGTTCGCCACGCACGAGACCGCGTGGGCGGGCATGGTGAAGGTATCCGCGCAGAGGGGGTCCCCGCCCCAGGAGGCGAAGAGATAGGCGCCGGCCGGATTGGGGCTGAGGGTCACGCTCGCGCCTTCGACGGCATTCGTCGGCGCCGCGGTCGGCGTGCCGCCCCCGGCCGGATTCGCACTCACCGTGATGGGAAACGACCGGGGTGGGGGAGGTCCCAGCGTGACGCTCCACACGTTCGTCTGCCCCGAGTGAATCAGGAACGCTCGGCCGAGGCTCGGCACGTAGAAGAAACGTTTCCACGTCCCGTTGGCATAAGGCGCTGGGGGATACACCCCGTCCGGCGCGACCTGGCGCTGCCACGTGCACTTGGGTAGACCGGTGAGCCCACACGGCTGCGAGACGTCCATCGTGTAGAGCGCGCCCGTCCCCGCCACGGGCCCTGGCCCATACCCGTAGAGCGTCGTCCCCACGGAGACGACGCCGGGCCCGAAAGTGCTCTCGATCTGGGTATCACCCTGGGTCAGAAGCGTTTGTTCCTTCGCCGCGAGGTTGTTCATGTCGAACATGCGGATGCGCGTCGGGCTCGCGGCACCGGCCAGACGGTAGACCTTCCGCCCGACGAAGACGAGGGGCGAGCTTCCCGAGCTGCTCGCGGCGTCCTGCGTGAAGAGCAATTCGTGTGTGTCGGTCGCGTGGTTGTAGGCGCGGAGGTCGTTCTGGATCCGCACCAGCGTCTTCCCGAGCACCGGATCCCATCACGCTAGATGCCGCCGCCGGAGTAGAAGGTGTCAGGTCCCTGCATGTAGGCCACACAACCATAGGTGTGAAGCGACGCGGGCGATCCGTCCGGATAGACCGGGGTGAAGGCGCTCGACGGGGATCCCGACGGAGGATAGGCCATCGAGGCGTCCTTGAGATGGACCCAGGCCATCGCGAAGGGATCGAAGCCAATGACCTGGTTACCCGCCCAGTCCCAATGGCCGCCGCCGCGGACGATGATGAAGCGCGAGCGCGCCTCGTCCCAATCGCCGTCCACCCAGGCATTGACCATGCTGACGAATTGATTGTTGCCGCCGCCCGGGAGCGTGGGGGGGACGCAGCCCGGCGGTTGCGCGGGCGCCCCGGGCTGCCCGCAGCGCACCACCGACTGGTCGAGGCGCGTGTTGGGGTACTGGGTCCACGTTCCGGGCGTCTGCGCCCGGACGGGGCCCGTCAGTGCGGCGAGCGTCAGGAGGACCAGAGCGGGGAATCCACGCATTCAGGTAGCTCCCTGCGAGCGGCCCGATGCTAGCACGTCGGCGAACCTTACGACCTCGCGGCCGCGCAGGCTTTGCAGCCCGCAAGTGCCTGATCTCGCTGATACCTAAAAACGGCACGTAACATGCCCACGATCGGAGTATGGCTCGACGACGGATGGCTCGACGGACCGCTCGACGGCGTGCCCTGGGCGTGGCCGCGCTCCGCTACGGCCGCTTCGGCCGACGCCGGCGGCGCTACGCGCTGCCCAGATAGGCCTTCTGGATCAGGGGGCTCTCGAGCAGCTCGGCCGCGGCGCCGCTCAGGACGACCTCGCCCATCTGCAGCACGTAGCCCCGGTGGGCGACGGACAGCGCCATGTTCACGTTCTGCTCGATGACGAAGATCGTGGTGCCCTGGCCGTTGATGGCGCGAATGATGTCGAACACGTCCTCGACGAGGCGGGGCGCCAGGCCCATCGAGGGCTCGTCCATGCAGAGCAGCCGCGGGTTCGTCATGAGGGCGCGGGCGATGGCGAGCATCTGCTGCTCGCCGCCCGACATCGTGCCCGCGAGCTGATGGCGCCGCTCCTTCAGCACGGGGAACAGCCCGAACACGCGGTCGACGTCGGCGTCCCAGCCGGGCTCCGAGCGCCGCGTGTAGCGGCCCATCTCGAGGTTCTCGACGATGGTCATGCGCGGGAACACGCGCCGGCCCTCGGGCACGGGCGCGATGCCGCGCTTGACGATCTCGCTCGTCCGCAGGGCGTGAATGGGCTCGCCCCGGAACCGGATGGTCCCTTCCGTCGGCCGCACCAGCCCCAGCACGGTCTTCATGGTCGTGGATTTGCCGGAGGCGTTGCCGCCCAGCAGGGACACGATCTCCCCCTCGTAGATCTCGTAGCTCACGCCCTTGAGCACGTGCAGTGGCCCGTAGTAGGTGTGGACGCCCCGGAAGTCCAGGAGCAGCGGGCCGCGCGCGCTCATGCCGCGCGCCGTCGCCGGCCGAGGTAGGCCTCGATCACCCGCTCGTCGTTCCGCACCTCGACGGGCGCGCCCTCCGCGATCTTGACCCCATGGTCGAGCACGATCACGCGGTCCGACATGTCCATGACGATGTCGAGCTTGTGCTCGATCAGCACGATGGTGATCCCGAGCCCACGCAGCGCCCTGACGAGGTCCATCAGCTCCAGCGTCTCGGCGGGGTTCATGCCCGCGGCGGGCTCGTCGAGGAGGAGGAGCTTCGGCTGGGTCATGATGGCGCGCGCGATCTCGGTGCGGCGGCGGTTGGCGTAGGAGAGCCCGTAGGCGGGATGATCGAGGCGGGGCAGCAGGCGATTGCCGAAGAGGCCCAGCACTTCCAGCGCGCGGTCCACCGCCGCCCGCTCCTCCGCGCGCACGCGCGGCGGCCGAAGCACCGCGCCGAGCGCTCCCGCCTGCAGGCGCGCGTGCTCGCCCACGAGAAGGTTTTCGAGCACGCTGAGATTGTTGAAGAGCCGAATGTTCTGGAAGGTCCGCGCCACCCCGCGAGCCACGATGGCGTGGGCGGGAAGGGCCCCGATCTCCTGGCCTTCGAGACGGATGCTGCCGCTATCCCGGGCGATGAGCCCGGTGATGAGGTTGAAGAGCGTCGTCTTCCCCGAGCCATTGGGCCCGATCACGCTGACGAGCTCGCCCGCGCGCACGGTGAGAGAGATTCGGTCGGCTGCCGCCACCCCGCCGAACTGCTTGCTGAGGCTCTCGATCTCGAGGAGCGTCCGGGGCGCCGCGTCGGCCCGCGCGGCCTGGGACCAGGAGAGCTGCACCGCCGCACCGCGGCTCGGCGCCGCTGCCTGCTGCTCCGGGCTGAGCGCGGACACGCGGCGCACCGCCGGCCAGATGCCTTCGCGGCGAAAGATCATCATGAGGACGAGGATCACGCCGAAGATCAGCTCCAGCGAGGTGATGAGCTCGATCCGCTGCAGGAACGCGCTGCCGACGAGCCGGCCCAGGGCGTGCACCCAGTCGGTGAGCTCCTGCAGGATCACCGACTGGAGGAACGCGAGGAAGAGGGCGGCCACCACCACGCCGCGGATCGAGCCCATGCCACCCAGCACCACCATGACCAGCACCATCACCGACACGGGGAACGTGAACATGTCCGGCGTGGCGGTGGTGAGCTTGGCCACGTAGAAGGTGCCGCCGAGCCCGCCCACCGCCGCCCCCATGGCGAAGGCGAGCAGCTTGTAGTGGACGTGATTGACCCCCATGGCGCCGGCGGCCAGCTCGTCCTCGCGAATCGCCATCCACGCCCGTCCCACGCGGGACTCCTGGAGGCGGATGGACAGCCACACCGCGACGGCGACGAGCCCGAGGCCCAGGAAGTAGTAGGGGTAGGGGGAGAAGCCGAAATCGTAGCCGAACAGGCGCGGCGTGCGGATCCCACCCAGCCCCTGCGCGCCGTTGGTGAGCCCATCCCAGTTGCGCGCGACCACCGGCACGATCTCGCCGAAGCCAAGCGTCACGATGGCCAGATAGTCGCCCCTGAGACGAAGAGTGGGCGCGCCGAAGAGCACCCCGAACACCGCGCACACGATGGCGGCGACCGCCAGCATGGGCCAGAAGGCGAAGTGGAACTGCACGGTGTCCGGCTGGCCGGGCACGACCAGCCGGCTGACCTGACCCGTGTAGGCGAAGAGATCCCAGACGCTCGACCACTCGGGCTTGAGCTGGCCGGACGCGGCGATGCCGTAGCCGTAGGCCCCGATGGCGAAGAAGGCCGCGTAGCCGAGGTCGAGCAATCCCGCGAAGCCGACCACGATGTTGAGCCCGAGGGCGAGGAGCACGTAGGTGAAGGCGTTGGCGGCGGCGTCCACGTTGCCGGCATTGCCGGTGAGGAAGGGGAAGGCGGCGCCCACGGCGAGGAGCACCACCGCGAAGATCTGGCGTCGTCGCGCGAGGGGCAGCGCCCGCCAGCGCGCGAGGTTCATCAGGCCCTCTGGGGCGTCCGGGTGCCGAGGAGCCCGTTCGGCCGCAGCACCATCACGATGATGAGGATCGAGAAGATGATCACGTCGGTCCACTTCACGCCGAGGAACTGGCCGCCGAGAGACTGGGTGAGGCCGATGAGGAGGCCGCCCAGCACCGCGCCGGGGATGCTGCCGATGCCGCCCAGCACCGCGGAGGTGAAGGCGCGGAGCCCGGTGGTGTAGCCGATGTAGTAGCCGGTGAAGCCGTAGTAGAGGCCGAAGAAGAGGCTGCCCGCGCCGGCCAGCGCCGAGCCGAGGAAGAAGGTGACCACCACCACGCGGTCCACATCGATGCCCATCATCCGGGCGGCGTCGGCGTCCTGGGCGGTGGCGCGCATGGCCTTGCCGAGGGTGGTGCGCCGGACGAGGTGCCAGAGGCCGAGCATCAGGAGCAGGCCCACCACGAACAGGACGACCTGCTTGAACGTGATCTCGGCGCCGCCCACCCCCCAGCGCCAGTTCGGGAGGAGCTGAGGAAAGCGCTGCGCCTGCGGCCCCCAGGTCAGCAGCATGACGTTGATGAGGATGAACGCCACGCCGATCGTCGTGATCATGGGCGCGGTCCCCGACACATGCCGCACGGGGCGAAGGCAGAGCCGCTCGATGAGCACGCCGAGCACGCCGGTCGCGGTCATGGTGGCGAGGAACAGCGCGATGAGCGTGCCCACCAGCGCCGGCCCCTGCAGCGAAGCGGAGACCGCGGTGACCCCCATGAGGTTCAAGACCATCAGGCCCACGAAGGTGCCCGTCATGAACACGCTGAAGTGGGCGAAGTTGATCAGCTCGATGATGCCGTAGACCATGGTGAAGCCGAGCGCGAGCAGGGCATACATCATGCCGAGCGCGAGCCCGTTGACGACTTGCTGGAGGAGCACGTCCAGCGTGTGCATGGCGGGAGGCCCCGGGCGGCAAACGGCGCCCGGGGCCGGACGGATCCGCGCTCTACTTTTCCGGCGCTACCGCGACGTACTTGATCTCGCCGTCACGCCACTGATAGATCGAGACGGTCTTGGTCAGGATGTCCCCGTTGGCGTCGAAGGCGATCGGCCCCTGGATCGAGCCGAGCTTGGTGTCCTGGATCGCGTCCCGCAGGCTCGCCCGGGTGAGCGGCTTCTTGGGGGCGGTGCGCTCGATCGCGTCGGCGATCACCATCACTGCGTTGTAGGACGTGATGGCGTAGTTGGTGGGCTCGCGCTTCATCTCTTTCTTGAACTTGGTCACCCAGGCCTCGACCTTGGGCGAGGTCACGAGCTCGGGTGAGGCCTGCGAGCACAGCCATCCCTCCACCGCCTCCTTGCCCGACTGCTTGGGCCACGAGAGGTCGTACACGCCGTCCGAGCCCGCCTTGACCACACGCGGCATCACCTCGTAGGCCTGGGGCGCCAGCTTGGCCGCCGCCTGCATGACGCCGCCGTAGTAGAGGGCGTCGGGGTTCAGGCCCTTGATCTTGGTGAGGATGGTCTTGTAGTCGGCTTCCTTCGGGTCGAGGCGATCGCGGCCGAGCACCTTGACGCCCAGCTCGCCCGCGCGGCGCTGGAAGCTGTCGGCGATGCCCACGCCGAACGCCCCGCCGTCGTCCAGCACGTAGACGCTCTTCATCTTCTGCTGGTGGAAGAGGTAGTTGGCCATGTTCGGGCCCTGGTAGGCGTCGGTGGTGACGGTGCGGAAGTACACCGCCTTGCCCTTGGGCCGGTATTGCGACTGGAACTTCGGGTCAGTGATGTCGGGGTTCGTGGAGCTCGGCGTGATCGTCGCCATGTCTGCTTCGGATAGGATGGGCGAGATCGCCTTGCCCTCGCCGCTCATCACCGGCCCCACCGCGGCCAGGGTGAGGCTGTCGGCGACGAACTTCTTGTAGTTGGTGGCAGCCTGCGCGGGATCGTACTGCCCGGCGGCGGGCGTGGCGCTGTCGAAGACCTGCGCTTCGAGCTTGTAGCCCGCGACCCCGCCCTTGGCGTTGATCTCGTTCATCGCCATCTGCGCGCCCTTCAGGATCGCGTCGGCGCCGTCGGCGTCCGCCCCCGTGAGCGGGAGCGAGAGTCCGATCTTGACGACTTTCCCCTGCGCGTCGAGCCCGTCGGGCCACCAGGCGAGCGCAAGGATGGCGGTGAGGGCGATCAGGCCGGAGAGGAGATTGCGTCGCATCATAGGTGTCCCTCCGAATCGGGCATGTTGGGCCTCGTATCGGGGGAGGCTCGCGTCCGGGGCGCGCGTCTCCGAGTGGCGAGGGAGTCTAGCGAAGTGGTCTTCACTCCGCAATGGCCCCGTCCTCCGTGGCCCCGCGCGCGGACGGGAAGCGGGGCGCCCGCTTCTCGCGGATCGCCCGGGCGCCTTCGCGCACGTCCTCGTCCATGAACGTCAGCATCTCCAGCGCGACGGACTGATCGAAGATGGGCCCGGCCATCCGGAGCCAGTTGTTGAGCGAGCGCTTGGTCCAGCGGATGGCCTGCTGGGCGCCGGTGGCGAGCTTGTCGGCGACGTCGAGGGCGCGGGGGAGCACCTCCGCCGCGGGCAGGCTCAGGCTCACCAGGCCGATGCGCTCTGCTTCCTTGCCGTCGATGAAATCGCACGTGAGGAGGTAGTACTTGGCCTTGGCCATCCCGCAGAGGAGCGGCCACAGGATGGCGGCGTGATCGCCGGCCACCACGCCGAGGCGAGTGTGGCCGTCGGTGATGCGGGCGGTCTCGGACATGATGCTGATGTCGGAGAGGAGCGCGACGACCAGGCCCGCCCCCACCGCCACGCCGTTGATGGCGGAGATCACCGGCTTGTCGAGGTTGATCATGTTGTAGACGATATCCGACGCCTCGCGCAGCGTGCGGGCCAGGCGCTTGGGGTCGCGCGCGTTCGCATCCACCATGTCGAGGTCGCCGCCCGCGGAGAAGGCGCGGCCGGCGCCGGTCACCACCGCAACGCGAGCGCCCTCGTCGGCGTCGAGGGTGAGCCACACCTGGGTCAGCTCCCAGTGCAGGCGATCGTTGGTGGCGTTGAGCACCTCGGGCCGGTTGATGGTGATGAGCACCACGCCGTGCGGGCGTCGCTCGAAGACGAGGTGCTGATAGTCCGCATAGTCCATGGGATCGAGCCTCCTGAGGGTCGGTGCCAGGAGGCTAGCACAGGCTCTTGTCCCGCGGCCGACCCAACGGTACAACGGGGCCATGACCATTCCCGGGCGATTCGAGGGCAAGGTGGTGGCGGTCACCGGCGCGGCGAAGGGATTCGGCGAGGCCATCGCCCGCCGCTTCGCCGCGGAGGGCGCCGCAGTGGTGCTGGCCGATCTGGACGAGGCGGCGGGTCAGGCGGTGACCGCCGCCATCGAGAAGGCCGGCGGGCGCGCGCGCTTCCGGCGCTGCGACGTCTCCGCCGCGCCGGACGTAGAAGCCCTCGTGGCCGCGGCGGTGCAGGCCCACGGCGGCCTCGACGTCATGGTGAACAACGCCGGCTTCGCCCATCCCAGCAAGCCGCTCACCGAGCTCTCCGAGGCGGACTTCGACCGGCAGGTCGCCGTCAACTTCAAGGGGGTGTTCCTCGGGTGCAAGTACGCGGTGCCCGCCCTGCGCGCCCGCGGCGGTGGCGTGATCGTCAACACCGCGTCGATCGGCGCGCGCCGGCCGCGGCGCGGCGTCACCGTGTACAACGCCACCAAGGGCGCGGTGCTCACGCTGACGCGCGGCCTCGCCGGCGAGGTGGCGCGCGACCGGATCCGTGTCTGCGCGGTGTGCCCCGTGGCGGCGGACACTGCGTTCATGCTCACCGCGCGCGGGGGCGCGCCGCTCGACGACCGCACGCGCGAGACGCTGGTGAAGGGCATTCCTCTCCAGCGCCTGTGCACCCCGGAGGACGTCGCGGGGGCGGTGACGTTCCTGGCGTCCCCGGACGCCGCGTTCCTCACCGGAGTCTGCCTGGACGTCGACGGCGGCCGGTCCATCGAATGAGCGGTGCGGGTGCGCGAATCGTCCGGCGCCGCTTGACGGGCGGTGGGGCCGGGCGGACCATCGAGTGAGAGCCGCCGTATGGAAGATCCGACCGAGGTCCGTACCCTTTCCGGCGTCATGTCCGACCTGGACCGGCGGGGGTTCACCGAGCAGTTCGCCCTCAAGGGGGACAAGCTGCGCGCCCTGTCCAGCGGCAAGAGCTACTCCGCGGGCGACGTTCGGGTGAGGGAGATCTTCCGGTTCGAAGGCGTCTCGAATCCCGACGACATGGCGATCCTCTATGCGATCGAGACGCGCGGCGGGGTGCGCGGCACGCTCGCCGACGCCTTCGGCGTCTATGCCACCCCGGGGTTGGGCGACTTCATGGATCACGTCCCGCGCGCCGCCTAGCACACCGGGCTTGCGCTGGCGCCGGTGATGGGTGACACAATGGCTGCCCATGGACCTCGCCCCCTCGCCGCGCCAGCGTGAGCTGATCGACCTCGCCCGCCGCCTCGCTCGCGAGCGCTTCGCGCCCCGCGCCGAGCGCCACGACCGCGAGGCCTCGTTTCCCTTCGACGACTACGCCGACCTCCGCGCGGTGGGCCTGCTCGGCCTCTGCGTGCCCGAGCGCCTCGGCGGGCTCGGCGCGGACTACGAGACCTACTGTCTGGTCGCCGAGCAGCTCGCGCAGGGGAACGCCTCCACCTCGCTCACCTTCAACATGCACTGCCTCACCATGCTGATGATGGGCCCCATCGCCGACGCTATGCCGATGCCGCCCGCCGTGCGCGAGCGCCACGAGAAGCTGCGCGCGGCCAAGTTCCGCGAGGTGGTGGAGGGGGGCGCCTTCTACGGTCAGCCCCACTCGGAGCCGGTGGAGCAGGGACAGACCGACACCAAGCTCAGCATGGGGGGACGGCGCTTCGGCACTACCGCGAAGAAGGTGGACGGCGGCTACGTGGTGAACGGGCGAAAGTTCTTCGTGTCGCTCGCGGGCTCCGCGCCGTACTTCGCCACCCCGGCGATCCGGCTCGGCGACGAGCCGTGGATCGAGCGGACGCTCTATCTCCAAGTGCCCAAGGCCGCGCCGGGGGTCTCCTTCCCCGGCGAGTGGGATCCCATGGGCATGCGCGGGACGGTGAGCCGGGACATGGTGCTCGAAAACGTGTTCGTGCCAGACGACGGCGAGGTGCTGCCGCCGGGGATGTTCGGCGCCATGTACAACGCCTTCCCCCAGCTCTCGCCCCTCACGTTCGGCGCCACCTTCCTCGGCCTCATGCAGGCTGCGTACGACGGCGCCCTCGCCTATCTCCGGGGCGAGACGGCGGGCTCACCGGGGCTGCACACCGAGGCGGCGGTGAAGGGGCATGCGGTCGCCGAGATGCTGTTCACGCTGGAAGCCGCCCGCGCGCTCTACTACCGCGCGATCGCGGAAGCCCATGTCGACGCCCCCGCGGACGCCGTGCAGCGCGCGCGGGCCGCCCACGTCACCGTGCAGCGCTCGACGGTGACGGTGACCCAGGAGGCCATTCGCGTGTGCGGGGGTCGCGGGCTCCTCAAGCGCTATCCGCTCGAGCGCTACGCGCGCGACGCGCGCGCGGGGGCGCTCATGCGGCCCTGGACACAGGAGATCGCCACCCAGCAGGCGTGGGAGGCCGCGCTCGGGCTCGGAGCCGCCGAGGCGCGATGAAATCGCATGACCCGGGCGGCGTGCACCTGATCGGCAGCGTGCCGATGGCCGACGCGGAGTCGGTGTTCCGCGCCGTGGCGGGCGCGCTGGGGCCGCACCTGCGTCGGCTGCCCGACGGCGAGACCGGCGAGCGCCGGCGCTGGATCTTCTTCCAGAACCTCATGCTGCGGCGGCATCCGGACATGGAGGAGGATCCCACGGTGCCGCACTTCGCATTGCGCCAGTGGGACGGCACGCTGCTGCGCGAGATGGCGCTGTTGCGCTTTCGCGCCGGCGTGGACCCCGAGCGCGTGCGCTTCGAGACCGGTTATGCGGAGGCGGCCCGCGCCTCCTTCGCGATCTTCACGCGGCTCCAGGCCGAGGGCACGCTTCCCCCGAGCCTCCGCTTCCAGGTCTGTCTGCCCACGCCGATGGCCAGCGCCTACATGTACGTGAGCCCGCGGGCGCGGGCGGCGTATCTGCCCGCCTACGAGCGGGCGCTGCGCCGCGCGCTCGAGGAGATCGTGGCGGCAATTCCCGCCGAGCGCCTCGCCGTGCAGTGGGACGTCTGCCAGGAAGTGCTCGTCCACGAGGGCTTCTTTCCCGACCGGCCCGCGGACTACGCACAAGCGATCGAGGCGGAGCTGGCCCGGCTCGGCGACGCCGTGCCCGCAGGCGTCGAGATGGGCTATCACCTTTGCTACGGGTCACCGGCGGACGAGCACCTCGTGATGCCGCGCGACCTCGGCGTGCTCGTGGACATGACCCGCGCCCTACGCCGCTCCCTCCGCCGGCGCATGGACTTCTTGCATCTGCCCGTGCCCAAGGACCGGACGGACCCGGCGTACTTCCGTCCGCTGGAGCGGCTCGAGGGCGATCCCGGAACCGCGCTCTACCTGGGGCTGATCCACCATGCCGATGAGGATGGCGACGTCGCGAGGATCGCCGCCGCGCAGGCGTTCGTGCGCGAATTCGGCGTGGCGTCCGAGTGCGGCTGGGGGCGCACCGACCCCGCTCGCGTGCCCGGCTTGCTCGCGAGTCACCGCCGCGCGGCCGAGCGCCTCGCCGGCTCGCGCTCGCGATAACGCGCCTCGACGAGCCGCCGGAGCGCGCGGCGGCTCGCGGCGGTGATCGGGGTCGGCAGCTCGAGCGAGGTCCAGCCGTCGCGGCCCCGCACGTCGGCGCGGCGCGCCCCCTCGCGGGTGAGGTGAAAGTGAAGGAGCGGCTGGCGCCGCGCGTAGAACACGGCGCGCGACCTCTCGACCACCCCCGGCCAGCGGCGCAGGTCGGCCAAGAGAGAAGCCAGATCCTTCAGGCGCGCGGGCGGGCAATGGGCCATTGGTTGCGCCGGACCTCGTGTGCTAACTGTAGCCGGAGGCCATGCGGGAGACGTCAGCGCGACGCGGGGGCGGGGGAAAGAAGACTGACGCCGCTCATGGCGGCGCGAGGTCCCGCGCCCAGGAGTTCGGCGATGGTCGGGGCGACATCGAAGGCCGAGCGCACGCCGTGGTCCCCGGGGTCGACGCCCCGCGCGGCCACGTAGGCGATGCCGTACCGTCCGGTGTGGCCGCCCGTGCGCCGCAGCGGCACCGGACCCACGAGCCCCAGACGCGGATGCTCGAGCGCCGCCGCGGGGCTCCGCCACACGACGAGGACGTCGCACTCGGAGCTGGCGAGGGCGAGCGGATCCCGCGTCACCGCCCGCTCGACATCGGCCACCGCCGGATCGCCGGTGCGCGGGTCGCGGCACTCCCGGACCAGCGACTCCAGCGCGCGGCACGTCTCCTCGTAGCGGGCGGGATCCACGAGGCCATCGCGCTCGCGCCCGCGCAGGTTGATCCGGATGCGTCCGTCGTAGAACGACGGCAGCGCGAAGGCGGGCATCCGGGGCCAGTGGGCCGCGTAGTGATAGGCGGGCTGCCACACGAGGTCGGGGCCCCGGCGCGGCGCGGCCCGTGACGACCACTGGGCGAGTCCCGCCTGGATGCCCTTGAGCGCCGCGCGCACCGGTCTCGGCAGCACGCGCGCCGCCCGGCGCAGGGGACCAGGCTCTACCGGCGCGGACGCTGGACGCGACACCAGCTTGGCGGTCTCCCAGCGTTCCTCCTCGGTCAGGATCGGCAGTGTGCGCGGCGCCGCGGCCCACGCCGCGGGCACGTCGAGGAGCGAACGGGCGAAGGCATGCCGATACAGTAGCTCGGGCAGGAGCACCATGGACTGGATGTCGGAGTGATTCGGCCCCATCCCACCCATGGCGAAGGCGACGACGGCGGCGTTCCCGGCCACCGCCATGACCTCGGCAACCATCCGGTCCAGCCCTCGATGCACCGCGCGCAGCGCCGCATCGGCGGCGGGAGCCGAGGGATGGGCATGGAGAGGATGACTGGGATCCACGCCGTGCCAGAGGCCTTCGATCGCGCCGTGCGCTTCGCCCGCCACGGCGAAGAAGAGATCCCAGTCGGGCACGCGCTCGGTCATGAGCCAGCGCGCGGCGCGCGCCCGGACGTCCAGGGCGTGCCCGAGCGCCTCGCCCATCTCCCGCGTCCGCTCCGGAGACGGCCAGGGGATTCCGTACGTCCAGGGACCGGCCGGGTAGCGGCCGAAGCGTTCCAGGAAGTCGTCGAGCAGGCCGTCGGGCCGCCCGGCCGCGCTGGTGCCGGGATCGTGGGCGCCCCACGCGACGATGCCGCGCGTGTTCGGCGCGCGCCGAAGATCCACGTACGGGGTGTCGAAGACCACGACGCGACGATCGAGGTCGTTCCACCATGGGTCGAGCTGGGCCCCGTCCTGCCACACGCGATACGTGTGGGGATCGAACTCGACGGCGGCCCAGCGGCCCGCGGCGTCCGGCGAAAGCCCCGACGCGACGTGCTCCCACGCCAGCCCCGTGCGCTGCGCGGGACCGTGATCCAGGAGGAAGCGCGCGGAGCGTGCGCGCAAGGCGGCGAGGGCGGGCATCTCGCCCTCGGCCATGAGACGCTCGGCGAGACCGATCTCGAGCCCATCAAGACCGATTGCGAGCACCCGCCCTCTCGACATCGTCGGTATCTCCTCTCGGGACAGTCTAGCGCGACCGCGCGAGAGGCCAAACAGGGCGCGAGCCACCCCCGCCGCTGACCGATGGACCTTTCCGTGATCGTCTGCACCTACAATCGCGCGGCCTCCCTGGAGCTCACCCTCCGGGCGTTCGCCGCGCAGACGACGCCCCCGGAGCTCACGTGGGAGCTGGTCGTGGTCGACAACAACTCCACGGATGCCACGCGCAGCGTCGTCGAGGCCTTCGCCGCCACCGCCGCCGTCCGGGTCCGCTATCTCTTCGAAGGGCGCCAAGGCCTGAGCCATGCCCGGAATGCCGGGATCACCGGTTCGATCGGCGCGCTCATGGCCTTCACCGACGACGATGTGCGACCCGATCCCGACTGGGTCGCCGGGGTGGCGCCCCTCATGCGGGAATCCGGGGCGGACATTCTGGGCGGCCGCATCTTGCCGCTATGGGAGCGGACGCCCCCGCCCTGGCTCGCGGCGCGGCCGCACCTGCGCGGCCCGTTCACCATCATGGACCACCCCTGGGCGGACCGGGTCGTCGAGGCTCGAGGCATTCCGAATGTATGGGGCGCCAACATGGCGTTTCGGCGGGAAGTCTTCTCACGCGTGGGCTTCTTCCATCCCGACCTCGGCCTGACCGGAAGAAAGCTGTATCGAGGGGAAGAGATCGAGCTCGTGCGGCGGGCGCTGGCCGCCGGTTGCCGGGTGATCTATGACCCGCGTCTCGTCGTCTGGCATCGCATCCCGGCCGCCCGGATGCGGCGCCGCTTCATCTCCCGTCTCTATTTCGAGCAAGCGGAGGGGGAGGGCCTCAGCCAGGCGCCGGCTCCCGGCCGCCGGCTGCTGGGCGCGCCACGGTATCTCTACCGCCAGGTTGCGAGTCGGACGAGCGGCTGGCTGTGGGCCGCGGTGCGGGGGCGCCCGGACGCCCTGGACCGGTGGCTGGCCAGTTGCGAGCTGGCGGGGACTCTCTGGGGCCGGTGGAAGCGGTACTTCCGGAGCGCGCGCGGCCGCGTGTGAGCCCGCTCAGGCGGGCGGGCGCCACCCCCGCCGGACGGGACGCATCTCGGGCGTGAGCGGGTGCTCCCAGCGTGTGTGCTGGACGCGCTCGAGCCACAGCTCGAAGACGATCTCCGACGGGTCCCACATGTGCCGCGCGCTCTGGAACACGGCGTGGCGCTCCGCGGGATCCGCGACCAGCATGGCCCGCCCCGCCGCATAGAACTCGTCGCTTCCCGCCTTGGACTGTGGGAACGTCTGCAGCGCGTAGCGGCCATCGCGCTCGAGGTCCCCTCGCTTCGGTGACTCGGGCGTGATGAGGACATGCAGCCGCTCCGGCGTGAGCACGGGACACACGGGGTGAAGGCGCGGCGCGCCGTCCCGCCGGACCGTCGCGAGGAACGCCAGCCCCACCCCGCCGAACTGCTGCAGCAGCGCCCGCCCCGTCTCGGCGAGGTCGGGCGCGTCGGCGGCGAGCGTCGCCCAGCGACACAGGCGCCCGCCCGGCTCGATGCGTGTGGAGTGTCTCGTCACCGCCGCCCCCGTGCGCCCGATAGTGAGCCGGCGAGGGCGGCGGCGTCAAGCCTCAGAAGCCGTGGAGATCGCTCACCGCGACCTTGGGCGCGCGCCCGAGGATACGCCCGAGGGTGCGCGTGATCGTGTCGCGGTCGTTGTCGAAGCAGCCGTGAGAGGCGGGGATGCTGACCCGTCCGTCCGACACGGACGGCGCGGAGAGTTCGCGGGGACGGGGCCCGGGGCCCCAGAACGTGAGCCACTTGTCGACCTCGCCGGCAAGGTCGGGGCCACCGAGGGCGTCGGTGGTGCGAGCGTCGCCCGCCTTGCGGGCCCAGACGGACGCCAGGCCGAGTATCGGCGTCTTGTGGTGATCCTCGAGCGCCCGGGAGACGAGATAGAGGAGCGATTTGCCGTAGGGCCCGACCGCGTCGCCCAGCTCCCGTCCGTCGCTCAGGATGTCGAGGGACAGTGCCTGGCGGCCGAGCACACCGGCTTCGATGGCCGGGCGGTAGTGCTCCAGCGCGAAGCGCACCGTGCAGGCGGGCGCGAACAGCGAGCAGGTCTGCGCGGTGAGCGACTGGGCCCCCAGCTGATCCAGGAGATGCCCCAGGATGATCGACCCGGCGGAGTGGCCGATCAAGTGCAGGCGTAGATCCGAGTCCTTCGGGATCAGCGCCCGCAGATACTCCGCGGCGAGACCCAGGGTGGGACGGGGCTCGTGGGCGGCCGCGTACGCGTTCTGCTTCATCTGGCTCCACACCGCGCGCACGAGCATCTCCTGGCACCCCACCTCGATGGCGCGATCACGTGCCTCCCGCGACTGGTCCTGGATGGACTTCCACAGATCGCTCCAGATGCCCCGCGAAGGCACCCCGCGGATCTCGTCGCCAACGATCCCGGCGAGGCTTTCGAGGAAGCCGGTGCGCCAGACGAGAAAGATGGGATAGACGCCGTTGGCCTCGAAGTACGGTCCCAGCTGCCGGACGCGATCGAGCGCGCCGTCCTCGGAATTGAGGCCGCCATGGGCATAGATCGCCACGTGCTTCGCTTTCTGCGCGGCGAGCCAGGCACGCGGCTCGTCGAGCATCGCCTGGCGGAGCGCGTCGAGGCCGTTGGCGGCGGCGAGACTGCGGTTCAGGACGACGCCGTTGTTGCCCATCACGATGGCGTGGGCGTACGCCTGCTCCGTGCTCCAGGCGGGGACGTCGCGCGCCGGCACCGGCGCCGCGGCCCTCCGGCCCTGGAGCGGCACGCGGTCGAGGCCCCGGCTCACGCCCTTCTCCAGCGCGACCGGCACGTGATAACGCGGCGCCGTGGCGCCCTCCATCGGCGCGCCCATGACGGCGACCCACGCATCCGTGCCGCGCTCCACCCAGTCGGTGAAGGGAAGGATGGCGAAGCCCTGCACGCCCCACCGCGGGCCCCAGGAGTTCTGCACGATGAAGCCCTCGCGCGTGTAGCCCACGAGGGCGAAGGCGTGGCCGCCGACGTTCTCGCCGTCCTCCGTTGTCTCGATGACGGGGAGGCCGATCGGCGCCATGCGCCCGACCGGCTGCAGGAACCAGCCCTTGTGCACGGACGCGGAGGCATAGATCGCGCCCACTTCCACCAGCGCCGCCTGCATGTCGGTGATCGAGTCCTTGTCGATCCGGTAGTAGGCGCCGAGGGGGCGCCTCGCCGCGTCGGCGTCCCACCCCAGCTGCGGGCGCATGAACGCCACGTTGCCCTGCGCGTCGCGGTACTGCCAGAGCGACTCCGCGCACACGCCATGACGCTGCCAGCCCTTCATGGCCCCGCGGCAGCTCGACCCCTCGTAGTCCTCGCCCGGCCACTCGTCGTAGAAGCGCGCCAGGTGATAGAGCATGCGCTCGCTCACCTTCTCCGGCGCCTTCTCGCCCGCGTCCACCGCCAGCTTCCAGCGGAGGTAGTTCACGACCCCGGCGAGGCCGAAGCCCGTGCAGGCGCCCTCGCGGCCCTGGTCGAGAATCATCTGGTCTTGCTGATAGCGCGCCAGGTACCGGGCGATGTCGACGGGCGGCGGGTACTGCAGCGGCAGCGAGCGAAGCCGAGGCTCATACGGGCGATCCCGGAGATCGACGCGGTCGGGCCGCGCGTCGAGTGTCCGATTGGCGAAGGTCGTGGTGGGCATCGCGCACCTCCTTGCCGGGCGTAGCCCGGTGGCCGGGGCATTCTTGCCGCTCACGAGGCAGCAAGAGCGGGACCAGCGACTCGCGCCGCGCGACCCGATTGCGATTTCAGCCCCTTCCCGATGTTGCCCTCGTCCCGCAGCGTGCGCCGAGCCGGGCGGTCCATCGGGCGCGGCCGGGCCGAATGCCCTCGCGGGTGGCTGCGCGCGCCGGGCCTGTTTGGGGTATATAGGTGTGGGCGCGTCGCCCGAGGAGGACCAACGGTGCTGGACTTCGAGAAGCACGACGGTCTCGGCCTGGCCGAGCTGGTTCGCCGGCGAGACGTGACGCCCGCGGAAGTGCTCGAGGCGGCCATTGCGCGAATCGAGACCCGCAATCCCGCGCTCAACGCGATCGTGACCCGCCTCGACGAGCAGGCGCGCGCCGCCGTGAAGGCGGGGCTGGCCGACGGGCCGTTCACCGGCGTGCCCTATGCGCTGAAGGATCTCGGCGCCCTCTACACCGGCGCGGTGACGAGCTACGGGAGCCGACTCTTCGCCGACAATCGTGCCGATCACGACTCCGAGCTGACGCTCCGGCTCAAGCGCGCGGGGCTGGTCATCCTCGGCAAAACGAACACGCCGGAGATGGGGCTGGCGCCGTCCACGGAGCCGCGGCACTTCGGCCCCACGCGCAATCCGTGGAATCTCGGCTTCAGCGCGGGCGGCTCCAGCGGCGGGGCGGCCGCCGCGGTGGCCGCGGGCATGCTGCCGATGGCCCACGCGACCGACGGCGGCGGCTCCATTCGCATTCCCGCCTCCGCCTGCGGGCTGTTCGGGCTCAAGCCCACACGGGCGCGCAACCCCATGGGACCCGACGCCGGCGAGGGCTGGGGCGGCGCGTCGGTCGGTCATGCGGTCACGCGGAGCGTGCGGGATAGCGCCGCCCTGCTCGACGCGACCTCGGGGCCCGACGTGGGCGATCCCTACTGGGCGCCGCCGCCCGCGGGCCCGTTCCTCGCCGAGGTCGGCCGGGCGCCGGGCCGGCTCCGCGTCGCGTTCACCGTCAAGCCCTGGGTCGACGTGCCGGTGGATGGGGAATGCGCCGATGCGGCGCGCGCGGCGGCACGGCTCTGCGCGAGCCTCGGGCATCACGTGGAGGAGGCGCGGCCCGAGATCGACGCCTCGGCGCTCGGGCAGGCCACGCGCATCATCGTCGGGGCCAATGTGCGGGCGCAGCTCGAGACGCGCGCGGCCGCGCTGGGCCGACCGCTGACCGAGGCGGACGTGGAGCGCGTGACCTGGGCCCGGGCGGAGGACGGGCGGAAGGCCAGCGCGGCCGACTACGCCCGGGCCATGGCGGTCGTGCACCGGACGGGGCGCGCGGTGGCGCGCTTCTTCGTCGGGTACGACATCCTGCTCTCGCCGACGATGTGCCAGCCGCCGCATCGCCTCGGCGTGCTCGACATGAGCAACACCGACGACAAGGCCTATCTCGGTGCCGTGTTCGCCAGCATCGGCTTCACGTCGCTCTTCAATTCATCCGGCAATCCCGCGATGTCGGTACCGCTGGGTTGGTCGCGTCGCGGGCTGCCGCTGGGCGTGCAATTCGTGGCGCCCTTCGGCGCGGAGGGCCTGCTGTTCCGCCTCGCCGGCCAGCTCGAATCGGCCGCGCCGTGGGCGGATCGCCGGCCCCCGCTGCCGTCCTAGGTGTGTACTCCGACCACGTTGATCTGTTCGCCGAGACGGGCAAAGGGCGGACAGTGGCCGAGGCTCGTGTGAGGGCGGTGGAAGTTGTAGGTGTGAAGCCAGCGCGGCAGCCAGGCGCGGCGTTCGGTCGAGGAGTGGTAGGGACGGCTATAGGCCCATTCGCGCAGCAGCGTTTGGATAAACCGTTCCGCTTTCCCATTGGTGCGCGGCGTGTAGGGCCGCGTGAAGAGTTGGCGGGCCCCCAGCGCCGCGCAGCCGGCGCGGAACGGGTGGGAGCGATACGCATTGCCGTTGTCGGTCAGGACGCGTTGGATGCTCACCCCCAGCCGCCGCCACCAGCCTCCCGCCCGATTGAGGAACCCGCGCGTGGTCGTCGGGCCTTCGTTGGGCAACACTTCCACATACGCGGCCCGGGTGGCATCGTCGATGCAGACGTGGACATACTCCCAGCCCAGCCCGCGCATGCGGTGGCGGCGATCCCCCGTGATGCGATGGCCCAGCTGCCCAATGCGTCCGAGTTTCTTGATGTCCAAATGGAGCAGCTCGCCGGGATGCGACCACTCGTAGCGCTGCACCGGCGGGGGCGGCTGCAGCTTCCGCAGCCGTTCAAGCCCTAGCTTGCCCAAGATGCGATGCACCGTCGAGGGGCTTCGTCCCAACCGGTCGGCGATGCGAATCCCGGTCCAGCGCAGGCGCCGCAGCCGCTCGATCTGCCGCA
Organism: Verrucomicrobiia bacterium; assembly: GCA_035495415.1. Lineage (GTDB taxonomy): Bacteria > Methylomirabilota > Methylomirabilia > Rokubacteriales > CSP1-6 > DASRWT01. The sequence continues at coordinate 24,071 of DATJFY010000051.1, forward strand.
CCACCTCGGGCGGCGTGGCCGTCGGCTGCCGGTGCGGCCGTGAGGAGCGATCCTGCAGCCCGGCCTTGCCTTCGGCCCGATAGCGGGCTAACCACTTGCGGACCGTCCGCTCCGATACCCCAAAGTCCTCCGCGACCTCCTGCGCCGTGCTCGTCCCTTGCACCACCCGGCGCACCATCTCCGCTCGGCCGCGCGGGCCATGCGGGGCATTCGCGTGCAATTTCATCGGCGGACCCTCCTGGCCCGTCTCCTTATCACACGCCCTCCCCGACATGAATAACCTTCGGGGAGATCACACCTAGGCGGGGCTCTCGAGGGAGCGCCGCGCTCGTTCGCGTCGGCCCGGTTTGGCTGGCGGCGCCTTTCCCCCCGACTAGCCCGTGTTGCGAAGCCCGGCCGAGATGCCGTTGATCGTGAGCACGATGATGTCGCGCAGGCGCTCGGCCTCCGGCGCGTCGCGGTCCGGCAGGGCACGCAGCCGCCGCAGCATCTCCACCTGCAGATAGTTCAGCGGGTCCACGTACGGGTTGCGCAGCTGCACGGAGCGCTGAATCACCGGGTCGTCCTCCATGAGCGCCCGGCGGCCGGTGGCGCTCAGCAGCGCGTCGCGCGCGCGGGCATGCTCCGCGCTGATCCGCGCGAAGACGGCATCGGCGAGCGCGCGGTCCGGCACCAGGCTCGAGTAGAGCGCGGCGATTCCCATGTCCGCCTTGAGCAAGGACATCTCGGCATTGTCGAGGAGGGCCCGGAAAAACGGCCACACCTCGTACATCTCGCGGAGGCGGCCCCGCTCGACGCGCGCCAGGGCGGCGCCGAGGCCGTACCAGCCCGGGAGATTGAAGCGGCTCTGCATCCACGAGAACACCCACGGGATCGCGCGCACCGCGTCGCGGCTCAGCGCGCCCCCGCGACGCGCGGTGGGGCGAGAGCCGATGCGCAGCCGGCTGATCTCGTCGATGGGCGTCGCGGCTTGCCAGTACTCGAGGAAGCCCGGCGTCCCGTCGACCAGCGCGAGATACTCCGCGCGCGCCGCCTCCGCCATCGCGCTCATGGCGCCCCGCCACGGCACCGCGACATCGCCGCGCGGCGTCTCCGCGGAGGCGAGCAGCACCGCGCTCACGATCTGCTCGAGGTGCCGGTGGGCGAGCGCGGGATCGGCGTAGCGGGACGCGATGGTCTCGCCCTGCTCGGTCAGCCGGAACCGCCCGCGCACCGTGCCGGGAGGCTGGGCGCGGATGGCCCGGCCCGCGGGGCCGCCGCCGCGCGCGACCGTGCCGCCGCGGCCGTGAAAGAGGGTGAGCCGCACGCCGTGGTCGGAACACACGCGCGCGAGCGCTTCCTGGGCGCGGTAGAGCGCCCAGTTGGCGGCGAGGTAGCCCCCGTCCTTGTTGCTGTCGGAGTAGCCGATCATCACCATCTGCTCGTCGCCGCCGCCGGCGAGGTGCGCGCGATAGACGGGGAGCCGGAACAGCGCCTCGAGGATGCGCGGGGCGGCGTCCAGATCGTCGAGGGTCTCGACGAGGGGCGCGATGGCCAGGCCCGCGTCGCCGCCCGACCACCGGGCGAGGAGGAGCACCGTGAGCACGTCGGCCGGCCCGCGCGTCATCGAGATGACGAACGGCCCGAGCGAGACCTTGCCGTAGACGTCGCGAGCGCGGGCGAGCAGGCGGAAGAGACGCCACGTCTCGCCCGCGGGCTCCTCGCCCGCCGCTGCGACGAGCTCCGCGGGCTTGGGCGCCGGCTCCGCGAGGAGCGCCTGCACTCGCTGGGCGCGCTCCGGCTCGCTCGCCTCCGCGAAGTCCGACCCGCGGCCCAGGCCGGCGAGGAGGGCGCCGAGGGCCGCAGCGAGCCGGCCGGATTCCTCCCGGATATCGAGGCGCGCTCCGTGCAAGCCGAAGGCTCCGAGCTGCATCCGCAGCGGTCCGAGCGTGTCCTCGGCGAGCTCGGACGGGATGGCGCGCGCGACCACGGTGACGACGCGCTCGATCTCGCCCGCGTCGGCGAGCGCGCGGTGCGGCGCATCGTCGAGCAGCCGGGCGGTCATGTCCTCGGTCGAGGCGACCTCGAGGTCGGCGGCGAGCAGGGAGAGCGCCAGGCGATACGGCTCGTCGGCGTAGCGCGTTTCCAGGGAGGCGATGCGCGCGGGCAGCGGGCGCCTCGCGTCGAGCCAGGCGGTGAGCGCGGGCGGCGGCGGGCAGCGGCGGCCGCTCAGGCTGAGCCGTCGCGCCGCCTCGCGCAAGGCGCGGCGATGACGTTCCACCGCGAGGCCGCGATGCAGGCGCAGGGTCTCGGCGGTGACCGCGGCTACCACGGAGGGGTTACCGTCGCGGTCGCCCCCGATCCACGAGGCCAGGGTGAGCCAGCGCGGGGCGGGCGTCAGGCCGGGATAGTGCGCGCGGAGGGCGGCGGCGAGATCGGCGGTCAGCCGGGGCAGCGCCTCCCAGAAAATGGCATCGACGAAGTACAGGCCGGTGCGCACCTCGTCGGTCACCGCGGGCTTGGCCGTGCGCGACCGGTCGGTGAGCCAGAGGGCCGTGATCTCGGCGCGCAGCGATGCCATGAGCGTCCGACGCTCCGCGGGCAGGAGATCGGGATCCTCGAGCCGGGCCAGGAGCTCCGCCACGCGCTGGAGCTTGGACAGGATGGTGCGCCGCTTGGCCTCGGTCGGATGCGCGGTGAGGACCAGCTCGACGTGGAGATCTGCGATCAGCGCCGCCATGGCGGCGTGGGTGACGCCCTGGGCCTTGAGACGGGCGACCGCCGCACCGACCGACTCGGCGATGGGCGTGGGATCCTGGGCGCGCTCCCGTGCGCGCAGGGCGTGGATGCGGTGCGCCTCCTCCGCGAGATTGACGAGATCGAAGTAGACGGCGAAGGCGGAGGCGATGGCGCGCGCGGCGTCCGGCGAGAGCGCGGCCACCGCGGCGGCCAGGCGCGCCGCCGCCTCGGGGTCGCCGGCGCGCCGCGCCTTGGCGAGCGCGCGCACCGACTCTTCGGTCTCGAAGAGCGCGAGGGATTCCTGGGCCCGCAGCACCGCGCCGAGGGTGTCGCCCAGGAGATTGATGGTGGCCGGCAGATCCACGGTCCGCAGTAGAGAGTTAGCGACTGCGGCGGGGCGAAGTCAAGAGCGTCCCGCCGCCTGCTGCGGGTCCAGCCAGTCGCGGAGCCCGTCGGCCACCATGTTGAAGCCGAGCACCGCCGCCATGATGGCGAGGCCGGGAAAAACCACCATCCACGGCGCCTGCACCATGAAGCCGCGGCCGTCCGCCAGCATGAGCCCCAGCGACGGGGTGGGCGGGCGCACCCCCACGCCGAGGAAGGAGAGCGACGCCTCGACGAGGATGGCGATGGCCATGAGCACCGAGGCCTGCACGAGCACCGGCGTGGCCGCGTTGGGGAGGATGTGGCGGACGACCACGCGTGGGACCGGAGCGCCCAGCGCCCGGGCGCCGTCGACGTAGACCTCGACCTTGGCGGCGAGCACGGCCGCCCGGACCACGCGCGCGACGACGGGCGTGTAGACCACCGCGAGCGAGGCGGCCACGAGGAGCACGCCGGTGCCGAAGACCGCCATGAGCGCGATGGCGAGAAGGATGGCGGGGAAGGACATGAGGACGTCGAGCGGGCGCATGATGAGCTGGTCGAGCGCGCCTTCGGCGTAGCCGGCGATCAAGCCCAGGGGCACGCCCACGGCGAGCGCCAGCAGCACCGAGGCCACCGCGACGCCGAGCGAGACCCGGTAGGCGTGGGCTACGCGGCTCAGGATGCTGCGCCCGAGATCGTCCATGCCGAAGGGCTGGGCGAGCGTGGGCGGGCGGAGCGCGTGATCCTTGGCGATCTCGGTCGGGCTGCCGGGCACGATCCACGGGGCGAGGGCGGCGACGAGGGCGAGGGCGCCGATCACGAGCGCGCCGGCCAGGGTGACGCCGCGATGCCGGGAGGGGAAGAGCCGGGCCAGGGAGCCAGGCCTCATCGCCGGCGCACCCGCGGGTCGATCCAGCCGTAGAGCACGTCGGTGAGCAGGTTCACGAGCATGAAGAGCGCGCCGATGACCAGCACCGTGCTTTGAACCACGGGGTAGTTCCGCTCGAGCACCGCGTCCAGCGTCATGCGCCCCACGCCGGGCAGCGTGAAGATCATCTCCACCACGATGGCACCGCCCAGCATGTAGCCCACCTGCAGGCCCAGCACCGTGATGATGGGAATGGCCGCGTTGGGAAGGACATGGCGGAAGAGGATGGCCTGCTCGCCGAGGCCCTTGGCGCGGGCGTACTGCACGAAGCCGCGATGCATGGTGTCGAGCACGGCGGCGCGCGTGAGCCGGCCCAGCACGGCGGCGCGGGACACCGCCAGCGTGAGGGCGGGCAAGGCGAAGTGGAGGAGGTTCTCCAGCGGGCTCTCGGTGAACGGCACCCAGCCGCCGGAGGGCAGGAGGCCCGCGCCCAGCGAGAGGCCGAGGATCAGCATGATGCCGAGCCAGAAGTCGGGAATGGACACACCCATGAGCCCCACCGCGAGGGCGGCGCGATCGGCGGCGGTGCCGCGCCGTCCGCCCGCGAACAGGCCCAGCGGCACGCCGATGAGCGCGGTGCACGCGGCGGCGAGCAGGGTGAGCTCGAGCGTGACGGGGAGGCGGTCGAGGATCATGCGGCCGATCGGCTCGTTCTGACGGAAATCGAGGCCGAAGTCGCCGCGCGTGACGCCGGCGAGCCACCGGAGGTACTGCTGCGCCACCGGCTCGTCGAGGTGAAAGGCCTCGCGCAGGGCGCGGATGCCCTCCGGCGTCGCCTTGAAGCCCAGCACCACGGTCGCGGGATCGCCGGGCACCACTCGCATGAGCGCGAAGATCAGCACGCTCATGCCCAGCAGGAGCGGCACGGCGAGGGCCACCCGCCGTGCCGCGTAGACGAGCATGCGCGGTGACTACGCCAGCCAGGTGTCCTCGAAGCGCAGCTCCAGCGAGGACAGGGGCACCGAGCCCTGGACGTTCGGCTTGGTCCAGTAGCGCTGGATCTCGTTGCTGAAGATCAGCAGCGAGCCCTCCTCCTGGAAATAGCGCACGAGCTCGGGATACATGCGCTTGCGCGCGGCCGGGCTCGAGGTCGTCCGGAAGGCGTCCAGCCGCTTGTCCGCCTCCTCCGACTTGAAACCGGTGAAGTTCCAGCCCGAGGAGGAATGCTGCATCGGGTAATAGAACATGTCCGGATCCACCGTGACGCTCCACCATGCGCCCGCGATGTCGTACTTCTTCCCCACCATCTCCTCGAAGTACTGGCCGGATTCGAGCGGCCGCACCTCCAGCGTGATGCCGACCTTCTTCAGCTGCTCGCGGAGGATCTCGCCCGTCTTCACGAGCAACGGCACCTGCGACTTCACGAGGTAGGTAAGGGTCAGGCCGCCGCCCTTGCCCGCGTCGGCGAGGAGCTGCTTGGCCTTGGCGAGGTCGGGGCCGCCCTTATGGACATTGACGCCGGTCGCCCACGGGCTCGGCTCGGGCGTGGGCTCCGCGGTGGCGACATGGGAGTCGTAGTACACGAGCTTCACGATCTCCGAGCGGTCGAGCGTCCAGGCGATGGCCTGACGCAGCCGCTTGTCGTTGAGAGGCGGGCGGCTCGCGTTGAGCATGAGATAGAAGGGGAAATACGGCCGGCCCGGCGAGGACTTCATGTCCCGCGCCCGCTCGAGCTCGGGGATCCGCTGGGGCGGCACCGTCTGGATCCACTGGTAGCGCCCGGTCTGCAGACCGGTGAGGCGGACGGTGTCGTCGGCGGGGGCATAGAACATCACGCGGTCGAGGTACGGCTTGCCCGGGCGGAAGTACTTGTCCCAGCGCTCCAGGGTGACGTGGTCGTCCTTCACCCACTCGACGAACTTGAAGGGGCCGGTGCCCACCGGAAACAGCTTGGGATCCTTCTCGCCGAGAGCCTTCTCGTTGACGATCTCGGTGGCCTGCGAGAGCACCGCGAGGAACGGCCCGTAGGGACGGCTCAGATTGAACCGCACCTGATGGGCGCCGAGCGCCTCCACGCCCTCCACCGGCGAGAAGAACACGCGCATCGGGAGCTTGTTCTTGGCGTCGAGCAGCCGGGTGAACGTGAAGACGACGTCCTTGGCGGTGAAGGGCTCGCCGTTGTGGAAGGTGGCATTGTCCACGAGATCGAAGGTCCAGGCTTTGTCGCCGTCCTGCTTCCAGGACTTCGCGAGGCCGGGAATGAAATTGCCGGCGTCGTCCACGTAGACGAGCTTGTTGTAGACGTTCTGGTAGATCTGGAGCGACGAGTAGAGCTGAGCGTAGCCCGGATCCATGTTGACCGGCTTGTCCACGGTGGCCACGCGCAGCGTGCCCCCCCGCTTCGGGGTGCCTCCCTGAGCCCACGCCGCCCGTCGCACGCCGGGGCCGACGAGCGAGCCGAGGCCCGCCGCCGCCGCGGCGCCACCCGCGCCCTTGAGCCATTGCCGCCGAGTGGTGCCCTGTCGATCGCTCATGGTCACGTCTCCTGTGTCGCGCCGTCCTTCAGGACGAGGCGGACGTTCCGGAGGGCCTCGATGGTCTCCAGCGGATTGCCGTCGATGGCGACGAGGTCCGCGCGCTTGCCGGGGGTCAGCGTGCCCACTTCCGCGTCTATCCGGCACGCTTCGGCGCCCCCTCGCGTGCCCGCGATGAGCGCGTCGCGCGTGGAGCAGCCGAGCCGCACCAGGGTGGCGAGCTCGAAAGGCATGAGGCCGTGCATGCTGTCGGTGCCGGCGGCGATGCGGATGCCGGTGGCGAGGTGACGCGGAAAGTTGTCGGCCACGACCTGGCGCGCCCAGCGCACCTTGTCCATGATGGCGCGGTTCTTTCCGTCGCCCTGCTCGATGCCGGCAGGATGCATGAAGATCGAGAACGTGCAGACGAGCCACACCCCGCGCTCGTTCATGAGCCGCACGTCGTCGTCGGTCGCGAGCACGCCGTGCTCGATGGTGGCCACCCCTTCCTCGACGGCGAGGCGGAGGCCCAGGCCCCCGTGGGCATGGGCCGCGGCGTACTTGCCCACGCGGCGGGCCTCCTCGACGGCGGCGCGGATCTCCTCCCGGGAATAGACGGCGTTCTCCAGCGCGGTGCCCGCCGAGCTCACGCCGCCGGTGGCGAAGAGCTTCACGTGGTCGGCCCCACGCTGGAAGTTCTCGCGCACGCCGCGGCGGATCTCGTCCACTCCGTCGAAGGCGGAGTGGGCGCGGCCGTGGCCGTTGCTCGCGGTGATGCCGCGGGTGGCGCAGAGCAGGCGCGGGCCCGGGATCACGCCGGCCTCGATGGCGTCGCGCACCTGCACGTCGAGAAAATTCTCCTCGGCCATGACCCGCATCGTGGTGGTGCCGGCGGCGAGGTCCCGCCGGAGGTTGGCACTCGCGCGCAACGCCTGGGGGACCGGGGGCTGGCGGAGCTGGCCGATCTGGTCGCCGGCGCCCGGGACGATCGAGATGTGGCTATGGGCATCCACCAGGCCCGGCATCACGAAGCGATCGCGCAGATCCACGGTGTCCGCGCCCGCGGGCGCCGGCGTCGAGGCGGCGGGGCCGGCGGCGATGATGCGTCCGTCGTCCACGATCACCACGGCGTCGCGCACGGGCGCGGCGCCGGTCCCGTCGAAGAGGATGCCGCAGCGGAGGGCGCGGACGGCCATGCTAGCGGGGGAGATCGGCGCCGTAGTCGCGCCGCGCCGCCGCGGCCGAGACGTAGCCTTCGCGCACGTCACGGCGCACCGCCTCCGGATCGCGCGCGGCCGCCGGGCCGTAGCCGCCCCCGCCCCCCGTCATGATGCGGACGCGCTCGCCGGCGCCGATCGGGTGCTGGGTCGCTTTGCGCACCTGGCGCACCGCCCCGTCGGGGGACGTGATCTCGACGCCGTTCACCGCGCCGTCGCGCCCGCCGGCGAGCCCCCAGGGCGGCGTCACCTTGCGCTCGAGGCTGAAGGTGATGAAGGCCGGGGCGAGGAACTCGTACTCGCGCTCGATGCCGAGGCCGCCGCGATAGCGCCCGGCCCCCCCGGAATCCTGGCGCAGCCCGTAGCGGAGGATGCGGATGGCGCCGTTGCGCGACTCCACCACTTCCACCGGATTGTTGCGGGCGGTGGAGCCCGCGAAGATGATCATGCCCGACTCGCCGTCGTGCGCCGGGCGCGCGCCCGTCCCCCCCGCGTTGAGGTCACCCTGGATGAAGAGCCGGCGCGTCTCGGGATGCGTGCCGAAGGCGATGGTCGGCATCTGGTCGCCGTAGGAGCCGGCGGGGATGCGCGCCGGCATGGCGGGGGCGAGCGCGCGCAGGCCCAGGTCGATGAGGAGATTGATGGGCACGTAGTAGCGCGCGGTGGGCGCGGGCTCCTCCGCGGCGAGCACGGACCGCTTCGGGATCTTCACGGTGAGGGGCCGGAAGCAGCCCTCGTCCACCGGGGTGAGCGGGGTCGTGAGGCACTTGATGAGGAGCCGGCAGGCGCTGATCGTGATGGCGTCGCCGCAGTTGAACGGCCCCGCCACCTGGGGGCTCGAGCCCTCGAAGTCCACCGTCATGCCCCGCTCGTCGACGGTGATGGCCATTTCTACCCGCACCGGTTGATCGAGGGTGATGCCGTCGTTGTCGAAGTGCGCGACCGCCTGATAGGTGCCCGCGGGAACCTTCCCCAGCTCGGCGCGGGTGCGCCGCTCCGACTGCTCCATGTAGACGCGCGTGGACTCGAGCACGGTGTCGCGCCCGTGCTTGGCGACGATTTCCTTGAAGTAGGCTTCGCCGGCCCGGCATACCGCGATCATGGCCTGGACGTCCTTGAGCGTGCCGCTCTCCGTCCGGATGTTGGCGCGGATCAGCCGCATCACCTCGTCGTTGAGCTCACCGCGGTTGAACAAGCGCACGCTCTGGAAGCGAAGGCCTTCCTGACGGAACTCGCGCGAGCCCACCTGCATGCTGCTGGGCACGGGACCGCCCACGTCGCTCCAGTGCGCCTTCACGGAGACGAAGCCGGTGAGCTGGCCCTCCCAGAACACGGGCGCGTACATCGCCACGTCGTTCAGGTGATTGCCGTTGCCGGCATAGGGATCGTTGTGGATGAAGACGTCGCCTTCACGGAAGGCGTCGATCCCCCGGTCGCGTATCGTCGCCTCGATGGGGAAGCCCAGGTGCCCCTGGAACACCGGGAGCCCGATGCCCTGGGCGATCATCTGCACGGCGGGATCGAAGATCGCGCAGCCGAAATCGAGGCTCTCGCTGATGATATGGCTGTAGGCGGTCTTGATCATGGTGATGCGCATGCGCTCGGCGGCGGCATTGAGCGCGGCCCGCACCACTTCCACGGTTACGGCATCGAGCGGCTGATTGCCCATCGTCTAGACTCCTCTTGAAGTCGGGGGGAGCGAGCGCCGCTCCTCCCCGACGCCCCCCACCGCACCAGTCGACCCGCCCACTAGATGCCCCGCGCCACGGTGATCACGAGGCAGGCGTTGCCGTCCACGCGCAGCTCGTCGCCCGGCTCGATCAGCGTGGTCGTCCCGGCCTCTTCGACGGCGGCAGGGCCGGCAAGGGTGTCGCCGGCCCGCAGGCGCTCCCGCGCGATCACCCGATACTCGAGGAGATCGCGGGTGAGCGTCGAGTAGATCTTCCGCGTCTCCATGGCCGGCGGGTGCCCGTCACCCGCCGCGAGCGCGGGCAGGCGCGGCCGCTCCAGCGGGTACACCACCGCGAGGCGCAGGTTCAGGAGCTGCACCTCCACCTCGGGGGCGGCGTAGCCGTAGGCGCGCCGGTGCGCCTCGTCGAACCGCGTCCGCAGGGTAGGCCACTCCTCGAGCGTCGCTACGTCCACCGTCACCGTGTGCTCCTGGCCGAGGTAACGGAGATCGGCGGCGCGATGCCGCGTGGCCGCCCCAACGGCGGGCAGGATCGAGGCGATCTCCCGCTCCATCTCGGCGTAGCGCGCGTCGGCCCACGCGGCGTCGGTGCGCTCGAGCGGCTCGAACACGGTGCGGACGAGGTCATGGCGGAGGTCGGTGGCGAGCATCCCCCAAGCCGAGAAGGTGGACGGCGAGGGCGGGACGATCACCCGCGGGATGCCGAGCTCGCGCGCGATGGCCACCGCGTGCAGGGGGCCACCGCCGCCGTAGGCGACCAGCGTGTAGTCGCGCGGGTCGAGGCCGCGCTCGGTGGTGATGCTGCGCACCGCAAGGGCCATCTTCACGTCGGCGAGGCGCACCACCCCGGCCGCCGCGGTGTGCCGGGCAAGGCCCAGCGGCAAGGCGAGGCGGTCATCGATGGCCCGATTGGCGGCGGCGAGGTCGAGCGGCATGGTGCCGCCGAGGAAGCGGTCGGCCGCGATGCGGCCCAGCGCCAGGTTGGCGTCGGTCACGGTGGGCTCGGTGCCGCCGCGCCCGTACGAGACGGGGCCCGGGTCCGCCCCCGCGCTCTGCGGCCCCAGGGTGAGCGCGCCGCCCGCGTCGATCCACGCGATGGTGCCGCCCCCCGCGCTCACCTCGTTGATGTCGATGACGGGAATTCGCAGCGGGTGGCCGTCCACGTGGTACTCGTCCGTGGTCTGCACCAGCCCGCGCTCCACGATGGCGCACTTCGCGGTGGTCCCGCCCATGTCGAACGAGATGAGGCGATCGGCGCCCAGCGCCCGCGCGAGGCTCGCGCAGCCGATGGCGCCCGCCGCCGGACCCGACTCGATGGTGTGCACGGGTTTGGAGGACGCGGCGGCCAGCGAGAAGGCGCCACCGTTGGACTGGGTGATGAGAAGCTGCCCGCGGAAGCCCCGCCCGCGGAGCCCGTCCTCGAAGGCGCCGAGGTAGCGGTCCATGATGGGCCGGATGTAGGCGTTGACCACGGTGGTGCTCGTCCGCTCGTACTCACGCCATTCCTGCGTGATCCGGTGCGACACCGAGACCGAAGCGCCGGGCAAGACCTCCGCGATCAGCTCCGCGGCGCGGCGCTCGTGCGCGGGATTCCGGAACGAGAAGAGGAGGCACACCGCCACCGACTCGACGCCGTCGGCGGCGAGCCGGCGGGCCGCCCCGCGTACCGCGCCCTCGTCCAGCGGCAGCAGCACGTCACCGCGCGACGTCAGACGCTCGCCGACTTCGAGGCAGCGGCCGCGCGGCACCAAGGGGGTGGGGCGCTGGTAGAGCACGTCGTACATCCGGAGGAAGTTCCCGCGCCCGATCTCCAGGACGTCCCGGAAGCCGGCGGTGGTGATGAGCCCGGTGCGCGCGCCCTTCCGCTCGAGCAGCGCGTTGATCCCGATGGTGGTCCCGTGAATCGCCAGCCGGCAGTCGGCCAGCCGGACGCCGACCTGGTCCACGCACCGCAGGATGCCCTCGAGGAGATCCTGCGGAGTGGAGAGGGCCTTGGTGTCCACCATGGCGCCGGTCGCCTCGTCGAGGGCGACCAGGTCGGTGAAGGTGCCGCCGATGTCGATGCCGATCCGGAGTGCCAAGTTGCGCGGAGTATAGGGCCCGCGGACAAGGCCCGCAAGCCTCGCGCGACCGGCACCGCCGCCTCAGAAGTCCCAGCCCACCCCGAGCAGGAAGCGTGTGTCCGACTTCTCGCGTCCGCGGGCGGGCGTGCTGTCATAGGCCCACTCGAACCGGGCATTCGTGAAGAAGGACTTGACGATCCGAACCTTCGCGCCCGCGGTGAGGTTGATGAGATAGTCGCCCGTGAAATCGTCGAAGGCGGGGATGTACTCGAACGTGTGGAAGAGCGTCAGCACCGGAATGGGCGTCCAGTCGACCGCGTAGGCGAAGCGGGGGCCGAGGAAATCCCGGGCGTCCTGGTGCTTGAACTTCTCGTAAACGTAGGCGAGACCCACCTCGGTCGAAAGGTTGAAGGTCGGCCCCTCGAACCACTGATACCCCGGGCCCACGCTGGCCGAGAAGCGGTACTCGAGGTCGGCCACCTCGTCGTGCTCGATCTTGGCGAGGGCATAGCCGTAGAATTTTTTCGTGAAGAAGTGATCGAACTTGGCGGACGCGAACCCGTAGTCCGTGGTCGTTCTCTTCTCGTCGGTGTCGGGATCCTTCTCTCGCCCGAACGTATAGCCGGCGAGGAAGGTGAGGCGGTCCGTCTCCCAGCGCTTGGCCGCCGCCGCGCTGAAGCCGATCTGCGTCGTCTCGGAGTTGCCGCTGGTGAAGAGGCCGGTCAGCGCGAGCGAGCCGTGCCACGTCGGCGGCTCCGGGTTCAGCTCGGTGATGTCCTTGATGGCCAGGGGCTGAGGCGTGGCGCCTGGAGCGATCTGCGCCTGCACCTGCCCGTCGTTGCCGGGGGTGACCTTGGAGATGACCTGCTTCTGCTCGCCGACCTTGACCCTGATGGGCTCGTCGGTGGAGAAGGTCTTGACCTTGGACAGGTCGATGGTGATCTCGCCGGCGGCGTCGGTCTTCAGGACGAGCTTGCCGCCCGCGGCGCTGACGATCTTGCCCGTGAGGCGGTCGCCGTTGAGGAAGACCACCTCATCGGCAAAGGCCGGGGTGGTCGCGAGCATCAGCGCTGCCACGAGCATGATCCGGGTCCACATGATGTCCTCCTGGCCTCGAGGGGTGTACGGCATCGAGTCCGGACGACGGTGGCACCCCGGCGGGGCGCCCTCAATGGGACCAAGGTCTCAGCGGGCGGCGGGGGGCGGGGTCACCACTTCGTGCTCCTCGGCGATCCAGACCGGGGACCGCGCGAGGTCGATGAAGCGCCGCTCGTCCTCGAGAAGGCGCCGGCCGGCGGCGCGGCCCTCGGGCGTGGCCCCGGACGCGGCGAGCGTGTCCAGGCTGTCGAACCAGAGCTCGGCGACGCCGTCGTATTCCTCCGGGCCGCCGCGCGCGCGACGGAGCCCCTCGTTCACGGGGCTCGTGAGCGTGTGCACCTGCACATAGCGCCGCACGCCCAGCGCGGCCGCCGCCTCGCGCACCAGCGGCGCGTGACGCTCACGCCAGTAGCGCTGGAACTCCTCGCGGCTGAGATGCGGCTGGCGCCGGAGGCAGAACACGAGCTTGATCACCGCGGCGCTCCCGCGGCCAGGAGGAACGATACCTTCGCCCGCTCCGCCACCTCGCGGAGCTGGGCCATCAGGTCGTCGGGCACGGGCACGCCCGTCTCCAGCCGCTGTTGCCGGGTGAGCAGCTCGGGGTCGCCCGCGACGAGCACGGCCTGGGCGGCGTCGGCCCGGCGCGCACCGTGCAGCACATCGATGACCTGATCCAGATCCTCCTCGAATTCACCGGCGCCGCGGAAGGCGCGCGGATCGATGGCGAGAAAGAAATGGCCGATGTCATGCGGGTCGGACGGACGCTGGGTGCGGTTGCGGATGGGAGAGAAGGACGAGCCGGAGAGGGTGCCGGCGAGGATGTGGACGAGCACGGCGAGGCCATAGCCCTTGTGGCCGCCGAGCTCCCGCGTGCCCCCGAGGGGGGAGATGCCGCCCTCGGGCCGGTCGAACACGTAGCCGAAGGCCTGCTCGGGATCGGTGACCGCACGGCCGTCACCGTCCACCACCCAGCCCGGAGGCACGGGCTTGTGATTGAGCTTGTAGACCTTCACCTTGCCGGCCGCCACGGTTGTGGTGGCCATGTCGAGGAGGAAGGGCGGATTGCGCCGGGCGGGCGCGGCGAAGGCGATGGGGTTGGTGCCCATCACCGGCTCGGCGCCGAAGGTCGGCACCATGGTGACGCCGCGGGTCGCGGAGGTCACGAGCCCGATCACGCCGCGGTCCGCCGCGATCTTGGCGTAGCAGCCGGCGGCGCCGAAGTGGTGCGAATTCCGCACGGTGACCACGCCCACGCCGGCGGCGAGGCACTTGTCCACGGCGAGGTTCATGGCGTGCGCGGACACGGGATGACCCAGCGACGCGTCGGCGTCGATGAGGGCGAAGGCGGGGCCTTCCCGCACCGTCTTGAAGGTCGGCGTCAGGTTGAGGCGACCCGCGCGCTGCTCGCGGTCGTAGGTCGGCAGCATGGAGATCCCGTGGGAATCCACGCCGCGGAGATCGGTCTCCACCATCATGTCCGCGGTGGTCTGGGCGTGCGGGGCGCTCATGCCCCAGGCGGCGAGCACGGAGACGAGCTGGTCGCGAATGACGTCGGCCTTGACGTTGGTCGGCATGGCGCGCGCTCAGGGGGAGACGTGACCGAGGAACTTCTTCGGCGGGTCGGCGCCCCACTGGCTCACGAAGCCCTCCTCGGCGGACAGGAGATTGGAGCCGCTCTTCACATTGAGCCGGTCGGTGTCGGCCCAGCGCTCGTGCACCCGGCCCCACGGATCGGCCCAGTAGTCGTAGACCTGGCTCCCGAGGAGATGCCGGCCCACGCCCCACATGTGCTCGTACTTGCCGAGCCCGGCCAGGTACTCGTGGTCCTTGAAGACGGCGTCCACGTCCGGCACCTCGAAGGACATGTGGTTGAGGCCGGCGCGCTCGTTCATCACGCAGAAGAGCGAGTGGTGGTCCACGTACTCATCGCCGCAGTCGACCCGGTTGAACGAGCCGATGATGTTGTCCTTCGACCCCACATAGATGTCGTCCGAGCCGATGAAGCCGAGCGTGTCGCGGAACCAGGCCACGGTCTCCCGTACCTTGGGCGTGCCGAGCACTCCATGACCGATACGCTTGATGGGGGCCGGGGGCTTGGGCAGGCGCAGCACCCGGCCCGCGCGGCGCAGCGGATCGTTGCCGGTGTTCATCTCATCGCGCGCCACGGCGATCTCGGGGAGGGCGGCGATCCCGTGCACCACTTCCATCTGATACCCATTGGGCTCGCGGAGCCGCACCCGCTTGCCCCCGCCTGGCTCGTCGAGAGGCTCGACAGGGGAGGCCCCGGGCGCCTTCGCGATTCGGACGAGGTCATCCTCGCTCGCCGCGAGGTAGGCGAAGCCGATGAAGGCGGCGTCGGCGGCCTTGTGCGTGACGTGGATGTGGTGTCGGGGTCCGGTGCCGCGCATGTAGAGGGCGTCGGGGGTGCGCGCGGCGCGGATCATCCCGAAGTGGGTGAGGAACTCCTCCTGCGCGTCGAGATCCGGCGCGCGGAGGCGGCCGAAGGCGAGGTCACGCACCTTGATGACCGGCATGACAGGGTCTCCTATCCAGCGAAGGTGAAGCGCGGATCCGCGGCGGGAATGTCCACCTCGGGTAGGCGGAGCTCGCGGCGGACGATGTTGGCGCCGAGATTGATGCTGACGGACTTGTAGAAGGCGATGCGGCGGGCCAGGCCCTCGCGGCCGAAGCCGCAGTCGGTGGAGAGGATGAGCCGCTCGGGGGCTACGTGCTCCAGCGCCTTCCGGATGATGCCGGCCACGAACTCCGGCGGCTCCACCGCCGCGGTGGAGTGGTTCACCACGCCGATGGCGATCTTCTTGTCGGTGCGGTGCTTCCCGAGCAGGTGGAGGTCGCGCCCGTTCGTCGACGCGCACTCCAGCGTGAGCACGTCGGCGTCCGTGGCGAGGAGATAGGGTAGGGAGCGCTCGTAGCTCGGCCGCTCCCAGTGTAGCGGCTGCTGGTTGGGATTGCCCCAGCAGGTGTGCAGCCAGATCTCGGTGTCCACGCCCGCGATCTCGCGGTTGACCGCCTCGGTATAGAACTCGAGGTCCTGGTCGCTCGCGCCCTGAGCGCCTCCGATGTGGTGCTGGGGCTCTTCGACCTGGATGACGCGGCAGCCTGCCGCCGCCACCTTGCGCAGCTCGGCGTTGAAGATGTCGGCGAGGGCCAGGATGAGATCGCGATCGGCGGCGTAGTGCCGGTTCACGAGCATCTTGGCCAGGGACTGCGCGGTGATGGCGCCGAACTTGAGAGGGCGCGCGGTCATGCGCTGGGCGACCTTGAAGAGGGCATCGTACTGGAGGTCGGCGCCGTCCACCGCCGCGCCCACCACCGCGGGCTGATAGGCCTCCATCACCTCGTAGAGGATGTGCCCCGGCTTGAGCGAGGTCCAGCCGCGGCCCGCCGACCGGTCCACGTGGCCCGTGATGCCGCGCAGCCGCTCGATCACGTAGAAGAACCAGGACTTGCCACCCACCGTGAGGTCGAAGCGCGAGTCGCCGTCGGTCACGATGTCCAGGCCGGCCGACTCCTGCTCGCGGATCAGGCACGCCACCGCGTCCAGGTACTGCTCGCGGAAGCGCGAGTCGCCCAGCGCGTCCTTGAAGCCGCGGCCGCGCAGCTCCTCGGTGAACCAGTGAGGGCGGGGATAGGACCCGGTGATGCTCGTGGGGAGGATCTGGCCGCGCGTGGCGTTGAGCATGGGCAGACTCTGCGCGGCGGCCCCGCGGGCTGTCAAGCCCGGGCGACCCCCGACGGATTGACATTCGGTGGCGCAGCCCCTACTGTTCGCACGATCGGTCGACTCGCCGTCGCTCTAACCCTCATCGGGGAGGGCAGCATGCTCCGACTTCACCGGATCGGTCGGCGCGACGCCTGCGCGGCGCTCGCGCTCCTCATCGTCGCCGCGCCGGCGTTCGCCGCCCCTTCAGGCCCGCCCATCCGCATCGGCGGGACCCTGGCCCTCACCGGCCCCCTCGCGCCCACCGCGCTCCTGCACAAGATCGCGGGCGAGATCTACGTGGACGAGCTCAACAGAGGCAACGGGCTGCTCGGGCGCCCGGTGGAGTGGGTGCTGCTCGACGATCAGTCCAAGCCCGACGTGACGCGGAGCCTCTACGAGAAGCTCATCACCGTCGACAAGGTCGACCTCATCATCGGCCCCTACGCGACGGGCGGCATCCTGTCCGCGATGTCGGTGGCGGAACGCTACCAGAAGATCTACGTGCACCATTCGTTCGGCATGCCGCATCTGGCCAAGTACATGTACCACTTCCCCACCGCCGCCTTCGGCCCCGAGCCGGCGAAGACCGTGCCGGCGGTGGTCTACGACGCGCTCGCGGCGACCTCGAAGCCGCCGAAGACCGTGGCCATCGTCACCAGCAAGTTCCCCTCCGCCCAGTTCCAGTCCGCGGGCGCCAAGGAGGTCGCGGAGAAGCGCGGGCTCAAGGTGCCGCTCTACCTCGAGTACGAATTTGGGACGCGCGACTTCGGCGCCATCGCCGCGCGCATCAAGGACACCAACGCCGACTTTTTGTGGGTCGGGGCGCTAGGCCTGGACGGCAACCAGATCCTGGAGGCCCTCAAGAAGCTCGACTACACGCCGCCGCGCCATTTCCACCTCTTCCCCGCGCCGGGCCCGCTCGTGGTGGCGCCGGACGCCAAGCTCGCCCTCTCGCACACCTTCTACGAGGAGCACCCGCCGATGCTCAACAACACGGGCGCGGCGAAGCTGATCCCGCTCTTCCGAGAGCGCGCGACGAAGGCGAACGTCCCGTATACCGTCGTAGACTCCCAGGTCGCCAACTCCTTCGCGGCCTGGCAGGTGATCGAGGCGGCGGTCACCGCCACCAAGAGCCTGGACGACAAGGTGCTCGGGGAGTGGATCCGCAAGAACCGGATCGACACCATCGTCGGTCGCCTGCGCTTCGACGGCCCCAGCAACTACGGTGACGACCTGTCCAAGGTGAAGCAGGCGCAGGACGGCAAGTGGGTGGTGGTGTGGCCCAGGGAGTTCGCCGCGCCCGGCGCCCGCCTGCTGCCCCCGTGATCGCTTGCCGAGCCTGACCCTTCTCGGGCAGGCGCTGGTGTCGGGCCTCCTCGCGGGGGGTCTCTACGCGCTGCTGGCGCTCGGACTCAGCCTGTCGTGGGGCCTGCTGCGCCTGGTCAACCTCACGCACTTCGCCCTCGCCCTACTCGGCGCGTACCTCACCTATCAGCTCGGCGTGGCCTTCCACGTCCCTCCCTGGCTTGCCGTGCTCGCCATCGTGCCCGCGTTCTTCCTCGTCGGCGTCTCGCTCCACCTCGTCTTCGCCTACTTCCGGGTTACCGAGTTCACCTCGCTACTGGTCACCTTCGGCCTCACCGTCATCCTCGAGTCCGTGATCCAGTGGTTCTGGACGGCGGACTTCCGTCGCTTCGAGACCCCGTACGCGACGGCTTCGCTGCGGGCCGGGCCGATCTTCGTCCCAGTGCTCGAGCTGGCCGCCTGCGTGACCGCGGTGGCACTGGCCCTGGGCACGTGGGCCTGGCTCCGTTTCACCTATGTCGGCAAGTCGCTGCGGGCCAGCGCCGAGGACCCGGCCATGGCCGCGGCCTTCGGCGTGAACCACCGGGCGCAGGCGCTGCTCCTCTCCGGCGTGAGCGCGGCCTACGCTGGCATCGCCGGGGCCTTCATCGCCCTGATCGCCACCCTGGCGCCCGCCCAGATCTGGGCGTGGGTCGGCGTCGTGTTCGCGGTCGCCATCATCGGCGGCCTCGCCAATCCCATTGGCGCGCTGCTCGCGGGGCTCTTCATCGGGATCAGCGAGTCGCTCACGATGGCGGTGGTGGCGCCGGCCTGGGCGCCGCTGGTGTCGTTCTCCGCGCTGATCGTGCTGCTGATCGCGCGGCCGGGGCGCGCGTGACGGCGAGCGCGCGGCCGGTCGTCATCGCGCTGGCGGCGGTCTTCGTTGGGCTAGCCGCCCTCGTCGAGGCGGGGCTGCCCGCCTTCTACGAGTCGTTCCTCTACCTGATCTTCTCGTGGATGGCGCTCGCCACGAGCTGGAGCCTGCTCAGCGGCTACGCGGGCTACTTCAGCTTCGGGCACGGCGCGTTCTTCGGCGCCGGCATGTACACGACGGCAACCTTGACCGCCGGGCTCGGCGTGCCGTTTCTGTGGACGCTGCCCGCCGCGGGTCTCGTGGCGGCGCTGTTGGCCGCCGGCATCGGCGCGGTGGTGTTCCGGATGCGACAGCTCCGCGGCGAGCTCTTCGGCCTCCTGACCCTCGCGATCACCTTCGTGCTCGCCACGATCGTGCTCAACACGCGGATCGACGGCGGCCCCGGCGTGTATCTGAGCGGGGTCGCGCTGCCTCGGCTGACGCGCTCGCCGACGGGGACGCTGTATCTGCTCGCCCTGGCCCTCGCGGTGGGCACGATGGGCCTGGCCTACGCCATCACGCGGTCGCGCTTCGGGCTTGGACTCTACGCCATCCACGACGACGAGGACGTGGCCGAGGTGGAAGGCGTGCCCACGTTCCGCTACAAGCTGTCCGCCTTCGTGCTGTCGGCGGGCATCGCGGGGATGGCGGGAGGCGTTCACGCCCTCTACGTCAGCTACATCACGGTGGGTGAGACCTTCTCGATCACGGTGCCGCTCTATGTCGTTCTGATGAGCGTGCTGGGCGGCGCGCGGCACTGGCTGGGCCCCGCGGTGGGGGCGGCCATCATCGCGTCGTCGCTTTACGTCTTCACCGGCGGCGCCCAGGCCATTCTCGGGCGGGCGGTGGTGGCCCTTGTCCTCATCCTCGTGATCCTGCTGCTCCCGGACGGCGTGGTGCCGGCGCTCCTGGGCCGGCGACGCGGCCGTCGGCCGACCGCGGTGTCGGTGAACGCGGCGCCCGCCCCCGTGACGGCAGCCCGGGTGGGGGACGGGGGCGCCCTCGAGTGCCGCGACGTCTGGAAGGCCTTCGGCGGTATTCAAGCGCTGCGGGGCGTGGGGGTGCAGGTGGCGCCGGGCGAGATCGTGGGGCTCGTCGGCCCCAACGGTTCCGGCAAGACCACCCTGATCAACGTGATCAGCGGGCACTACGCGGTGGACCGGGGCCGCGTCGCGCTCGACGAGCACGTTCTCACCGGGCATCCCGCGCACGAGATCGCCGACCGCGGCGTCTCGCGCACCTACCAGATCCCGCGCCCCTTCGCCCATCTCAGCGTGCTCGAGAACGTGACGGTGGCCGCCACCTTCGGCCGCGCGCGGCACTCCGCACGTGAGGCGCGGGCCGCCGCGCTCGGCTGGCTCGAGTTCACTGGCCTCGCCGCGCGCGGGCACGCGCTGCCCGGCGCGCTGAACCTACACGAGCGGAAGTTCCTGGAGCTCGCCCGCGCGCTCGCCGCCGAGCCGCGTCTGATCCTCCTCGACGAGGTCCTGTCCGGGCTCAATCCCGCCGAAATCGCCAGCGCCATCCGGCTCGTGCGCGGGATCCGCGAGCGCGGGGTCAGCATCCTCTTCGTGGATCACCTCATGCGGGTGGTGCTGGAGCTCGCCGATCGTGTGATCGTGCTGAACGAGGGCGAGGTGATCGCGTCGGGCCGCCCGCGCGAGGCGATGGCGGATCCCCGCGTGATCTCGGTCTACCTGGGGACCTCGCATGCTGCTTGAGGCGCGCGGGCTGGCCGTCGCCTACGGGGACGCGCCCGCCATCTCGGACGCCTCGCTCGCGGTGGGCGAGGGCGAGGTGGTGGCGGTGATCGGGCCCAACGGGGCCGGAAAGACCACCCTCGTCAACACCATCGCGGGCCTCCAGCGCGCGCGGGCAGGCACGCTCGCCTTCGACGGCGCGGATCTCAGGAGCGTGCGGAGCCATCTCGTGTGCCGCCACGGCATCGCGCTGGTGCCCGAGGGACGCCGGCTCTTCACCCGCATGTCGGTCGAGGAGAACCTCGAGATGGGCGCGTATCGCGGCGAGGCGCGGCGTCGGCGCACCGAGACCCTCGAGCACGTCTACGGGCTCTTCCCCATCCTCGGCCAGCGCCGGCGTCAGCTCGCGGGCTCGCTGTCGGGCGGGCAGCAGCAGATGGTAGCCATCGGACGCGCCCTCATGGCCCGGCCGCGGCTCCTCCTGATGGACGAGCCCTCCCTCGGTCTCGCGCCGGCCGTCGTCGATCTGCTGTTCGAGATCGCTCGCGCCATCCAGCGGGAGGGCGTGGCCATCCTCCTGGTCGAGCAGAACGTGGCGCGCGCCCTCGAGGTCGCGAGCCGGGCGTACGTGCTCGAGGAGGGGCGCATCGTCGCCGAGGGGCCCGCCGGCGCGCTGCGCGACGATCCGCGCATCCGTCAGGCCTATCTCGGCCTCGCGACCGCGTGACCGCCGGGCTAGCGCCCGCCCCCCTCGAGTGTGCGGGCCGCGACGCGGAGATCCGCCACGAAGCGCTCCATGGCCTGGTCCCGCTCCGCGTCATCGGTGATGCGCAGCAGCGATGACGGGTGCACGGTGACCAGCACCCGCGCGCCGAGCGGCGCGTCGAGCACGCGCCCACGCTCCTTGGTAACACGCACCGCGGGCCCCAGCAGGCTCTGCGCGGCGGTCGCGCCCATCGCCACCACGAGCTCCGGTTTCACCAGGTCCAGCTCGGTCTGGAACCAGGGCCGGCAGGCTTCGACCTCGCGCGCCGTGGGCTTCTCGTGGATGCGCCGCTTGCCGCGCGGTGTCCACTTGAAGTGCTTGACCGCGTTCGTGACATAGAGCGTGCGCCGGTCGAGCCCGGCCTCGCCAAGCGCGCGGTCGAGCAGTCGACCGGCCGGCCCCACGAAGGGACGCCCGGCAAGGTCCTCGTCGTTGCCGGGCTGCTCGCCCACGAGCATGAGAGGCGCCGCTTTCGGCCCCTCACCGAACACGCCCTGGGTGGCGTGGCGGTAGAGCGCGCAGCCGCGGCACCCGCTCACCGCCTTGCGGCACGCCGCGAGCGAGGGATGCGTGGGGATGAATGACTCGGCGGAGGTTGTCGCCGGGGTGCGGCCCTGCCCAGTTCGTCCTGCCATGGCGTGGTCCTTTCTACCGGGTAGATCGCTCCACGCGCGACCGCGCGGGCGCCCGGATGCGCCGCTTCCGCCCTTGTCGCTCATGACATGCAAACGCCGCGCACGCGGCACGACGTTTGCTGCCGCAGTGCGGTCAGGGAGGAAACGACCATGCGTAGAGGACGGTGGACAATGGCGTGCGCGGTCCTCGCGAGCGCGCTCCTCACGACCTCGATGGGGGGCGCACAGACGTGAGCCGGAGCGACACCAAGTTCATTCAGCACGTCGCGCAGGCCAATGCCGCCGAGGTCGAGCTCGGAAAGCTGGCGCAGGAGAAGGCCGGCGATCAGCGGATCCGGCAGTTCGGTGAGCGGATGGCGAATGAGCACAGTCAGGCGGGCAATGAGCTCCAGCAGCTCGCCTCGGAGAAGGGAGTCTCGGTGGGCCGCGACCTCCCGAGCTCGGATCTCCGGCTGCGCGATCGGCTGGCGAAGCTCCAGCCCACGGCGTTCGACCGCGAGTACGTGAAGGAGATGGTGAAGGATCACAAGAAGGACGTGGCAGAGTTCCGGCGCATGAGCGAGAAGGCGCAGGATCCCGCGCTCAAGGCGTGGGTCGTGAAGACCTTGCCGACGCTCGAAGATCACTTGAAGGCGATCGAGAACCTGGACGCCAGTCTCTCGGCCAAGCGCTGACGGCGGCAGGCGGGCCGCGCAGCTTCTGCGGGGCCTGCCCCGAACCGTCTCCCCGGTGACGGCGATGGTCAGGCGAGCCGGGGTGGCCGTCGACTCCGCCCTCCGGACCCAGCGCGTTCTCTACCCGTATTTCCAACGAGTTAGCGCGGTCGACGGCCGCCGTGGCACATGGCTTGCTGCCTAGGCGGCCCATGGGCCTCGCCGTCGCAGCCTCGCCGCCGAAATCGCGCCGCCGGCCGCGCCTTCGCCGCATCGCGCTCGATCCGGGCGAGGCCGCGGATGCAGCGTCGCTTCGCTACGTCTCGGACGCTCGCCCGGGCATTCAGCGGGTACGGCAGGGTCGCGCGTTCCGCTACGTCAACGGCACCGGCGAGCCGGTGCAGGATCTTCCGACGCTGCGGCGCATTCGCAGCCTCGCCATTCCTCCCGCATGGACTCAGGTCTGGATCTGCCCGGTGGCGCACGGCCACATCCAGGCGGTGGGACGCGACGCGCGCGGCCGCAAGCAGTACCGCTATCACGCGCGCTGGCGCGCGGTACGGGACGAGGCCAAGTTCGACCGGGTGATCCAGTTCGGTCGCGCGCTCCCCGCGATCCGCGAGCGCGTCGAGAAGGACCTGGGCCGTCCCGGGCTGGCCCGCGAGAAGGTGCTGGCCAGCGTGGTGCGGCTTCTCGAGATCACGCTGATCCGCATCGGCAATGCGGAGTACGCGCGCGCGAACCGCTCCTACGGGCTCACCACGCTTCGCACCCGCCACGTCACGGTGGACGGCGCGCGGCTGCGCTTCGAATTCCGAGGCAAGGGCGGCAAGCATCACACCGTCGACGTGAGCGACCGGTCGCTCGCCCGCGTCGTGCGGCGTTGTCAGGACTTGCCGGGCCACGAGCTGTTCCAGTACCTCGACGAGGACGGCCAGCGGCAAGCCATTGACTCCGCCGACGTCAATGCGTATCTCCGCGAGGTGTGCGGCGAGGAGTTCACCGCCAAGGACTTTCGCACATGGGGTGGCACCGTGCTCGCCGCGCAGGCGCTCGCCGCGGCGTCCGAGGAGACCGATGCTCGCCGGCGGCTCACCGCCGCCATCGGAGAGGTGGCTTCGCGGCTGGGGAACACCCCCACGATCTGCCGCAAATGCTACATCCATCCCGACGTCGTGGCCGCCCACGCCGACGGTGAGCTCGCGGAGGGATTGGGCGGTCGCGAGTCGAGCGGTTTGAGCGAGGACGAAGCGGCGGTGTTGCGCCTGCTCGAGCGTCGCGCCTCCCGCCGCAGCTAGCCCGACCCCCGTCGCGCGTCCGTCCGATGTAGGATGGACGCCAGGATGCGCCTCCGCAGTCATCTCGTCGCGCTGGTCCTCGCCTCCCTCGTCCCGCTGCTGGCCTTCTCCGCGTTCGTCATCCGCGAGAACGACCGGCTCCAGCTCGCCGCCACTGAGCGCGGCATGCGCGAGACCTCCCAGGCCATCGCCACCACCGTCGACGAGGTCGTGCTGAGCGCGATCTCCGCGCTGGAGGCCCTCGCCGAGTCGGATCATCTCGATGCCCCGGACTTCGCGAAGTTCGGGGAGTATTCACGGCGGGTCACCCGGGCCCACGGTTGGACCAATGTGTTCCTGTTCGACCTGCGCGGGCAGGCTCTCACCACCGCGTCGGAAGGGGGCGGCGCGCCGCCGCGCGCGCGGCAGCCCCGCGAGCTCGCGCGCGCGCGGGACACGCGAAAGCCCGTGGTGTCCGACCTCTTCGACGGCAGCTATCACCACAACATCATCGGCGTCTATGTCCCGGTGGTGCGCAATGGCGCGGTGCGCTTCGTGCTCGGCGCCGGCATCACCGCCGCCAGCTTCGGCGACGTTCTGCGCGCCCAGAGCTTCGGCCGTCACGCGGTGGCCACCATCTACGACCGGCGCGACGTGATCGTGGCGAGCAGCAAGGGAGAACCCACGGTGATCGGGCAGCCGGCCGCGAACCCGTTCCCCCTCCGTGAGGGCTGGATGCGCGGCGACTTCGGCGAGGCGCGGGAAGTCTACGCCGCCTTCGCCACCGCCCCGCGCTCCGGCTGGCTGGTGGCCCTCACCACCCCGGTGGAGGTGGTCCAGGGTCCGCTCCGGCGCATCCTCTGGCAGATCCTCACGGGCGCCGCGCTGGCCGCGGCCCTCGCCGGCGGCCTGGCCTTCGTGGTCGGGCGGCGCATCGCGGACGCCATGGGCTCGCTGGTCCGGATCGCGCGTGCACTCGAGCGCGGCGAGGCGGCGGCCCCACTGCGCACCGGGGTGACCGAGGTGAACACGGTGGCCGAGCAGCTCCGCGGCGCCGCTGAGCTCGTGCGGCAGCGCGAATACGAGGCGGCGCGGCGCGAGAAGGAGGCGCGCGCCATCGGCGAGGTGGCCCACGCGCTCAACGCGTCACCGGACCTCGACGCCATTCTCCGCACCGCGCTCGGCGCGGCGCGTCGGCTGGTGGAGGCGGCCTCCTCCCGCATCGCGCTCGTGGACGAGGCGGGCCGGCTGGTCCTGCGCTACTCCTCGGTGGTGTCCACCGCGATGGCTCCCGGCTTCGTGATCGAGCGGGGCCGTGGGCTCGGCGGGCTCGCGTTGGCACGCGCGCAGCCCGTCCGCAGCGAGGACATCGCCGCGGACCCCCGCTTCCGCGACGACCCGTATCTGCACCTCGCGCAGGCGGACGGCATCATGGCCTGCATCGCGGTACCGATCATGAGCGCGGGCGTCGTGGTGGGGGTGATGTACGCGAACCGCGTGACCCGTGAGCCGTTCACCGCCGCCGACGAGCAGGCGCTGGTCACGCTCGCCGACCACGTGGCGGTGGCCTTGCAGAAGGCTCGGCTCCTCGCCGGTGAGCACGCGGCGCGGGCCGAGGCCGAGGCGGCAAGCCGGGGCAAGGATGAGCTCCTCGCCATGCTGGGGCACGAGCTGCGCAACCCGCTCTCCGCGATCGCCAGCGCGACGTATATCCTGGAGTCTCCCGAGGCCTCTCCCGATGCCACCCGGCTCGCGCGCGACATCATCGGGCGGCAGAACCGCCACCTCGCGCATCTCGTCGACGACCTCCTCGACGTCGCCCGCGTGACGTCCGGCAAGATCGTGCTTTCCCGCCGCCCCCTCGAGCTCGCGGAGACGGTGCGCCGCGCGGTGGCCGCGCTCGCCACCGCGGGGCGCACCGAGCGCCACCAGGTCGCCGTCGACCTCGAGCCCGTGTGGGCCGACGTGGACGAGACGCGCCTCGAGCAGATCGTCACCAATCTGGTGGGCAACGCGGTGAAGTTCACCCCGCCGGGTGGCGCCATCGACGTGACGCTGCGGGTGGAAGGCGGGGACGCAGTGCTCGCCGTTCGCGACACCGGGGTGGGGATCGCTCCGGAGATGCTGCCGCGCGTGTTCGAGATGTTCGTGCAGGTCGAGCGGGGGCCCCGTGCTGGAGCGGGGGGGCTCGGCCTCGGCCTCACCCTCGTGCGCCGCATCGCCGAGCTCCACGGCGGCCGCGTGGAGGCGGCGTGCGAGGGGATGGGGCGGGGGAGCGTGTTCAGCGTGCGCCTCCCCGCCATCGCCCGTCCGCCGGGCGCGGCCGCCGCCACGCGCGCGTCCGGCGACGGCGCAGGCCGTCGCATCCTCGTGATCGAGGACAACGTGGATGCGCGCGTGATGCTACGCGGGATGCTGGAGATGAAGCGCCATGAGGTCTACGAGGCGACCGAGGGGCTTGCCGGCCTCGAAGCGGCCCTGCGCCTGCGGCCCGATGTGGCGGTGATCGACATCGGGTTGCCCGGGATGGACGGGTACGAAGTCGCGCGCCGGATCCGCGCCACGGTGGGCGCCGCCATGCGGCTGATCGCGCTCACCGGCTATGGTCAGCCGGAAGACCGGCGCCAGGCCCTCGAGGTGGGCTTCGACGCGCATCTGGTCAAGCCCGCCACCCCGGCGACGCTGTTCGACGCCATCCACGGGGCGACGGCTGAGCGCGCGTGAACGGCTAGGAGTCGCCGATCCGGTATCCTCCGGCGTCGGTCTCGCTCCCGTCCGCGTAGTGCACGATGCGCCGCGGCGACACGTGGGTGCCGAGGAGGCGCATGGGCGTGTCGCCGACCACCCGGAAGGCGTGGAGGGTCTCCGCCGGGATCGCGATGGTGTCGCCGGGACCCAGGCGCACCGGATCGGTCTCCTGGCCCTCGAGCCACGCCTCCGCCCGCCCCTCCAGCACGTGCAGGACCTCGATGTAGGGATGCGAATGCAGGGGAGCCTGATAGCCGGGCTGCGAGGTCTGGATGCCCGTGCGGATGGGGAAGCGCCCGTCCGCGTCCCCCAGGATGGGCTGATAGGTCGCGTCGGGACCGAACTTCACCGCCTCGGTGTCGGCCAGATACACGATGGTCATCGCCGTCTTGCCGTCGCTCACGATGTCGCTCCTCTCTCCCGGTGGGGCCGCGCGTGAGCGGCCTCACGTCGTCCTCGCCGCGCTCGTCGCGTGCATCTGGGGCGTGGCCTTCGTAGCCACGCGGATCGCGCTCGATGCCTTCTCGCCGGCGCTGCTCGCCGCCCTGCGCTTCGTCATCGCCGCGGCCCCCGTGCTCGTCTTCGCTCGGCCCCCGATACCGTGGTCGGCGCTCGTGCTCGGGGGCCTCTCCCTCTTCGCCGGCCAGTTCCTGTTCCAGTTCTTCGGCATCGCCCTCGGCATGCCGCCGGGCCTCGCCGCCCTCGTGGTCCAGACCCAGGCGCTCTACACCATACTCTTCGCCGCGCTCGCCCTGCGCGAGCGGCCGTCGCCGCGGCAGCTCGCGGGCACGGCGCTCGCGTTCGGCGGCCTCGTTCTCATCACGGCGACCGTCGGCGCCGACCTCACTCTCACCGGCCTCGCCCTGACCATGCTGTCTGCGATCAGCTGGGGCGTCGGCAACGTGCTCCTCAAGCGGCTGCCCCCGGTCGACACCGTGAGTCTGATGGTCTGGCTCAGCCTGATCCCGCCGCTGCCCGCGCTCGCGGTGGCGCTGATTCTCGATGGCCCGGCCGCGCTCGTCGCCTCCCTCGCGCGCGCCCCGTGGTCGGGGATGGTGGCCGCCCTGTATCTCGGCCTCGTGGCCACCGTGCTCGCCTATGCGATCTGGGGCATGCTTCTGCGGCGCTATGCTGCTGCCGCGGTCGCGCCGTTCGCCCTCCTCGTGCCGTGCGTCGCCGCGGCGGGCTCGTCGCTCGTGTTCGGCGAGCGCTTTGGCCCCCTGCGTCTTGTCGTCCTCACCGGCCTCGCCGTGATCGTGCTGCCGATCGCGCTTCCCGTCCCTCGCCCTCGTCGGGTTCCCCTCAGCCGCGATAAAAGGGCCGAGCGCCCTTGATCGTCACGCGGTGCCCGTGCCGCCGCTGGGGGTAGTAGTCCCAGAGCGCGTGGTGCTGCGCGCATCGGTTGTCCCAGAACGCGACCGAGTTGACGCGCCAGCGAAAGCGGCAGTGAAACTCCGGCGTCTCGATGTGTCGGTACAGCATGCCGAGCACCCCCTCGCTCTCGAGGCGGCTCAGCTGGACGATGCGGGTGGTGAAGAAACGGTTCACGAAGAGCGCCTTGCGGCCGGACACGGGATGCGTCCGGATGACCGGGTGCTCGGCCTCCGGGAACACCCGCCCCGCGTCGTTCACGCCGTAGCGCCCGCGGTACACGTGCTCCCCGCGATGGAGGGCCGTCATGCCCTCGAGCATCCGCTTCATGGGCTCGGACAGGGCGTCGTAGGCGGCGTACATGCTCGCGAAGAGCGTATCGCCACCCACCGCGGGCAGCTCCTTCATGTAGAGCACGCTGCCCATCGGCGGCTCGGGATCGCAGGAGACGTCGGAGTGCCAGTCCTCGCCGGCCACGTGCTTGGAATTCTCGTCGGCGTGGATGACGAGGATCTCGGGGTGTCCTTGGACCAGGCCGGGGGCGGCAGGATGCACCGCCAGCTCCCCGAAGAGCCGCCCGAACGCCTTCTGCGACTCGGGGGTGAGGTGCTGGTCGCGGAAGAAGATCACGCAGTTCTCGATGAGGGCGTCGTGGATCTGCTTGAAGGCGGGCTCGTCCAGCGGCCGGCCCAGGTCCACGCCGTGGATTTCCGCCCCGATCTGGGGCGTGAGCTTCTCGACGGTCAGGGTCTCTCCTCGCATGCGGGCCTCCCGGGCGGAGCGGATCATCCGCTCACGTCGTGATCTTACTCGGTTCGAGGGTCCTTCGGCTACACTGGCGCGGTTGAACAGGGAGGACGCTCATGCGCCGACCGACCCGATCAGCGCTCGGCCTGCTGGCCGCCTTGCTGCTCTCCGTGCAGGCCGCGTCCGCGCAGACCCCTGCGCCGGCACAGGGCCCCGCGTCCGCCAAGCCGGCGGTCACGCGCCCGCGCATGGGACTGGCCATGCCCGAGGCGGTGTGGACCGGCGATCTCGACGGCATGATCGGCCGGCGCCAGATCCGGGCGCTGGTCCCGTACAGCAAGACCTTCTACTTCGTTGACAAGGGGCAGCCTCGCGGCATCGCGTACGACGCGCTCGCGACGTTCGAGGACACGCTGAATCAGAAGCTCAAGACCAAGAACCTGCGCGTGCACGTGGTGTTCATCCCCACCTCGCGCGACCGCCTGCTGTCCGCTCTCGCGGAGGGAAAGGGCGACGTCGCCGTGGCCAATCTCACGATCACCGAGGACCGCCTCGCGCTCGTGGACTTCACCATTCCGGTCCTCACCGGGGTCAACGAGATCGTGGTGACCGCGCCGGCCTCGCCGACGACGCTGACGAGCGACGACCTCGGGGGCCGGGAGATCTTCGTCCGAAAGTCCAGCAGCTACTGGGACAGCCTCGAGACGTTCAACGAGGAGCGGAAGAAGGGGGGGAAGCCGGAGGCGGTGCTCGTCCCCGCGCCGGAGCAGCTCGAGGACGAGGACCTCCTCGAGATGCTCAATGCCGGCCTCATCCAGACGGTGGTGGTGGACAGTCACAAGGCCGCCTTCTGGAAGAAGATCTTTCCCAAGCTGGTGGTCCACGCCGACGTCGCGCTGCGCTCGGGCGGCCAGATCGCCTGGGCCATCCGGAAGGGAAGCCCCAAGCTCAAGGCTGAGCTCGACGCCTTCCTCACGACGCACGGCGAGAACTCGGCGTTCGGCCGTACGGTCCTACGGAAGTACCTCCAGGACACCCGCTACGTGAAGAACGCCGCCTCCGAGGCGGAGATGCGGAAGTTCCGCTCGATGATCGGCCTCTTCCGCAAGTACGGCAACCAGTACGGCTTGGACTGGATGCTGATGGCCGTCCAGGGCTACCAGGAGTCGCGGCTGGATCAGAGCGCGCGGAGCCACGTCGGCGCGATCGGAGTCATGCAGGTGATGCCACAGACGGCCAAGGACCTCAAGGTCGGCGACATCACCGAGACCGAGCCCAACATCCACGCGGGGGTGAAGTACATCCGGTTCATGGTCGACCAGTACTACGCCAACGAGCCGATGACGGACCTCGACAAGGGCCTGTTCGCGTTCGCCGCCTACAACTGCGGGGCCGGGCGGGTGAACTCGCTGCGGCGCGAGGCGGACAAGCGTGGGCTCGACCGGAACGTCTGGTTCGACAACGTGGAGCGGGTGGCCGCCGACAGGATCGGACGGGAAACCGTGACCTACGTCAGCAACATCTACAAGTACTACATCGCCTATCGACTCGTGCAGGGTGAGTATCTCGAGCGCGAGGCGACCAAGAAATCGCTGCGCGAGACCAAGCCCTGACCGCGGCCTAGCCCAGCAGCGACCGAAGCGCCTCCACCACCGCGTCCGGCCGCTCGCGGGGGAGGAAGTGCCCGGCGCCCGCCACCACCTCCTGCCGGGTTCCCGCGGGGAAGCGCTCGAGATCCCGGCCGCCCGGGCGGTGCAGATCCACGCCGTCCTCCGCCCCGTGGAGCACCACGCTCGGCACCGTGATGGCGGGACGCGTGGCGAGATGCTGCTCGATCCCGTCGTAGCGCGGCTCTCCGGGGGCATGGCCGTGACGATGCCGGTAGGAGTGGACGACGATCGGCACGAAGTCCGTCGTGTCCCACGAGGCCGCAGTGGCCTCGAAGGTGGCGTCGTCGAACCGGTAGCCCGGCGACCAATCCCGCCAGAGGAGCCGGCAGATCTCGCGGCGGTTCGCGGTGAGCCCGGCGACTCCGCGGGCGGTGTTGAAGTACCACTGATACCAGTGGGCGCGCTCCTGGAGCGCCGAAGCGGGACGGGGCGGCGCCAGCGTGTTCTGGACGTTGTAGCCGCCGACGGTGACGAGCGCGCGCACACGCTCGGGACGGAGGATGGCGGTGATGCACGCGGCGCGGCCGCCCCAGTCGTAGCCGGCGAGGGCGACAGAGGACAGCGCGAGGGCGTCGAGGAAGTCGATGAGGTCCTGGGCGATCGCCGCCTGCTGGGCCATGCGTGGGGCGTCCATGTCGAGGAAGCGCGTGGGCCCGTAGCCCCGCAGGTACGGCACGAGGACGCGGAGGCCCGCGGCGGCGAGCGGCCCGACCGTGGCGTCCCATGCCCGCACGTCGTCGGGGAAGCCGTGCAGAAGCACCACCGCCGGCCCGCGCGGCGGCCCCGACTCCTCGTAGGCGATCTCGAGGGTGGGCGTGCGGACGGCGCGCGGCTCGGCCATCAGCGGGGGCCCGGGGCGGCCGCAAGGTGCTGGTCGAAGAAGGCGAGCACCTGGCGGATGCTGTCTGCCCACGCCTCCGCGTTCCCGCCGGTGGTGGCGCCGCGCCCTCCCGTCGGGAAGGGACCGTCTCCGGTCGGACGCGTGATCGTCACGGGGATGCGCTTGCTCGTGCCGCCAGGCGCTGGGGTGTCCATCGTGTCCGCGGCGGCGGCGCCCGCGCCCGCGGTCACCAGGAGCGCGGTCAGAGCGAGACGGAGAGCCGGTTGAACGTGATGCATGGCAGGGCGATTGTAGTCCGATCGGGGGACCGTGAGCGATCGCATCCCTCCATGCGACGTGAACGAACGCACGACGGGCGGTGATGGTCACTGGACCGCCACCGCCCGCCTCTTTCCGACTCGGCACTACCGCCGAACGTCGGGATCCTCGTCCTCGTCCTCGGCGTCGTCCAGATCCTCCTCGTTCTCCACATCGAGATCCTCGTCATCGAGTTCTTCGACTTCATCGACGGGCTGAGGAGCAAGCGGCTGCTTGGGGTCCCGGTCCTTGTCGGTGTGCCTGTCCATGGTATTGGCCTCCTCTTCGGGATCGGGACGCGTCAGCGGCCCACTCCGAGCAGGAACAAGATGATCAAGAGGCTCGCGGGCACGCCCAGCATCCACAGCAGCAGGTAGGGCAGCACTCGGCCACGCTCGTTCATGAGGTGAACTCCTTCCCTTCGCGCATCGTGTCTACGCATCCAGGGGATCGTGCCGCCGGCCCCACGGGCGCCAGGCAGCAGGGTGTCGAGGGAACAGCACGGCCAGCATGGCCACAGTGGCCAGGAGATTGGCGACGACCATGGACCACCACGGGATCGGATCGAAGACCCATTCGGCCGTGACTTTGAGGATTGCGATGAATGCGACCTGGAAACAGCACAGCAGCATGAACGCGGCGAATATCACCGAGGGCTCCCGATCGGCGAGTCGGAACAGGCCGGCCACCGCGATGCCGAAGAGCACGAACGCCACGGCGTGGAGCACGGTGTACTTCGCCACGAGGCCCGCGCTCACCACGACGGGGCCGCCCCCGCCGAAGAGCGTGCTTCCGAGCACGCTCGGCGTGTAGAGGGGGGCACCGTGGGCCAGGTCATAAGCGAGGAACCACGCCGCGACCACCACCGCCCCCAGCAACCCGACCAGCGCGCCCTCTTGAATCAGTCCCATCCGGCGTCGCTCGCTTGTCCTGAACATTGACGACCTCCTGCCTCACGGGGTTGCCAGAGGCGTGCCAGAAGACCGGGTAGGGATCGGTGAGGAGGAATTACTCGGCGAGCCACCAGCGGCGGGCACGGGAGTTGCTCACGACAGAGCAGGTTACCCGTGATGACGACAGCGACGACGCGCAGCCCGTGGCATCAGGAGTACGAGCGACGCTCGGACGCCTACGTGCTCGGCACGGCGCCGTCGCTGCTCGCGCTGGATCTCGTCCGGGGTCTCCCGGCGGGCGCGCGCGTGCTGGATGTGGGGTGCGGTGAGGGGCGGGACAGCGTGTTCTTCGCCTCACGCGGCCTTGACGTCACCGGTGTCGATCCCTCCCCCGCCGGACTGCACAAGGCCGAGCGGCTCGCCGAGGAGCGCGGCGTCGGAGTCGCCTGGGTGGAGGCCACGCCTCCCGACCTCCCCGTGGGCGGTCGGTTCGACCTCGTGTATTCGTGCGGGGCGATCCACTACGTCCCACGGCGCGAACGGCGCCGCCTCTTTCGCACGCTTCGCTCGCTCACCGCCACGGGCGGCCGGCAGGCTCACATCGTCTTTACCGACCGCTGGATCTACCGCGAGCGGGGCGAGGTGATCGACTACTTCGCGCCCGGCGAGCTGGCGAGCGCGTTCGCCCCGGGGGAAATCGTCCGGCGGGAAGAGCGCATGATCAGCTGCTCCCAGGATGGGCGGCCGCACCTGCACAGCATCGAGCTCCTGGTCGCCGCGCCCCTGGACCTGCCGCATTAGCCTCCGCAGATTCCTCCGCCCGTAGTTTTGACCCGGGAATAACTACCTGGGCGGTGGGCTGCTGGAGTCCTAAAAATCCCAGAGGTACACGCGCAGTCCTAGCGAAACCAGCACCGGGCCGGGGTTCACCTCGTGCCGCGACTCTCCGGCCACCCCGAGACCCAGACCGTGCGTGTAGAGGTACTTGACCTCAGCGCCCACCGCCACGCTTCGCGTCACGAGGTACTCGAGCCCGGCCCCGATCGCGGCGGCGAGCCCCGGCTCGCGTGTCCGCAGCTCGACGTTGGCGCCCTTGGGCTTGCGATCGTTCGTCTCCGCGGTGGCCATGCCGACGCCCGCGACCAAATACGGCACGAGACGCCCGCCGTAGAGCGGATAGCGCAGGCGGAGCTGGGGCATGAGGGTATACACCGCGTACTCGGACACACTCCCGACTCCCGCCAGCTCGATATTGGTTTCGTAGCCTTCGAGGACCAGCTCCACGCCCACGTGATGTGTGATGTCGAGGCCCAGCGCGCCGCCGAAGTACTGGTTGAGGGGCCCGATGGCCGGCGGCTCCGGCTCGATCGTGAGGCGGTCCGACACGTGCGAGTTGGTGACGGCCGCGCCGCCCACGCGCAGCCCGAGGTAGAGGCGCATGCGGCCGCCCTCCGGATCGATCGGCGGCGCGGTGGGCCGTTCGGGATAGAACAGGCGTACACCGAACGAGGTCAGGAGCGACGCGATCGAGTGCGAGTACTCCACCTTGTCGATGCGCAGGGTCTGGTCGCCCGCGAAGAGGTACTTGACCTCGACCCCGACGGCCAGGCCGTCGGCGAGGAAGTATTCGATGCCGCCTCCGAGCGTGCCCACCGGCACCGTCCGGTCGGCGTCGACGCCATGGCCGAAGGTGCCCTGCTTGCGATCGTTGAACTCGCCCACCGCGAAGCCCGCGCCTGCGACCGCGTACGGCGTGAGCTTGCCGTCGAATAGCGGATAGCGCACGCGGATCTGCGGGACGACGGCGGTCACCGCGTACTCGCCCACCGAGCCGAAGCCCTGGACTTTGAGCCGACGCTCGAACAGATCCCCGGAGAGCTCGCCGCCGAGATAGCGATTGAGGTTCCCGCCGACCGACAGGCCCCAGTAGTCGCGCACGTGGGTGCCGGGATTCGAGCCGAAGCCGCGAAGCCCGAGATAGGCGCGCGGCTCGTCGCCGTCCTGGGCGGTGACGACGGGAGGAGGGAAGAAAAGGACCCCCGCCACGCACAACCCCACCGCGGTCAGGCGTCCGATGCGACCTCGGACCGTCGACCCGCGCATGATGCTGAGCAGTCTACTCTAGACTCGGTCCGCGCTCACCAGAATGAACGCCACGAGGCAGGGCCCGTCGCTCCGGTTCGCCCACGCGTGATTGGTCCCCCGCTGCACGAGGCAGTCGCCCGCCTTCATGAGGGTCTCGCCCTCGTCCATGAGGGCCCAGATCTCGCCGGACAGGACGATGGCGTAGTCCACGGTATCCGTCTTGTGCATGCCGGGATGCCGGGAGGCGTCCGGATCCATGGCGTGATCGGCGCCCATGGCCGAGAACGCCTGCTTGCGGTCGAAGGCCCCGCCGGTCTTCTCGGGCGGAAACTCCACCACGCGGAAAATGGTCCCGTGCTTCGGCGGCTCGAGCACGATCGGGCGATCGGCGGCGTCGGCGCTTCCCGCGTTGCGGGCGGGCATGGACTCGGTGACCCAGAGGTTGGTGAGGGCGAAGTCGGTGCGGCCGCCGATCGTGAGGACGTGGGGCGACGGCCCGTCGCTCACGAAGATGGAGCGGCCGCTCGCGTCGTGGCCAGTGACGATACGCCGAATCTTCCGAACCATCGCTCGTCTCCTCCGAAGGTGGGGCTCAGGAACGCAGCAGACGGCCGAAGCCGGGAATGGGCGCGCGGTGCCCCAGGCGGCGCAGCGTCATCCAGATGCTCGCCTGGTTCGAGGTGACGACGGGCTTGCCGGTACGGCGCTCGATCTCCTCCACCGCCTCCACCGAGCGCCAGGCCGTGCACGAGCAGAGCAACGCGTCGGCGTCGGGTCGGCATGCCCGCGTGGCGAACTCCACGATGACCGAAGGGTCCTGGTCATTGATGCCCTGGTTGCCGGCGCCCGCCGCGGTGGGCTCGGCCTCGAGATTCAAGACCTCGAAGCCCAGCGCGGCGAGGTAGGTGCGCAGTCGCTGATTGTTCCACTCCGGGTACGGCGTGGCCACGGAGAGGCGGCGGGCGCCGAATTGCCGCAGGGCCTCGACCACCGCGGGGCTGGTCGCCACCGCGGGCACCTTCGCGGTGTCCTCGATGAGGGCGATCATCTCCTGATCCCAGCCGGGGCCCTTGAAGAAGCTCCCGGTGGTGCAGCCGTAGGAGATGGCGTCCACGCGGGCGGTGGCGAGGTAGCGCGCGCCGCTCTCGATCTCGCCGTTCATTCGCACCATGCCGGCCTCGCCGAGATCGTCGTTGGTGAGCCAGAGCCGCTGCCCGTGCACGGTGAAGCTGCGCGGCACCACCAGCTGGAAGTCGGCCTCGCACGTCGTGTTGGTGGACGGCACCATCACGCCGATCCGCTGTCGCGTCATCATGGAATGGATCCCCTCCCGCGGCTGTCACCGCCGCGCTAGTATACAGGGACCAATCACGGGAGGATGCGAGAGCTATGGTCACGCTACTGACCGATCGCGGGATGCGCACCGTCG
Source organism: Verrucomicrobiia bacterium (assembly GCA_035495415.1). Classification (GTDB taxonomy): domain Bacteria; phylum Methylomirabilota; class Methylomirabilia; order Rokubacteriales; family CSP1-6; genus DASRWT01. The sequence continues at coordinate 59,637 of DATJFY010000051.1, forward strand.
ACGCTCACGTGGACGGAGAGCGACTCTGGCTGGACGGCGCGGCGCTGGAAGCCGCCACCGGCTGGGCGATGAAGCCCCAGGGACTGTGTCGGGACGAGCTCTGCATCCCCCTGCCACCGGGCCGGCAGGACGACTTCGTCCAGGGCGGCCGCATCGATGCGGCGTCGGTGTGGCGGCATCTCGACAACCCGATCGTCCACGACGACGCGCGCGGCGTGTGGGTCCTCGGCGAGGGAGCGGACGAGCGCGCGGCCGCGCTGGCCTCGCTCGTCGCCCCCGACTTCACCTTGCCGGACGTGAATGGACGCCCGCACTCGCTGTCGGACTACCGGGGCAAGAAGGTCTTCCTCGTCTCCTGGGCGTCCTGGTGAGGCTGCCGGCGTGACCTGCCCGTGTGGCAGGCGCTGTACGATCGCGTGAGGGATCGCCCGTTCGTCGTGGTCGCGGTGGCCCTGGACAGCCGGCCCGCCGACCCGCTGCCGTGGATCGAGGCGGCGAAGCCGACATATCCCTGCCTCATCGATCGGGACCATCGCCTCGCCGAGCTCTACGGCATGGTGAACGTGCCCCAGGCGGTATGGATCGACGAGACCGGGCGCATCGTGCGTCCCACCGAGTCGGCGGGCGCCTACGAGGGCTTTCGCCGGATGAACCGCGCCACCCACGAGGTGCCGGCGGACGTGGCGCAGGTCAATGCCGACGCCAAGGCGACCTACGTGGCCGCCATCCTCGACTGGGTCGAGAAGGGCGCGGCGAGCGAGCATGTCTTCGATGGGGCCGGCGCGCGAGCCCATCTGCCCGCCGTCACCGCCGACATGGCGCGCGCCCATACCGCGTTCCGGCTCGCGCAGTACCTCCTGCGCGAGGGCCGCGCCGCGGAGGGCGACCGGTGGCTGGCCGAGGCGAGCCGGCTGCATCCAGAGTCCTGGGCGATGTGGCGTCAGCGGGCCGGCGTCAACGAGCTGGGGCTCGCCGCCTTGCCGGACTTCTGGGAGCGGGTGGACGCGCTCGGCGCGAAGCGCTACTACGCGCCGGTGGACATGAAAGGCATGCCCGCCTAGACGCGCGGGAGAGCGGGGCTACTTCAGCGCATAGGGGTTGATGGGGGTGCCGACCGCGCGCGTCACCGGCAGCGGGGGGGCGACGAGCAGGAAGGTCCAGCGCCCGTCGGCCACGCAGTCCTCCGCGAGGGCTTCCAGATAGAAGATCTCGCCCAGCGTCAACCCCATGTTGGGAATGGCGCAGACGTGGAAGGGATTGCGAAAGCCGATGATCTCCGACGGCCGCACCTCGACCGCGTAGTTGTCGCTGGCCACCGCCGCGATCTCCTTGGCGTGCATCCAGGGCGCGGTGTACACGGACACGCCCGGGAAGGGATCGAGGTCGAAGTAGTGCCAGTCGTTGCGGTCGAGATAGCGCGTCATGTGGCCGGTGCGCACGAGCAGCAGATCGCCGCGCTCAACCTCCACGCCTTGGGCGGCGGCGGTGCCCTCCAGATCGTCCACCGTGATGGCGTAGCCCGGCTCGAGCGCGCGCACACCCTTCCAGCGCGCGACGTCCAGGAGCACGCCGCGGCCCACGATGCGGTCGGAGGTCTTGTCGATGCTGTTCTTCGCCGCGCCGGTGCTGCTGACGAGGCTCGCGTCGTAGCCGTTCCACATCTTCCCCTCGTAGAAGATATGGGCGAGGCTATCCCACTGGGTCGCGCACTGCAACGGCATCACGATCCAGTCGTCGGAGCCGCCGTAGCCCTCCATCGCCTCGACTTCCGAAGGCGTGCGTGGCTGATCGCCGCCGTCGCGAAACATGGAGTGGATGGGATTGAAGCGCTGCCGCGTGCCGCTCTGCGGTCCCTCGCGCTGGAGGGGAATGCCGAGCGCGAAGACCTTGCCGGCCGTCACGAGCCGGCTCGCGCGGGCGATGACGTCGGGAGTGATGAAGTTCAGCGTCCCGATCTCGTCCTCGGCACCCCACCGTCCCCAGTTCCGGACTTGCAGCGCGAGCTTCCGGAGGGCGTCCTCGCTCATGCCCCCATGATAGGCACGCGCGTCTAGAGGCGGGTTTCGTCCACCGGCAGGCCCAGCCAGTGCTGGCCCACCAGCTCGTAGTGGGCGAAGCGGGCCTGCAAATGCTGGCTGATCACGTGGATGTCCTGGAACTGGCGCTGGATCAGGTGGCCGTCGTAGATCGCGGTCACGCCGGAGGCGTTGTATACCGCGTCGACCACGCGCACCGCCTCTCGGATCCCGTGCGTGGTGGACAAGCGGAGCAGGGCGCGCTCGTCCAGGGTGAGGGCGCCGGTGGCGCTGGCCCGGCTCCAGACCTCCTCGACCGTCTCCACGAGGAACGCCCGGGCGGAGCGGAGCGTCGCCTCGGCGTGGCCGACCATGTCCTGGATCATCGTCTGATCGCGCAGCAGGATCATGTTGCGTGGGCTCTTCGTGCTCGCCAGCTCGATGAAGGCATCGAGGCAGGCGCGCGCGACGCCCAGGGCGGCCGCGGCGTCACCTGAGGCGAACAGCAGGGTGCGCGGGATCTGGTAGAGCGCCCCCTTTTCGTAGAAGGGCGGGTTCACCGACAGCACCGTACGGGACTCCGGCACGAACACGTCGCGCACCGCGAAGTGATGCGTGCCGGTGCCTCGCATGCCGCGCACCGTCCAGGTGTCGAGCAGCTCGCCCTCGGCGACGGGGACGTAGAGGTAGCGCGCGTCGGGCGTCCCGTCGGGTAGGCGCCGCGCCTGGCCGTTCTCCGTGACGGTGGCATGCGCGGCGAGCCACGCGGCGTGCCGGCAGCCGGTAGCGAAGCCCTGGCGGCCGGTGACCCGGTAGCCGCCGGGCACCGGCACAGCGGTGGCGGTGGCCATCGGGGTGTTGGCCACCACCGCGCGCGGCACGTCCATCCAGATCGCGCGGGCGGCCTCGCGGGGCATGCGCGCGGCGTAGGTTGCGTACACCGCCCCCTGGTTCACCACCCAGGCGGTGCTGGCGTCCGCCTTGCCGAGCTCCTCGATGACTCCGATGTAGGTGGGCGGATCGATCTCGCCGCCACCGATCGAGCGGGGAACGAGCAAATGAAGGATCCCCGCGTCGGCGAGGGCCTCGAAGATCGGACGGGGTAGCTCCCGCGCCGCCTCGATCTCATCCGCGGCCGCGCGGACGCGGGGCGCGATCGCCCGCGCCGCGGCCAGCGGATCGGTCACGCGCGAGGAACCCGGAGCTCGGCCGGAGCGGGGTGGGCGAGGCTGACCGGCGCCTTCGACTCGAAGGGGTCGGCGAGCCCCAGGCTGTTACCGATCTCGCGCACCGCCGGGAGGACTTCCTCGCCAAGGAGCCGGATGCACGTGCGCGAGTCCGCGTCGCTCACGAACCCGTCGCTCGCCCAGAAGCCGACGATGGACGGGCGGGTCTCCTCGAGGAGCCGCCGGAGCCGCGGGATGACGGTCTTCGGCGTGCCCGCGATGATCTGCTGGTCGGCGATCTGGTCTTCGAAGGCGGCGGCCCGGGGATTCTCGCGGCGCCCCACCGCGAACTCCACGAAGGCGGTGCGATTCGACGGCGAGAAGTAGCCCGACGGACTGGACCACACCGGATGCGCCAGGCCGGTGAACTCCCCCTGCATCCACATGAACTGCCGAGCGTTGGCCAGGGCCTTCTCCTCGGTCTCCGCCACGTGGATGCGCTGGAGATATCCGCGGTTCTCCGGCCCGGCCACGTAGCCCACCTCGGCCGCCGCCTGATCGTAGAGCTGCCAGATCTTCTTGGTGGCAGGAATGGCCGTGGACAGCGCAATGTAGGGATAGCGGTGCTTGGCCGCCCAGATGACCGTCTCCTTGCTCAAGACACCTGGAATCCATACCCGAGGATGCGGCGTCTGCAGCGGGAGCGCCCATGGGTTCACCACGCGATGATGGTAGTGATTGCCCTCCCAGCGGAAGGGGCCGTGCTGGGTCCATGTCTTCACGATGAGGTCGTGGGCTTCCTCGAAGCGCTCGCGGTTGAACGCGGGATTCACGCCGGTCGCGAGCTGCTCCTGGCCGCCGCCGCGCACGAAGCCCGACACCAGCCGGCCCTTGGAGACCATGTCGATCATGGCGAGCTCCTCGGCCAGCCGCAGCGGGTCCTCGGACAGGGGCAGGGGGTTCCCGAGCAGGACGATCTTCACCCGTTCGGTGATGGCGGCGAGGATGGAGGCGAAGACGTTGGTCTTGGCCTGCATGCAGAACGGCGCGTTGTGGTGCTCGTTCAGCATGATGCCGTCGAACCCCACCGACTCGGCGAGCTTGTAGTGCTCCATGTACTGGTTGTAGAGCCGGCTGCCCGCCACGGGATCGAAGTGGCGGTTGGAGAACATCAGGGCGGTGGCGCCGAACTTCCGGCCCTCCTCCTCGTCGTACGCCGACATCGGCTGCTCGGTGAAGTACATGAGGTGCATGGCGGCTCCTAGGCTGCGGCGAAATCGATGATGGCCCGCGCGACGTCCGCGGGCCGCTCCATGTCCACCAGGTGTCCGGCGCGCTCGATGACGGACAGCGTCGCCGACGGCATGGTCTTGGCGTAGCGCTCGCCGCACTCGAGCGGCACCACGCGGTCCTCGGCGCCCCAGATGACGAGCGTCGGCGTCGTCACGCCCGCGAGGAGATGAGGCAGGCTCGGGTTGAACATGTAGGGCCGCCACGCGATCCGGAACGTGGTCTCGCGGTTGACGTCCCAACGCTCCAGCAGCGGCGTCGGCAGCTCCGTCCCGTAGGCGCGCTCGAGGGCGGCCGGGTCGTGGAAGCCCGCGCGGATGTACTCGATGTAGCTCATGAGCGCCTGGTCCATGATCTCGCCGCGCTCCGGCTTGATGCCCATCGCGCCCACCAGGACGAGCCGCCGGAGCTGGGCGGGCGCCATCGTGGCCATCTCGGCGGCGATCCAGCCGCCGAAACCCAGTCCCACGCACGTCACGCCGGTGAGGCCGCGGCCGGCGAGCAGCGTCTGGTAGAGCACCGCGACGTCGCGGACGTTCTTCAACCACGCCGGCCGCGGCGACGCGTCGTACCCGGGATGCGCGGGCGCCAGCACGGTGAAGCGCGCGGCCAGCGCCTCGTGCAGGGCCGGCTGCTCCGGGCTTCCGATGTCGTGATGCAGGATCAGGAGCGGTGCGCCGCTCCCACCCGTGCGAAGGTGCAAGGGTGTGCCGGCGACGGTGACGGTGTCGTTGGACCAGGATGTCATGGGAAGCTCCCGCGGAACGGCCGCGCCGTTCCGGATTGCGAACGACCTTCCTCTATCTGGTGGTCGAACCTTACTCGATGGACGGGGGGATGTCACGGGGCAAAATGGCGTCATGCCGTCACGTTCCGACGTCGCCGACGCGTTCGACGGGCTCTTGCGGCCGATGCTCGGCGCGCTCGAGCGCGTGAGCTGGGTGCAGCGCCATCTCTTCCCGCCCGCGGCGGAGTCGCTGGCGGGGGTGCTGGCCGCGCAGCGGGAGCCGCTGGCCGACGCGCTGCGCGCGTTCGAGGCCTTCGCGTGGACGGCGGACCTCGCCTTCATCCGCGACCGGCTCGTCGAATGCGCCGGACAGACCCTCGCGCTGGTGGACGCCTTCGTGGCCGCCGCCGCGGCTCCCGACGACCCCATCGGCCTCTACCGCGCGCTGCGCCGCTTCGCGCCGCTCCAGGAGGCCCTGTATCCGCTGGCGCCCGTGCTCGAGCCGGTGAGCCGCTGGTTCCTCGAACCCGCGCGGCGTGACGATGACGCCCTGATCGCGCGTTTGCGCGCGGCGGCGCTGCGCGAGGATGGGCCGAAGGTCGGCGTGCTGCACGCGAGCAACGCGCGCGAGGAGCGCGGGGGCTTCTCCCTGTACGTTCCCGAGGACTGGGACGGCCACACCGCGATGCCGCTGGTGGTGACGCTGCACGGCGGGCACGGGCACGGCCGCGACTACCTCTGGGTCTGGCTGCGCGAGGCGCGGGCCCGGGGCATGCTCGTGCTCTCGCCGACCTCCCGCGAGCGCACCTGGTCCATCATGGGCGGCGGTGACGTCGACGCCGAGCCCCTCGCGGCGATGATCGACTCGGTGGCGGGCCGCTATGCGGTGGACCGCGCCCGCGTCCTGCTGACCGGCATGTCGGACGGCGCCACCTACGCGCTGCTCCTGGGACTCAGCGCGGAGATGCCGTTCACGCACCTGGCGCCCGCCTGCGGCGTGCTGCACCCCCTGCTCCTCATCGAGGGACGGCTCGGCCGCGCGCGCGGGCGGCCCATCTATCTCGTCCATGGCGCGCTCGACTGGATGTTCCCGGTGCAGACGGCGCGGATGGCGGCCCAGGCGCTCGAGGCAGCCGGGGCCGCGGTGGTGTACCGCGAGATCGCGGACCTCTCGCACACCTACCCACGGGACGAGAACCCGGCCATCCTCGACTGGCTGGCCGCCAAGGCGTGAGCGTGGACACCTGCTGCGCGGTCATCCCCGATGTCACGCGCCGTCAGCGACGCGTGCTGCAGGCGGTGCTCGTCCTCAACGCCGCGATGTTCCTCCTCGAGCTGGGGTCGGGGCTCGTGGCGCGCTCCACCGCGCTCGTCGCCGACTCCGCCGACATGCTAGGTGACGCCCTGGTCTACGGTGTGAGCCTCCATGCCGTCGGGCGCGGCGCGGGGTGGACGGCGCGCGCGACCCTCCTCAAGGGCGGGCTCATGGCGATGTTCGCCCTCGGCGTGCTCGGGCAGGCCCTGCTCAAGCTGGCCCGGGGCGCGGTGCCGGTGGCCGAGGCGATGGGGGCGGTGGGGGTGGTGGCGCTCGCCGCCAACGCGGCGTGCCTGGTCATGTTGTGGCGCCTCCGCGACGACGACGTGAACATGCGCTCGGCGTGGCTCTGCTCGCGAAATGACGTGGTCGCCAACGCCGCCGTGCTACTGGCCGCGGGCGCGGTGCGGGGCACCGGCTCGGGCACCCCCGACCTCGTGGTCGGGCTCGCCATCGCCGCAATGTTCGGGACCTCCGCGGCGCGCGTGCTGCGCGACGGCCTGCGTGCGCGCCGCGGGGCGACGGCTACTGAATCGGGGAGCGTGGGGTCGCGGTGAGCCGAGTGATCGTGGCGTTCTTCCCCCGCTACTGAATCGGGGAGCGTGGGGTCGCGGTGAGCCGAGTGATCGTGGCGTTCTTCCCCCGCTACTGAATCGGGGAGCGTGGGGTCGCGGTGAGCCGAGTGACGTTAATCTTCTCCCGGTCGATCATGGTGGGGACCTTCGGCGAGATCTCGTTCTTCCAGTAGTCGCTCTGGTACACGAGATCGTAGAGCCGCTTGCGCTCGGCCTCGCTCTCGAAGCGGCGGATCCACACGTAGACCGACGCATCCTCCTCGCCCACGAAGCTGCCGAGGATGACCATGCCCATCTTCACCTGGAAGGGGATGATCTCCTCTTCCATGCACTTGACCCAGTTGGCCTGCTGTCCCGGGTGAATGTGGTACTGCCGGAGCTCGAACAGCATGGGCGATCTCCTCATCGGCCGCCGAGGCGGCGGGTGGCGAGGGCGGCGCCCTCGCTGAGTGAGCGAAGCTTGGCCCAGACCACGCTGGGCGCGCACATCTCCGAGCCGGCGAAGGTGCCGAACCCGCAGTCGGTCGAGGCGATGACGCGAGTTCGGTCGCCCACCGCCTCCACCGCCTGGACGAGCCGGTCGGCCACCACTTCCGGATGCTCGACGTAGTTGGTGGTGGTGTCGATCACGCCGGGGAGGAACAGCATGCCGGTGGGCAGCCCGTGCCGGGCGATCACGCGATGTTCGTGCTGATGCCGTGGATTGCCGAGGGGAAGCGACAGCGCCCCCACCCGGGCGCGGGTGACGAGCGGCAGCACCGCCTCCAGGGGCACGTCGTGGGTGTGGGGACCGTCGTAGTTGCCCCAGCAGACGTGCAGGCGAACGCGGTCCGGCGGGATGTCGGCGCAGGCCCGGTTGATGGCCTCGACATGGAGCGCCACCGCCTTCTGGAAGCGCTCGAGGGAATCGTCCTGGAAGAACCGTGCCCGCTCCATCGCGAGGTCCGGGCAGTCGAGCTGGAGCACGTAGCCGCGCCGGTGGATCAGCTCGTATTCCTTCTTGAGCTCATCGGCCAGGGCCATGACGTAGCGCTCGTGGGAGTCGTAGTGAGCGTTGAGGAGAATGGTGGCGGCGGTGCCGGGGGACACCGCGGTCATGAAGCGCTCGGCGAAGGCCTTGGGCGCCGCCGCCACCGCGCGGTCGAACATGTCGCACTCCCGCTCGGCCTCGCCGAGGTCCTCGTACCGCACCGGGCCGACCGCCTGGGGCGCGTCGCCGATGCGCGCGGCGTCGGCGCGGCGCCGCGCGAGCAGGGCCGCGTAGTCCGGGAACTCGGCGAACTCTTTCGCCGCGGGCCGCCGGCTCGTGCCCCCGAAGCCGCGCATGCGCCGCGCCACGTAGGTCGAGAACCCGGCGCGCGGCTGCTCGCCGTCGTTGCCGATGTCGATGCCCGCTTCGAGCTGACGCCGCACGACGTCCCGAACCGCCGCCTCCGCCTCCCGCACGAGCGCAGCCTCGTCCATCGCCTCGCCGCGGTCCTGCTGCACGAGCAGCGTACGGAGCGCGAGGGGACGGGGAATGCTGCCGACGTGGGTGGTGAGGATGCGCTCGTCACTTGCTCGCATGATCCCTCCGGGCGGGCTAGAGTATCAGATCGAATCGGCCTGCGATAGAATCCGCGCGGGAGGATGCCCGCCATGACGAACGAGGAATGGTACGACGCGCTCACCGCCGAGCTCCTCGCCCGGAGCCCGTTTCGTGAATCCGACTACTTCAAACGCTTCGCCGCCGGCGCCCTCACCCGCGAGCAGGTGTGGGGCCACATGGGTCAGCACTACATGATCATCACGTGGTTCCCCCGGATCTTCAGCGGCATCCACACACGCTGCGAGGATTTGGAGGTTCGCAAGGACTGCGCGCGGCACCTCCTGGTGGAAGATCTCGGCTATTTCGAGGGCAAGGTGGGCGGCACCCCGGACCACGATGAGCTCTACCGGCGCATCGGTGACGATCTGGGCTACGGCCGCGAGGTCTACGACACGATCCGCCCGGTGCCCGAGATGGCGGCCATCGTGAGCTTTTTCCGCCGGCTCGCCCACGAGATCCCGTGGAGCGCGGCCCTGTGCGCGACGGCGCTCCTCGAGGAGGAGGTCGTGGAGATCGCGCGCACGGTGGGCAAGGCCCTCGTGCAGCATTACGGGGTGCGGCCGGAGTGGGGCGGGTCCAACTACACGGTGCACGAGGCGGTGGAGGCGGAGGAGTCGGGGGAGACCAAGGCCGCGATCCTCAAGCATCTCAACACGGACGAAGACCGGAAGACCGCAGAGGCCGCGATGCGCGAGATGCACGATCTGCTGGAGCGGTACGCCGCCGGGCTCAACCGGCGCTTCCCCGCCTGACATGCCCCTCGTCGCCGCCGTCGCCTGTCCCCACACTCCGCAGCTCCTCGTGCGCCCGGACACCGAGGACCGAGCCCTCGTGCTGCGCGTCCACGCGGCCTATGGGGAGGTGAAGCGCCGGCTCGCCGCCGCGCGCGCGGAGGTGATCTGCCTCATCGGCGGCGATCACATCGAGGGTTTCTTCCTCAATGCGGTGCCGGCCTTCGCGGTCTATGCCGGCGCGCGGGTGTCCGGCCAGTTCGGGCGCTACGACTACACGTTTCCGGTCCACGAGCCGCTCGCGCGTGCCATCCTCGAGCAGGGGATCGAGCGCGAGTTCGACCTCGCCTACAGCCAGGACGTGCGACTGGACTACGCGTTCTACGTGCCGCTGCACTTCACGATGCCCGAGCCCGCGCTGCCGATCGTGCCGCTCTATGTGAACGTGTATCTGCCGCCCCAGCCCACGCCGCGGCGCTGCCTCGCCTGGGGCCGGGCCCTCCGCGAGATTCTCGACGGCCGGCCGGAGCGCGTGGCGCTGATGGCCTCGGGGGGCCTCTCGCACTATCCGGGCACCGACCGGTACGCGTCGCCCGACTACGAGTGGGACCGCGAGCTTCTCGCCGCGCTCGCCGAGGGACGCGGGGCGGACACCGCGCGGCTCAGTGGGGAGGAGCTGGACAAGGCGGGCAACGTGGAGCTCCGCACGTGGATCACCCTCCTCGGCGCGGTGGGCGACGCCCGCGCCGAGGTGATCGCCTACGAGCCGTCCTGGCATCACGGCAACGCGGTGGTGGCCTGGCCGGTGACCGAGGCGGGGGCGCGGCGATGAGCACGCACTACTTCTTCCCACCCGCGTCGGCCTATCCCTTGAACCAGTGCCTCTACCGCCTCAAGTCCGACGCGGAGTATCGCGTGCGCTTCGTGAAGGATCCCGAGGCCGCCATGGACGAGCACGCGCTGGATGCGGCGGCGCGGGCGGCGTTGCGCGGCTTCGCGCGCGACCCGCTCATCGCCCTCGGCGCGCATCCCTACCTCGTCTTCATGGCCGATCTCCGCCTCAAGATGGAGAAGAAGCCGGCGGCCTTCGAGCACTTCTGAGATGGCCGCGCCTGGCTCTCGGCGGATCCCCGTCGGGCTCAACGTCTGGTCCCGGCTGGTCGCCTCCACCTTTCCCTATCTCGACCAGACGGCGGCGCCCTTCGACTCCCTGTGGTTCCCGGACCACGTCCAGTACGGGAGCCACGCGGTGGCCGAGGGCTGGACGCTGCTCGCCTGGGCGCTGGCTCGGTACCCCGACAAGCTCGCGGGCCACGAGGTGCTCTGCAATAGCTTCCGCAACCCCGCGCATCTCGCCAAGATGATGGCGACGGCCCAGGCTCTCTCCGGCGGGCGCGATATCCTCGGCATCGGCGCGGGCTGGAATCGCGAGGAGTATCTCGCCTACGGCTGGCCGTTCGCAGTCCCCAGCGTGCGCATCGCCCAGCTGGACGAAGCCATCGCGCTCATCCGCGCCCTGTGGTCGGGCGCGCCCGCGGCGTTCCATGGCCGGCACTACGCCATCGCCGACACCTACTGCGAGCCGCGTCCCGAGCCGATCCCGCCGGTGATGGTGGGAGGGTCGGGCGAGAAGCACCTGCTCCGCGTCGTGGCCAAGCGCGCCGACTGGTGGAACTGGACCTACAAGGGCCGCGAGGCCTACGCGCGGAAGCGCGAGGCGCTCCAGGGCCATTGCCGGGAGGTCGGGCGCGACTACGACACGATCCAGCACGTGATCCGCGTGGGCATCCTCATCGCGGAGACGGACGCCGAAATCGCCCGGGTGAAGGCGCGGCCCGACACGCGCTCGCTCGACGACATCCAGCTCGTGGGAACGCCCGGCCAGGTGACCGAGACGCTGCTCGACATCGTGCGGCAGGGGGCGCATCAGCTCACGGTGAACTTCGCCGACGTGCCGCGCGCGGACGGCACGCGCCTCTTCGCCGAGCGCGTGCTGCCCCATCTCCCGGGGCGCTAGCCGGGGCGAGAATCAGGCGTGGTGGTGGCGATGCCCGCGCTCGTAGTGGGCGCGGAGGAGATCCAGGCCGAAGTCGTTCTTGGGGTCGTGCCAGACCGAGTGGATGTGGTTGGCGTCGTTCTGGGTGTTGTCGTACTCGATGAGCAGCGTGGGGCCGTGGAGCCGGTAGTAGTGGGCCTTGCCCCGGTCGAGCGGGCCTGCCCAGGCGAAGTGGAGCTGCTCGACGCCGGCCTCGCGGAGCCGCCGCAGTTCGGCTTCGGCCAGCTCGGTGCGCATGTTGCGCGCGTACTCCTCGACGAGACGGAGGGCGAGGGTCCGCTGGTCGCCCGTCATCTCGGCAAGGGGCAGACCGGCGAATGTGGTCAGCCGCTCGGCCCGTCCCGGGCCGCTCACGATGTCGCCCAGCGACTGCCCGCCGATCAGCATGCGCGCGCGCTGCCGGGAGTCGGTGCCCTCGGCGAGCGTGCGCGCGAGATCCTCCTCGCGCGCCAGCGTGCGCAGCCCCTGGAGCGGTCCGCTCCGCACCTCTGCGGGATTGGCGCCGAAGAAGGCCGGCGTCACCGCGATGGGTCTGCCGGGCACGAGGGTGAAGTTGAGGGAGAGGTGATGCCCCTCCAGGCGCCATCCCCAGGTCGCGTCGCGGCCGGGCGTGCCGAACACCGTGAACGCGTAGTTGTCGGGATCGCGCCCGAGTCCGAAGGTCTCGATCCGCCGCAGCACGTCCTCCAGCCGGAACACGTTCACCGCCTTGCCATAGCCGACGGTGCTCAGGCTGGTCTTCATGAGCTCGTGCGCGGCCGTCCGGGCGGCACGCGGCATCTGCTTCAGCGGCACGCCCTCGCGCCCGCGCGGCACGTAGTGCCAGTTCTGCCGCTCCTTGTCCGACAGGGCGAAGGTCGCCGCCCGCTGGAGATCCGCGGGCAGGGCGGCCAGGACGGCGCCGGCCGCGGTGGCGATCGCCGCGCGTCCGTCGTCGCCGACCTGCGCGAAGGCGGGCTGCGGCCGCGCGTGCAGGGCCGCGCCCGCCGCCAGCCCGCCCACGAAGCCGTGGAGGAGCCGGCGACGGGAGAGAGGCCGCATCACCGGCTCAGGAGTACTTCACCGTGCAGCCATAGGCGCGGGTGACCGGCGTCTTCACCGGCTGGCCCGCGGTCACCGACGCGAGCGCCGCGCGCACGTAGTTGTTGGCGCCCTGGACGTCCGAGCGTCGCGTCGTGGGCCGGTCGTCGATCGCACCCGCGTAGACGAGCAGGCCGGTCTTGTCCACGACGTACATGTGCGGGGTATTGGTGGCGCCGTAGAGCCTGCCCACCGTGCCCTGGGGATCGAGGAGCACCGCGGTGGGGGCGGCCTTGCGGCTGACCGTGAGCTCATCGGCCTGCGGGGCGGTGACATGGCCCTCGGTGCCCGGCGCGGACGAGATGATGGTGAGCCACACCACGCCCTGGCCGGTCGCCTCGCGCTGGAGCGCCTGCATGTTGCCCGACTCGTAGTGCTTCCGCACGTACGGGCACTCGTGATTGGTCCACTCGAGCACCACGAGCTTGCCGTGGAGATCGCCCAGGCTCTGAGTGGCGCCGGTGGTGGCGGGCAGGGAGAAGCCGGGCGCGGCGGCGCCGACTTTCGCGGCCGCGGCGGCGGCCACGAGGCGCGGCCCCACGAGGGCGGCGCCGGCGACGCCGAGACCGGCGCCAGCGAGGAAGCGGCGGCGGCTGACGGGATTCTTCGACATGATGTCTCCTTTATGGCCTGGCAGGTCAGAGGCCGTTCACGGCGTCGACGACGATACGCTCGCTGAGAATAGGCGGCAAGATGATGGGCACGGCGGCACGGCCGCCGGGGGGATACAGGACGTAGAGCGGGACGCCGCTCCGCCCGAAGCCATCGAGGGCGGTGGCGATCTCCGCGCTGCGGCTGGTCCAGTCAGCCTTGAGGTAGACCACCTGCTTGCCCGCGAACGCGGCCGCCACGTCGGGCGAGCGCAAGGCCACCCGCTCGTTCACCAGACACGTGATGCACCAGGCCGCGGTGAAGTTCACGAAGACCGGTCGACCCGCCGCCTGCGCCTCGGCCACGCGGCGCGCCGTCCACGGCTCCCAGCGGAGCATCCCGTCGGCCGCCGCCGCGTCCGGCGTGTGGGCCGGCGTGCCGAGGACGAGCGCGCCCAGCGCGACCGCGAGCACCGCGCCCGCCAGGGAGGCCGCCGCGGCCAGACGGCGGCGCGCCGGCGCGCCGCCGCGCGCGATGCGAAGGGCCCACGCGGCGAGCGCGATCAGGATGAGCCCGGTCACCACCGCGGCCGCGCCGGGCTCGCCCACTTGCCCGCGCAGCACCCAGGTGAGCCACGCCGCGGTGGCGTAGAGCGGAAGGGCGAGCGCGCGCTCGAGCCAGCGCATCCACGGCCCCGGGCGTGGGAGCAGGCGTCGCCACGCGGGCATGGCGCTGAGCGCAAGATATGGCGCGGCCAGCCCAAGCCCCAGCGCGGCGAACACCGCGAGCGCGATGGCCGCGGGCTGGGTGAGCGCGAAGCCCGTCGCTGCCCCCATGAACGGCGCAGTGCACGGGCTCGCGGCGACGGCGACGAGCGCGCCGGCCCAGAATGAGCCGGCGTAGCCGGGTCGTGCGGCCAGGCTCGCGCCGAGGCCGCCCAGCCGTCCACCCAGCGCAAGCACGCCCGAGAGGGCGAGGGCCAGAATGAAGAAGAGATACGCGAGGCCGGCAACCACCAACGGCGATTGGAGCTGAAATCCCCAGCCCAGCCCCGCGCCGCCCGCGCGCAGCGTGATCAGCACCGCGGCCATGACGAGGAAGCAGGCGAGCACGCCCGCGGTGTGGGTGAGCCCATGGCGGCGCATGATCCGCGGCGCGGCGTCCGCCTGCTGGACCAGGCCCAGCGCCTTGATGGAGAGCACCGGGAGCACGCACGGCATGAGGTTCAGGAGGAGCCCGCCGACGAACGCCAGACCGACGGCGGTGAGCACGGACAGCGCGGGCCGCGCCGCGGACGCGAGCGTGGTGGGCCGGCCGGCGTGGATCGCGAAGGCCTGGCTGACGATGGGGCCGTCACGCCGGTCCTTGTCGCCCTCGAGGCGCTCCTTCAGGACGAGCACCCCGTCCACCGGACGCTCGACGGCATCGGCGAGTGGCCCACGCGCCATCGTCAGCGTCAGGCCCCGCGCGTCCACGCGCGCCTCCTGCGGGGCGGCGTACTCGATCAGCCCCCACTGCGTCGGGTAGAACCACATGTCCGCGATGCGATCGGCGGCGAGACCCGGCGCGGCCACCGTGAGGACGACGCGCTCGGGTGACGCCGCGAGGGACGCGCGCCACGGGCTCGCCACCGGCACCGCCCGCCGCGTACGGGCGATCTCCGCCGCCCCGGCGCCCGGCCCGGCCGGGCCCGAGACGACGGGCAGGGTGAGCACGACGTCCGCTTCCTCGGGAATACACGTCCTCTCGCACACGAGCCACGCCGCTCGGCCGCGCAGCACGACGTCGCGGCCCGGAGCGAGCTCGGCGGGGGCCGCCACCCGGACCAGGAGCACGGTCTCCCCCGTGTAGCCATGGCTCATCGCGGGCCCCACGGGGATGCGCTCGGGATGCGGCCACACAATGGGCTCCGCGATGAAGCCCGGGGGCAGCGCCCAGTCGATCGTGAGGGCCTCACCCGAGTCGCCGGGGTTGATCCAGTAGGTGTGCCAGCCGGGCGCGATGCGCTGGCGAATGCCGACCCACACTGCGCCGCCGGGGCTGATGCCCGCCGACTCGGCGATCAGATCCACCGTGACGAGGAGCGGATTCGCGGCGCGGACGGGACACGGCGCCCCAACGCTCAGGGCAAGGGCGAAGGAAAGGGCGAGCCCGAGCGCGAGCGGGCGCGCGAGCCGGAGCCAGAGGTCACGGAGGAAAGTCGGCCGCATCCGGGTGCGGCCATTCTCCCATACCCGCCAAGGACGCCGCGCGGGTCGGGGTGTTGAGGCTAGAAGCGGCGGCAGGCCTTCCGCAGGGCGGCGACGTCCGCTTCGGTCGGCGTCAGGGCGCCAAGCGGCTGGCCGCCCGCCACCGCGTGCATGATGCCCGCGGGGTCGTCCACGTGCTTGATGCCGAGGGCATGGCCCATCTCGTGGGCGAGGAGCAACACCAGGTCGCGGGTGTCGTGGAACTCGAACACCGCGATCTGCTTCCCATCGAACTCGCCCTTGTGGAACTGGCGGGGCGCCCCGTAGAGCGCGTTGAAGGTGGCCACGCTCGCGTTGTGCTGCGTCGCGATCGCGTTGCCCTTCTGGGCGAGCCCGGTCACCGTGTTCGCCAGCTCCTGGAGCGCCGTGCGCTCCGACTCGAGCCGGCTGCGCAGGTCGACCAGGCGCGCGCGCTCGGCCTCGAACGTGTAGCGCATGTCGGCGGGGGTATTGCCGCGGGCGTTCCACTCCCGGATCTGGGCGTTCAGCGCGTCCGCGCGATTCTGATGCTCGGCGTGCCCCTCGCGGTAGTCCCGAAGGCGGCGCTCGTACATCGCGCGCCACTCGTCGTACGAGCGCCCCACCGCCTCGTGTGAGGCGCGCGTGCCGTTCATGTCGGTCTGGAGCCGGGTGCCCGCCTGAGTGCGCTGCTGCCGCTGGTCGTAGAGGAGGTTGACGACCAGTCGGGCGGAGTCGGTCTCCACGAAGAGCTTTCGGCCCATGGGCCGCTCCCAGACCTCTTCGGCCTGGCGAAGGGCGTCCCTCAACTCCTCCCGGCTCACCCCGAAGCGGTCATCGAAGCGGTCGACCCGGTAGGCGAGAGGGCGGGCACAGGGGCCTGGGCGGAGGAGGGCGATCAGCATGAAGGCCCCGAGGCAGGCCAGCACGCCGAAGGCGATTCTGCGGGCACTCATGACGGAGGCCGTTGCGAGGCCCGTGCCAGGGAGTCGGGCACGGCGTGACGCGGACTTAGCCTCTAGAGGCTCCGCCTCGGCTTGACGGAAATGTCCGGCTGGGCTGCCCCCAGCTGTCAGGGCCGACTAGCGCGTGACAGGCGGCGGGGGCGGTGGGGGTGGGGGCGGTGGGGCGGGCGCGCCTCCCGGGGAGCCTGCGGCGGCGCACCGGTAGATCTCGGCCTGTATGCGGGAGAGATCGTCCTGCCGGAACGACAGCACGGCCGTGTCGCCGCCGGTTCGCACGATCTTCCGGCGAAGGTCCTTCAGGGAGTCGTCGCTGGCGAATCCGATGCGCGTGCAGCCGCGAGCGATGCCGGGCTCGGTCCCGAGCCGGAGATTGGCCATCGCGAACCGCTCGGCGTCCTGCGCACGCGCGGGCCCGGCGAGAGCGATGATGGCCAGCGCGGCGACGGCGTGGGAGATGGGTGGTCGAATCATGGTCGCTACAGGGGGATGGCGAGCAAGGTGTCGATGCGACCACTGTCGCACACCACCACGCGCTCGCGGAAGCGGAGCGCGCCCGCCTCCTCGACCAGCGCGTCGACGTAGCGCCCGGTGGCGAAGAGGCTCATCGTGCCGTCGCGCATGACCCGCACCACGAGGAACGGGGTCTCCGTCCGGGTGGCGCCATCATGGAGGCCCAGCAGGGCCGGGAGGCCTATCACGTGGCGGTAGCTCTGGCGCTCGAACACGCTGGCCTCGCGGAGCGCCGCGACGCGATCCTTCAGCATCCCGCGCGAGTCCGCGTAGATCACGCCCGCGGGGAGGCCCCGGCGATGATTGTCCGCGGACGTGATCGAGTAGAGGCAGGGATCGGTGAAGAAGCCTGGCCAATCCTCGAGCCGGTCGTCGTCGATGGCGCGCGCGTACTCGGCGTTGAGCTGGCTCACGCGATCGAGCATCGGCTAGTAGCCCATGTAGCCGCGGTACGCCTTCCAGAACCCGCGCACCGCTGCCTCGGTGGCGCGCGTGTCCTGCGACTCCGCGCCCTCGCCCCCCATGTTCACGACCGAGAGGGTGTCGCCCGCGGCGGCCACACCCCGCTGCACGAACCCGCCGACGCAGCCGTCCTCCATGGAGACGTAGCCGGCGGGCCCCACGAGATTGGCCTGGCGCAGCCGGCGCCGCCGCATCTCGGCCGAGTCGTCGGTGAAGCCGAGATAGGTCCAGTGCAGCTCCATCGAGTCCGGACCCTTGGGGATGATCTGACGCACGGCCAGGGCGTTGTACACCTGTTGGACGACCAGGCTCGGGAACACCGTGAGGATCTGGAGCTGGATGTCGTCGCCGAACTCCTTCACGGTGTCGAGCAGGCTCGGGTCGGTCAGGCGCAGGCGCGCGCTCTCCGAGCGGATGCCCTGATCCCGGTACGCGGTGCTGTCCCGGTCCTCGCCCCGATCGATGGTGGCGCTGACGTGATGGGCGCCGTCCGGGCTCACCTGCACCCCGCCGCCCTGGGTCAGACGCGTGATGCGGAACGTGCTGAAGAACGTGTGGAGCAGGCTCGCGTGATACGTGTCCTTCACGTTCTCCACGTAAAGCTTCCAGTTGTTGGGCAGCACCTGGACGAAGCGGCCCAGCACCTGGAGCGGGCGGTTCAGCACGCGGAGGACGCGCGCGCGGACCGCCTCGCCGAGATAGACGTCGAGCGGGGGCGCCTCGGCTGCCAGCGTCGCGAACACCAGACCCGCGAGCGTGGCCGTCCGCAGTCGGCGCGGCGCGTGCTCGGCCTTGCAGAAGGATGGCGGCATGCCGCCCTTGCCGTTGGCGCCCTTCTCGAAGGCGACGCTCACCAGCGAGCCCTCGAGATCGTAGCTCCAGGCATGGTACACGCACTGGAAGCGCCTGCCCGTCGAGCCGCCGTCGTCGAGGGCAATGAGGGCGCCGCGATGCGCGCAGCGGTTCTCGAAGGCGTGGATGGCGTCCGTCTCGCCGCGCACCACGATCACCGGCATCTCGCCCACGAAGGTGGTCCGGTAGTCGCCCGGCCGCGCCAGGTCCGACTCCAGGGCCACGTAGTTCCACACCGGGCCCTCGAAGATGCGTCGGAGCTCCTCACGATAGTTGGCGTCGTCCTGGTACACCCAGTAGGGGACACGCGTCAGCGACGCGCCGGGCCATTCGCGACGGGGGGAGGAGGGGCTCATGGCGTGACCTCGCGGCGAGGATAGCACGCTCCGGGAGCGGTCAGAGGCCCGCGCCGCAGAACTTGCAGTGGATCGCGTCGACGTCGTGCCCCTCCCCGCCGCAGCTCGGGCACGCCTGTCGGGATATCGGACGATGCGCCCGGGTCAGCTCCGCGGACACGATGCCGGTGGGCACCGCGATGATGGCGTAGCCGAGGATCATCAGCAGCGCGGCCAGGAATGGCCCCCGCGGCGTCCTCGGGGCGATGTCGCCGTGGCCCACGGTGGTCGTGATCACCACCGCCCCTCCATGCCGACGGCTGGTGAAGCCGTGCGTCTCCCCCTCCACCACGTACATGACCGTGCCCATCATGACCACGATGGTCAGGACCGTGCCCAGGACACGGTGCTCTTGCGCCGGCTCGCGCGGAGCGCCCGGGAAAGCTGCTCCGCCTCGCCGACGAATGGGGCGAAGATCACCTCGTGCAGGCGCTCGCGCCAGGGCGCTCGGATGGGCCGCCGCTCCGCCGGGATGGTCACGGGCGCATCCTAGCCGATTCGATCTCCGTGCTCACCGTCGCCGGCGCAGCCGTCCCGCCAGCGCCTCCACGATCCCGGCCACGCCGCCCGGCATGAGCTGGGTCGACAGCACGAGGAGCGCCCCGAAGACGGGGATGACGAGGTTGCGGGATACCGTGGCGGCGAGGTCGGGCCAGAACTGCAGGAAGAGCCCGCCGGCGACCGCTCCCCAGACGGAGGTCATGCCGCCGAACACGGAGCCCACCAGAAGGAGAATCGACAGCCAGTAGGTGAAGCTCTCCGGCGCCACGAAGTCGAGGAGCAGCGCGGCGAGGGCGCCGCCGATGCCCGCGTAGGCCGCGCCCACCGCGAAGATCATGGCGGTGTAGTGGGCGAGGTGGACGCCCGCGACCTGGGCCGCGATGGGATCGTCGCGCATCGCCCGGACCGCACGACCGGCGTGGCTGTCCACCAGGTTCCGCGCCGTCCAGAGGCAGAGGCCGAGCAGCCCGAGGGCGACGAAGTACCACCACTGGTCGCGGCTCACCGGCACGCCCGACGGCGGCCCCGGGCGGTCGAGATAGAGACCCTGCACGCCACCCGTCAACGGCGTCAGGTGGCTCGACTTGAGCGTTTGCGGGACGGCGAGCGCGAGGGCGAAGGTGGCGAGCGCGAGGTAGAAGCGCGCGAGGGGCGCGACGATCCGGCCGAAGGCATACCCCGCGACGAGGCAGACCAGCGGCGCGGCGACAATGCCGGTGTAGGCGGAGGCCCCGGCCTGACGCATCACCACCGCCATGGTGTAGGCCCCGAGCCCGTAGAACGCGCCGTGTCCCAGCGAGATCACGCCGCCCTGGCCCGCGATGAGATTCAGGCCGAGGATGGCGATGGCATTCGCCGCGGCGAAGGCGAGCTGATAGGTGCGAAAGCCCCAGAGAAAGAACGGCAGCGCGAGCGCGCAGGCGACGAGCGGCAGGACGCTCATGTCAGCTTGCCGGAGGGTAGCACGTCTGCTACGGTGGCGGCGCAGTCGCCAGGCGGCAGCTCATCGCAGCGAGCCGGAGCAGGGAGGATCGCGCATGGCTCAGGACGCGGACGACCGGAACGGACACCGCACGATCTCGCGGCGCGGACTCATCACGGCCATGGGGGCGGCGAGCGCGGCGCTCCTCACCCCGGGCCTCGCGCGCGGCCAGGCCCCGCAGCCCATGGCCCCCCCGAGCGTCATCACCACGCCGCCGCGCGAGTTCGGGCCAAAGGCGGCGCCCAACGTCTACTTCACCGATCCCGACGTGCTCACCGTCGATCCGTCGTTCAACGGCCTGCGGCAGCCGAACGCGCCGATCCAGCGGCTCTGGACGGGCGCACTCTGGTCGGAGGGGCCGGCGTGGAACAGTCAGGGACGCTACCTCGTGTGGAGCGACATCCCGAACAACCGGCAGCTCCGGTGGCTCGAGGACAACGGCCACGTGAGCGTGTTCCGGACCCCCTCCAACAACAGCAACGGCAACACGTTCGACTTCCAGGGCCGCCAGCTCTCGTGCGAGCACCTCATGCGGCGGGTGGTGCGGTACGAGAACGACGGCGCGGCCACCATCATCGCCGACCGCTTCAACGGCAAGCGGCTCAACTCACCGAACGACGTGGTGCCGCA
Source organism: Verrucomicrobiia bacterium (assembly GCA_035495415.1). GTDB lineage: Bacteria > Methylomirabilota > Methylomirabilia > Rokubacteriales > CSP1-6 > DASRWT01. Next base: position 80,275 of record DATJFY010000051.1, read on the forward strand.
TCCGGACGGAAGCTACTGGTTCACCGACCCGCCCTACGGCGGCCAGCTGTACGAGGGCGCACCGGACGCGTCGGGCGGACCCAGCAATCAGGGAGGGCGGCTCAAGCCGCGTCTGGGCCAGCCCCCGGAGATCGGTACCGCGGTGCGCGAGCTGCCGACGAGCGTCTACCGTGTGGACCCCAGCGGGCGCGTGGACCTCGTGATCAGCGAGGGGCAAGTGCCCGATCCCAACGGCCTCTCCTTCTCGCCCGACTACAAGCGGCTCTACGTGGTGAGCACGGGCAAGGGGCCCGGCGACACCGGCCCCGGCGGCAAGGGCGAGATCTTCGTCTTCGACGTGACGGGCGACAACAAGGTCGCCAACGGCAAGGTCTTCAGCACCTGCATGGTCGACGGCGTCAAGTGCGGCCCCGACGGCGTGCGCTGCGACGTGGATGGCAATGTGTGGGCGTCCAGCAATGCCGGGCGCAGCGTGGGGTACAGCGGCGTGACCATCTGGAACCCGGCGGGTCAGCTCATCGGGCGGATCCGGCTGCCCGAGATCTGCGGCAACGTGTGCTTCGGCGGGCCCAAGCGCAACCGCCTCTTCATGGCGGCGAGCCAGTCGCTGTACGCGGTGTTCACCGGGACGCAGGGCGCCGCCCCCGGGTAGACCGCGGGCTTCCGCTCCCGGTCGCCGCCGTGGTGGACGTCCTCGTCACGATGCCGTTCAGCGAGGCGCAGCTCGACCGCGTGCGCGCGGTCTCGCCCGCGCTCCGCGTGAGGGCCGCGGATCCCGCGGCGGCGGACTACGCCGGCGTGGACGTGCTCTACGCCGGGGACCCGCCGCGGGATCTCGCGCGGGCGCCCGATCTCCGGTGGGTGCAGCTGCACATGGCGGGGGTGAACGCCCTCGACGATCATCCCCTTTATTCCGGGAGCGCAATCCCGCTCACGACCACCAGCGGCGTGCACGCCGCCGCCATCGCGGAGTACGCGGTGACCGTCATGCTGGCCCTCGCCCATCGCGTGCCCCGCATGGTGGAGTGGCGGGGGCGGGGCGGGTGGCCGGAAGATCGCCGGCGCTGGCCGCTCTTCGTGCCGGTGGAGCTGCGCGGCGCCAGCCTCGGCATCATCGGCTACGGCAGCATCGGGCGCGAGCTGGCCCGCATGGCGAGCGTCGCCCTCGGCATGACCGTGCTGGCGTGCAAGCGCGACCCCGCGCGGCGCGCGGATCCGGGCTATGCCCTGCCCGGGACCGGCGATCCGTCGGGGTCGATCCCCGCCGCGTGGTACGCGCCGGGCGAGCTTCGCGCGCTACTCGCGCGCGCCGACGTGGTGGTGAACTGCGCCCCCTTCACCCCGGCCACGCGGGGGATGATCGGCGTCCGCGAGCTCGCCGCGATGAAGCCGGGCGCCTTCTTCATCAACGTGGGCCGCGGCGCCAGCGTGGACGAGGCGGCGCTCGCGGCGGCGCTGCTCGACGGGCGGCTGGGGGGCGCCGCGGTGGACGTCTTCGCCCAGGAGCCGCCGCCGCCGGGCCATCCCCTCTATCAGCTAGATACGGTGATCGTCTCGCCCCACGTGTCGGGCTTTCTCCCCAGCTACGACGACAAGTGCGTGGGGCTCTTCGCGGAGAATCTGCGCCGCTTCCTGGCGAAGGAGCCGCTCCTCAACCTGGTCGACCGCGCCCTCGGGTACTGACCGGCCAGCGGAGGGCGAGGGCGAAGCACGCCCAGCTCGTGAGCGCCACCGCGGGGGCGAGGCCGAAGGACCACGCGTAGGAGCCGGTCGCGTCGTAGAGGAAGCCGGCCGCCGCCGGCCCCAGAGCCGCCCCGGAGCGCCAGCCGAGCGCGAGCACGCCCATGATGGCGCCGATCGCGCGGACGCCGAAGAGGTCGGGGACGATCTTCACCACGAGAGTGTCGGTGGCGGCGAAGCCCGCGCCGAAGGCCGCCATCGAGCCGAGCAGGGCGGCGTGCGTCGGCGCCCAGTAGAGCACCACCAGTGACAGCGCGGTGACCACGTACGCGAGCCGCTGGGTGGCGACCGAGCCGAGGCGGTCCGACACCACGCCGCCGAGGAGCCGGCCCGCGGCGGCGCCAACCCCGTAGGCGGTGAGGGCGAACGACGCGCCCGCCAGCCCGAGCCCGGCGTCGCGCGCGAACGGAACGATGTGCACGTTGATCATGAGGGCGAGACCGCCCATGCAGAGCCAGGAGGCATTCAACAGCCACTGGCGCGGGTCCCGGAGCGCGTCGCGTAACGTCGCCTCCATGGCCGCCGAGTGGCCGATCGCGACGGTCGCGGCACGGGGTCCGACCTCGCCGCTGCGGGGAAGCCGGATGGTGAGGGCGGCGAGCAGGGTCAGGAGGCCGCAGCCGCATCCGAGGATCGCATAGGCGGCGCGCCAGCCGTGCGCGCCGATCAGCCAGGCGGCGAGCGGCCCGCCGGTGACGTACCCCAGGTTGAAGCCCACGAGCACGAGCGCGAGCGCGAGACCGCGCTGGGTCACGAACCAGTGGGTCACGGTGGCGGCCCCGAGGAGATAGAAGCTCGACATGCCGATGCCGCCGAGCAGCCCGACGAAGAGGTAGAGCTGCCAGAGCGCATGCACGGCGCCGACGAGCGCAAACGCCGTGCCCGCCATCACCACCGTCGTCATCAGTAGGATGCGCGGGCCGTGGCGGTCGGCGAGGGCGCCGATGACGAAGCCGGCAAGGCCCCCGACCAAGAGGTTGACCGAAAGCGCCGCGCTGATGGCGCCCCGGCTCCAGCCGAACGCCTCCGCGAGGATGGGCAGGAAGACGCCGTAGGCGGCGAGCGGGGTGGAGATGCCGTAGGTGACGGCGAACAGCGCGGCGACGATGAGCCACCGGCGCGATGGCCTCCGCCACCGCCGCGCGGACGCCGGGGGGCGAGCGGACGGACGCAGCGAGGAGCGCGGGCTAGCGCGGAGGGCCGCCGCCCGCCTTGCGCTGCATGGCCGCGAGGTAGGCGTCCAGCTCCGCGACGCTCTTGAAGATCGTCACGTCGGGAATGGCGCGGACGATCTCGAAGGCCTTGGCCACCGGCGGCTGGAGGTTGGCCATGAGGAGGGAGCCGCCGCGGTCCGCCAGCTGCTTCCGCGCGGCGAGGACGACGCGGATGCCCGCGCTGGACACGAACGTGACCTCGGCGAAGTCGAGGACGAGCACCTTCGCCGCGCTCCCGAGAATGGGGGCGAGCTCGCGCTCGAGCACCCCCGCGGTCGCGCTGTCCAGGCTGCCGGAGGGCTGTACGCGCACCGTGGCGCCCCCGTCATCGCGACTTACCCGAACGGTCAACGGCATGCCGCCGTCACTATAGCACCTCATCCCGCCGAAGCCGGCGCACCAGGCGCAGCCGGTTTTCCTCGTTCTCCCGCGCATACTCCATCGTGTCCATGACCGAGCGGGCCAGGTGCACGCCGAGGCCGCCCACCGGCCGCGTGTCCAGGGGGGCGTCCAGGTCGGGGGTGGCCGCCTCGAGCGGATTGAAGGCGGGGGCGCGATCGCTGATGTCGAGCCGGAGCGCCTCCTCGGTGATCGCCACGCGCACGGCGATCGCGCCCTCGGGGTTACCGGGGTAGCCGTACGTGACGATGTTCGAGAGCATCTCGTCGAGGCCCAGCAGAAGGTCGTCGGTCGGCTCGCGCGGGACGCCGCGGGCCTCGCAGAGTCCTCGCACCGCGGTGGCCGCGCGCACCACCTCCTCGAACGTCGCGCGGAGGTCGAGGACCAGGTCCGCCGTCGCCGCGGGACGTCCTTCCGGTCCCGCGTAGCGCACGGCGAGGATCGCGATGTCGTCGGCCTGCTCGGCGGAGTCCGCGAACGCGCGGACGCCGTCGAGCACCGCATCGACCGCGGCGGCGGGGGCGACGTCCCCGAGTGCGCCCAGCAGCGCTCGGAGTCGCGCCTCGCCGAAGAGCGCGCCGTCGGGCGACATCGCCTCGGTCACCCCGTCGGTGAACGCGACCAGGAGATCGTGGGGGGCCAGCTCCACCTCGGTGGCGGGGAACGCCAGGCCGGGCTGCACGCCCACGAGCGTGCCCTCGGAGGCAAGCACCGGCCGTGCCTCTGCCCCTGGGCGGATCAGCATCGGCGAGAGGTGGCCCCCGCTCGCGCAGGTCAGCCGCCCCGTCTCCGTGTCCAGCACGGCGCAGAAGAGCGTGACGAACATGCTCGAGGGATTGTCCGCGGCCAGCGCGTCGTTGACACGGGCCAGGATCTCGTCCGGACGGCCGCTCAGCCGCGCGAGGCTGCGGATCAGCGTGATCGTCATCACCATGAAGAGCGCGGCCGGGATGCCCTTGCCGGAGACGTCGCCGACGACCAGGCACAGGCGCCGGTCGTCGACGCGGAAGACGTCGTAGAGGTCGCCCCCTACCGCGCGCGCGGGCTCGAGGCATGCGAAGCATTCCGCGGCGGGGCCGCCCAGCGCAGCGAAGTTCCGGGGGACGAGGCCGCGCTGAATCTCGCGCGCCACGCGGAGCTCGCTCTCGAGCAGCTCCCGGATCGCATCCTGGTAGGCCTTGGCGCGCAGGAGCGCGCCCACGCGGGCCTTCACCTCGAGGATCTCGAATGGCTTGGTGATGTAGTCTGCGGCGCCGGCCTCGAAGCCCCGCGCCTTGTCTCGCACCTCGTCGAGCGAGGTGAGGAACACCACCGGGATGTCGCGCGTACGGGAGTCGAGCTTGAGCCGTCGGCACACCTCGTAGCCGTCGAGTCCCGGCATCATGATGTCGAGCAGCACGAGGTCGGGTGGCGCGGCGCGCACGCTGCGCAGGGCGCTCTCGCCATCCTGGGCCACCGCCAGCCGGTAGTCGTCCTTGAGCGCGCGCACGAGGAGCTCGACGTTGGTGCGGACGTCGTCCACGATGAGGACGAGGCGGTCGGCGAGCTCGCCCCGGGGCGCCCGCGGCGGGGGCGCGCCGGTCACGGGAGCGCCGGCTTGCGCGGGCCCGAGGCGGGCGATGGCCGCGAGCAGCGCGCGGCCCGCACGCGCGACGTCGGCCAGCGGCGCGGCGAGGCCCTCGGCGCCCGCGCGCGTCGCATGCTCGAGCTCGCGGGCGGCGCGGTGCAGGTCGCCGGCGCCGAGATTGCCCGCGGCGCCCGCGAGGGCATGCGCCACGCGTCGGGCGGCGTCGGCGTCCCCGGCCTCGACCGCGCGCGCGAGGGCCCCGAGGTGCTCCTCCGCCTGCGGGGCGAAGGCCCGATGCAGCTCCGCGAGCTCGGCGGGGGCGAGGCCCAGGCGCGCGCTCGCTGCGGTCAGATCGAGCTCGGCGGGCGCCGCCGCCGCGTCGAGCGCCCGCAGCAGCGCGGCCGGGTCGAGGGCGGGGCCCGGCACGGTCGCCACCGGCACCGCCCGGGTCTCAGGCCGCGTGCGGAGCGCGCGGGTCAAGCCCGCCGCGCCCATGCCGGGAAGATCGGCGGCGAGCACGATGAGGCCAATCCCACCGTGCTCGTCCCCGCGCGCGAGTCGGAGCAGCGCTTCGGGACCGGACGCGGCGGTGTCGGTGGCCGCGCCGAGCGCGGCGAGCTGGGCCGCGAGCGACCCCCGCGCGGTGGGATCGCGCTCGACGACGAGCACGGTCCGGCCGCGGAGCGCCTCGGCGAGCGGAGCCGGCTCCGTCATGACGCCATCATGTTAGCCGAAATCTCCGCTTGCCCCGCGATGCCGCATTGCCTACCCTGTGCCTCATGAGCACACACGCTGACGACATCCGTCATCTCTGGACGCACAAGACTCAGGACCACCCGTTTCTCAAGGATGACGAGCTGGTCATCGACCGCGCCGAGGGGGTGTGGGTCTGGACGGAGCAGGGGAAGAAGCTGATGGACGGCTTCGCGGGTCTGGCGGTGGTGAACGTCGGCCACGGCCGGCGCGAGATCGCCGAGGCGATCGCCGAGCAGACCGTCAAGCTGGCCTACTACCCGACCACGCGCCAGTTCTCCAACCGGCCCGCCGCCGAGCTCGCGGCCAAGCTCGCCACGCTCACCCCCGGCGACCTGCGCTACACCATGTTCGCGGTGTCCGGCTCGGAGGCGAACGAGCGCTCCATGCAGATCGCGCGGCAGTACTGGCTGGCCCGCGGCCGCTCGAACAAGTACAAGGTCATCGCGCTGCAAGGCGGCTATCACGGCGCCACCATGGGCACGTACGCGATCTGCGGGCTGCCCCACATGACGGCAGCCTACGCGCCGCTGCAGCCCGCGGGCTTCGCCAAGGCCGCGCCCCCCCATCCCTTCCGCGACCGCGGGACGGGCACCGACGCCGAGCTGGTGGAGCGGCGCGCGCGTGAGCTGCGCGAGATCATCGAGCGCGAGAACCCCGACACCGTGTCCGCGGTCATCCTGGAGCCCATCCTCTCCTCGGGCGGCTTCATCATTCCGCCGCTCGGATGGCTGAAGGCGGTGCGCGCGGTCTGCGACGAGATGGACGTGCTCATGGTCGCCGACGAGGTGATCACCGGCTTCGGGCGCACCGGTCGCTGGTTCGCCTGCGATCACGAGGGCGTGGTGCCGGACCTGATGTCGGTGGCCAAGGGCATCACCTCGGGCTACATCCCGCTGTCCGCCAGCATCGCGCGCCCGCACCTGGCCTCCGCGTTCCCCGACGACACCACCCAGGAGAACGTGCATCCGAACACCTACGCCGCCCATCCGGTGGCCTGCGCGGCCGCGCTCGCGAACCTCAAGATCATGGAACAGGACCGCCTGGTCGAGAACGCGGCTGTTCAGGGCACGCGGCTGCTGGAGGGGCTGCGCGGCGCGCTCGCCGGCACCAAGGTCGTCGGGGAAGTACGGGGCCGGGGCCTGCTCGTCTGCGTGGACCTCGTCGACCCGGACGGCTCGGGCAAGCCGCTGGATTCCAAGATCGTGGCCGACCTCGACCGCGAGGCCTGGAGCCGCGGGGCCATCGTGTACGCGCGAGGCAGCGTGCTGCGCCTCGCGCCGCCCCTCTGCATCACCAACGAGGAGACCGATCAGCTGACGAGCGTCGTCGTGGACAGCATCAAGGCGCTCGCGAAAAGCGTCGGGGGCTAGACGGGCCGCCCTAGCAGCGGGTGACGTCGGTCACGGTCAGACGGAGCGTGCCGGTCGCCGGATCGTAGTCGAAGTCACCGCCCTCGCACTGGAACTTCGGCGGGCCGGCCATCAGGCCGGCGACGCCGGCCTTGTCGGGCGGCACCTTGCCCTCGTTGGTGGCGCGGAAGGTCTGGAGCGCCCCCTGCATCGCCGCCAGGGTGGCCTGATCCGCGGCGAGCCGCGTGTGGGCGAGCGGCCGGTCCTCCTTGAACTTCTCGACCGTCTTGGCGGTCGAGCCGACGTAGCGGTAGAGCAGAGCCCCCGCGATCGCGACGATCACCAGCGCGAGCACGATCTCGATCAGTCCGAGCCCGCGCTGATTCGCTCCGGGCCGCATCCCGCGAACCCGCCTCACGCCATCGACAGCGCGGCCCGCGACAGCCGCAGGCCATCGCCGCCCCGCTGCATCCAGTCCGCCTGCTGGAACGCGTCCGAGATCTTCTCGAGGGGATAGACGTGGGAGACGAGGCGCGCGAACGGGAAGCGCGCCTGGCCCCGACGCAGGAACGCGAGGGCCTGGGCGAGCGCCCACGGCGAGTAATTCGAGGTCCCGACGAGGCGGATGTTGCCACGCACGAGGGCGGTGGCGTCGAAGGAGAACATGTTGCCCGGCGCGATGGAGCCGACTTCGAGGTAGCACCCGCCGCTCCGCAGCATCCTGAGCCCTTCCGGCACCACGTCCGGATAGCCCACGAAGTCCGCCACCACGTCCGCGCCGAAGCCGTCGGTGAGATCCTGCACGGCGGCGATGCGTCGCTCGGGGGTGGGGAGCTCCTCGAGGCTCAACGTGTGGTCGGCGCCGAACTCGCGGGCGAGGGCCAGGCGCGCGGGCACGCGATCCACCACGATGATGGTCCCCGCTCCCATGTCGCGGGCGACCGCGATGGCATTGAGGCCGAGGCCGCCCGCCCCCTGGACCACCACCGCGTCGCCCATGCGGACGCCGGCGCGCGTGAAGCCGTACAGCACCTGGGCAAGCGCGCAGTTGGCCGGCGTGGCCATGTCGTCGGACACCTCGTCGGGGATGCGGTAGATCCAGCCGCCCGGCCGGAGGTAGTAATAGTCGCCGTAGGCGTTGTTGAAGTAGGGCGCGGTGCCCGCGACCCGGTTCGCGCGGCCCTTGCGCGGGCACGAGCCCATCTCGTCGCGGGTACAGACCGGGCAGCGCCCGCAGGGGAAGAAGTAGAGGAACGCGACGCGGTCGCCCTCACGCAGCGGCGCGCCCGCCGAGTCCGTGGCCACCCCCGTGCCCAGGCGCTCCACGCGCCCACACATCTCGTGGCCGAAGGTCAGATCCTTGGGGGGGGAGCCATAGACCTCCTTCATCTCGCCGCGCCAGATGTGCAGGTCGGAGCCGCACACGCCCGCGCGGGTCAACCGCACCAGCACCGCTCCCGGCTCGGGATCCGGCACCGGATACTCGCGCAGCTCGAAGTCGCCGCCATACGCCGGAAGCACCGCAACCCGTCCGTTCATGGCTCAGACCACCTTTCTCTCGCGGAGGCCCGCGATCGCCTCGGCGCTGTAGCCCAGCTCGCCGAGGATGGCGTCGGTGTGCTCGCCGAGGGTGGGCGCGCGGTGGCGGAAGTGGCCGGGCGTCTCCGAGAGGTCGACGGGCATCGGCGCGAGCGGCGCGGGACGCGGCAGGCCCGGGTACGCGGTGTCCGCGAGCAGGCCGGCGGCCCGGATGTGCGCGTCCTCGAGCGCCTGCTGTGGGGAGTAGAGCGGGCCGGCGGGGATCTTCGCGTTCTCGAGATCGGCCAGCGCTTGCGCGGTGGTGCGCTCGCCCGTCCACTCGTTCATCCGCTTGGAGATGATCTCGCCGTGGTCCCCGCGCGCGAGGTCGTCGGCGAAGCGTGGGTCGGTGAGCCAGTGCTCCTCGCCCATCAGGCGCGCCCACCGCTTGAACATCGGGTTGCCGATCGCGTAGGCGATGATCCACCCGTCCTTGGTGCGGAACAGATCGGAGGGCGCCGAGGTCTGCCCGCGGTTCACGGTAGCGATGCGATTCGGGCGCGCCACCCGTTGCTCCACCAGGGTGGGGTTGTTGAAGGCGACCGCGGTCCGCAGGAGCGCGCCCTCCACCTTCTGGCCCCGCCCCGTCTTCTGGCGCTCCATGAGCGCGGCCAGCGTCCCGAACGCGGCGAGGGAGGCGGTGCCGCAATCCACCCAGGCCACCGCCGCCCGGTACGGCTGCTCGGGCGTGCCGGTGAGATAGGCCGAGCCGCACATGACCTGGCCGATGCCGTCGAAGCCGTGTCGGTGACTCCAGGGTCCGCCTGCACCGAATGCGGTGACGGTGGTGAGGATGATGTCGGGCTTCACGCGCCGCAAGCTCTCCAGGTCGAGGGCCAGCGAGCGCAGCACCTCCGGCGGGAGGTTCGCGACCACGACGTCGGCGGTGGCGACCAGCCGCTGCACGATCTGGCGGCCCTCGGCGGAGCTCGGATCGAGGGTCATGCCGCGCTTGTTCCGATTCATCACCACGTACATCGCGCCCACGCCGTCCTCGCCCACCGGCGCCACCCAGCGGTCCTCGCCGCCATCGAGACGCTCGATGCGGATGACATCGGCGCCCAGGTCGGCGAGCAGCGCCGCGCAGTAGGGCCCCGCGATGTAGCGGCCGAAGTCGAGGACACGCACGCCCGCGAGCACACCTGGAGCAGGACGAGAGTCGGTCACCGGCAGTCTCCTTTCATGACGGGGCGATCTTCCCCCATTCGCGCGGCAATGGCAAACGCGCCGCGCGCGGGCGCCGCGCGGTAGAATCGGCCCATGGCGGACGCGGGGCTCGCGCGTGCGGTGGAGCACCTCGCCGCGGGGGACTGGCAGCAGGCGCACGCGATCGTCCAGGGGCTCGACGGGGCGCTCGCGGCGTGGCTGCATGGCATCGTGCACACCATCGAGGGCGATCTGGACAACGCGCGCTACTGGTATCGGAAAGCCCACCGCGAATTCCCCGGCGCCGGCGCGGTCACCGGCGAGATCACCGCCGCCCGGGCCGCCCTCGCCTCCTCCCCGTCCGCCTGACCCTCGGGCGCGGCGCCATTGACGCCGGCCGGTCAACGGTGCCATCCTGCGCCGTGGCAGCGGCTCGCCGCGCCCGTCTCCATCCGGATCCCACAGCGGAGGTCTCGTCCCATGGCGACCACCATCGCGCAGCCCCTCGGCGGCCCCGCCGCCTGGAAGGGCGAAGAGCTGAGCCGCAGCACCGACTGGATCTGGCCCGTCTCGGCCGGCGCGGTGGCAGAGCTGAACGCCGCGGTCGACGCCGTGCGGCGTCGCGGTCTCGCCTGGCGCGACATCACGCGTGCCGACTTCCCGCTTCCCGGCTGGAGCCGCACGCTCGCGGCGGTGCAACGCGAGCTGGAGGACGGACGGGGTGTGGTCCTGCTCCGCGGCCTGCCCGTCGAGCGCTACGAGGAGGACGATCTCCGCACCCTTTACTTCGGCATCGGCGCGCATCTGGGCAGCCCGCGGTACCAGAACTCGCGCGGCGAGCTGATCGGCGAGGTGCGGGACGAGCTGCGCGTGTACGGGAGCGTGGCCCAGCCGGCCATGCCGGGCCGGGCGTCGGACGCGTCACCGACGTCACGATATAGATCCAGGTCGTCCGGCCCGCTGCGCTTCCACACCGACCGCACCGACGTGGTGGCCCTCCTCTGCGTGCGCCAGGCCCGCGCGGGCGGCAAGAGCAAGGTGGTCAGCTCGGTGGCGATACACGACGCAATGCTGGCCCGGCGGCCCGATCTCGTCGCGCTGCTGCTCCAGGATTATCACCGGAGCCGCGAGGGCGAGGAGGCGGGCGGCGAGCGCCGGACCTATGCGCTGCCCGTGTGGGGCATCCGCGAGGGGCGCTTCACGAGCCAGTACTCGCGCACCTTCGTCGAGGCCGCGCAGCGGCTGCCCGGCGTCCCGAAGCTCACCGCGGCGCAGGACGAGGCGCTCGATCTCCTCGCCGAGCTGGCCGAGGAGCTCTGCTACGAGATGACGCTCGTCCCTGGCGACCTACAGCTCCTCAACAGCCACGTCACCTATCACGCCCGCACTGCGTATGAGGACGACCCGGCCTCGCGCCAGGACCGTTTGCTCTATCGGCTCTGGCTCTCGATGCCGAACAGCCGGGCGCTGCCGTCGGGGTTCGAGGTCCTGTGGGGTAGCATCGAGGCTGGCGCGCTGCGCGGCGGGATCGACCAGGTATGAGGCGGGCGGCGCGGGCGGTCGCCCTGGCCGCGGCGCTCGCCGTCGGGTTCGGCGGCTGGCCGGCGGCGGCGGGCGCGCAGGGTAAGCCGGAAGGCGAGATGCGCTGGGCGCTCTACGTGAACGTGTCGCCGATGTGGTTCGATCCCGGCGAGGTGGTGGGCGTGATCACGCCGTTCTGGATCCTCTACGCGCTCCACGACGCCCTCGTGAAGCCCATGCCGGGCAACCAGTTCGCCCCGAGCCTGGCCGAGTCGTGGACGGTGAGCCAGGACCAGAAGATCTACGAGTTCAAGCTCCGCCAGGGCGTGAAGTTTCACAACGGCGATCCCTTCACCGCGGAGGACGTGAAGTTCTCCTTCCACCGCGCGAAGGGCAAGCTCCTGCACGACAAGGTGAAGGACGTCGTGGTGGTGGATCCCCATCGGATCCGCTTCGTGCTCACCGAGCCCTGGCCCGACTTCATGACCTTCTACGGTACGTTCGCCTCGGGCGCCGGCTGGGTGGTGCCGAAGAAGTACGTGGAGCAGGTGGGACCCGATGGCTTCAAGAAGGCGCCGGTCGGGCTCGGCCCCTACAAGTTCGTGAGCTTCACCCCGGGCGTCGACCTGGTGATGGAGGCCTACGAGGGCTACTGGCGCAAGATGCCGGCGGTGAAGCGACTCGTCTACAAGAGCGTGCCCGACGCGACCACGCGCATGGCGATGGTGAAGCGGGGCGAGGTGGACCTCGCCTATCTCATCGACACGCCGATGGCCGACGAGGTGAAGCGCGATCCCAATCTCAAGCTGGTCTTCTCCGGCGGCATCGGCACCGTCTATCTGGACTTCTTCGACATGTGGGACCCGAAGTCCCCGTGGGCCGACAAGCGCGTGCGGCAGGCGGCGAGCTTTGCCATCGACCGCCGCGGGCTCAGCGAGGTCGAGACGGTGGGCGCCTCCATCCCCACCGGCAACGTGGTGCCCAAGGGCTTCGACTTCGCCCTGCCCATCGAGGCGCCGTCCTACAGCGTCCAGCGGGCCAAGCAGCTCCTTGCCGAGGCCGGCTACCCGAACGGCTTCGACGCCGGCGACCTCTATCCCTGGCCGCCGTACAGCTCGCTCGGCGAGACGGTGACCAATTATCTCGCTGCCGTCGGCATCAAGACCCGTGTGCGCACCATGGAGCGGGCCGCCTTCTACACCGCGCTCGCGTCCAAGAAGCTCAAGGGTGTCTGCGTGTGCATCAACGCCGTCTACGGGAACGCGGCGTCACGGCTCTCCGAGACGGTCGCGGCGGACGGCACGTACACCTACGGGTCGTGGCCCGACATCGAGGCCCTCTACGCGCAGCAGGCGCGCGAGACCGACCGGAAGAAACGCGAGGCGCTGCTCCACCGCATCCAGCGCGAGCTCGCCGAGCGCGTGCGCTTCGCCCCCATCTACGACTACATCTGGCCCAGCGCCATGAGCGCCCGGGTCACCGAGCCCGCGCTGATGCTGATCAACCCGTACCCGTGGTCGGCGCCCCTCGAAGAGGTGCGCCTGCGGAAGTAGACCCCCGCCGTGGACCCGACCGACAAGGAGCCGCCATGCTCGCGATGTGGGTGAAGGTTCGGATCAAGCCGGATCAGCGGAAGAAGTTCCTCGACGCCATCGAAGTGGACGCGCTGGGCTCGGAGCGGGACGAGCCGGGGTGCCTGCGCTTCAACGTGCTACAGGACGAGAAGGATCCGAACGTCTACTACTTCTTCGAGCTCTACAAGGACCAGACCGCGCTGGAGGCGCATCGGACCATGCCGCACTACGCCACGTGGCGCGCCGCCGCGCACACCCTCGATGGGCCCACCGAGCCCACGCGCTGCCAGACGGTGTTCCCGTCGGCGCGCGCGTACTGGGGGAAGGTCTAGCCTCTAGCGCTGGCCCAGGGCGCGGTTCGCGACCTCGACGGTGTCCTTCTCGGGGTCGAAGCGGAATGTCTGCTTCGACTCCACGTCCCCGCCGGTGACGCGGATGAAGATGGTGTCGTCGCCGAACTCGATGGAGTGGATGTCGCCCACCGCGAACACCGCGGCGTGCCCGGCCTCGTTGAGGAACTCCTTCGACATCTCGATTCGCGCGTACCCGGGGCGGCTCCCGTCGTCGAGGCGGCGCCACCGGCGCATCCGGGTGGGATTCCGGTAGTTCCCGTACACCACCCAGCACGGCCCGTGGTCGTGCACCGAGGACTTCCCCCCCTTCTCGCGCCCGTGCACCAGCACGTGAACATCGGTCTCGGGATCGTGGCCGATGGTGGCGCGCTCGGTGTAGGGGACGGGGTCGCCGAGGTGCTTCGTCAAGAGCTCTGGATTGCTCAGGAGCTTCTCGAGATGCCCCCGGATCTCGGCGAGGCCGGAGGGGACGCCCTTGGTCTGGATGGTCGCGCGCGTGTCGGCGAGGAACTGCTCCAGGGAGTAGCTCGTGCTCACGGCCATGGTGGTCTCCTTTGTCGAGTCTCCGTCGCCGATGATAGCAGAGGAAGGGCTCAGGGCGCCCGAAGGCCCCGGCGGGCCAGCTCGCCGGCAAGGTCGAGGGCGCGCGTCGGCGTCGGGACGCCGTCCGGGCGCGTCCAGAAGATCTCGAACTCGAGCCCATCGGGGTCCTTGGCGTAGAGCGAAAGGCTCACGCCGTGATCCGACGATCCCACCAGCGCGCCCGCTTCCACCAGCCGGCGCTGCGCGGTGACGAGGTCCGTCAGCGCGCCCACTTCCCAGGCGGAATGGTACATCCGGGCCACGCCCTCATGGGGCGGCGTCACGCCCGGCTGCTCGAACAGGCCCAGGTGATGGTCGTCCGGCGTGCCGGGAATCTTCAGGAACGCGGCGTGGGGGCGGCGGTGCTTGACCTCGAAGCCGAGGAGGCCGCAGTAGAAGCGGACGCTCCGCTCGACGTTCGACACCCAGAGCACGAGGTGCTGGAGTCGCGTGAGCCCGATGCCGATAGCGGTCGTCGTCATGCCGGGCCTCCCTTCCCATCATCGACGCTGACCGTGATGGCGACGCAGGCGATCAGGGTATCGGCGCCGGGCACGCGGAGCCCGCCCGCCACCGGGCGCACGGTCACCTCGCCGTGCGGCAGCTCGCGGCGCACCTGCTCGACGTCTACCTTGTCCGGGTCCGGCACGCCCACCGTGACGTCCACGAGCATGCGACCCCCGCGGGCGCGCACATCCTGGAACAGCGGCAGGCTCGAGTGCCGGATGGCGTCGGAGACGCCGCGGCATGCCGCCTTGGTGACATCGTTGCCATGCACGTCCACACCCATCCCGAACTCGAGGACCATCGCTTTGGGGCTCATGCGGGCCATGGTTCCCGATGGCGCCCCCCGTGTCAACGGGGACGGCGCGGGGTGTATAGTCGGGGCCTCAACCCAGGCTTCAATGCAAAGGGAGGCCGGCGTGAAGATCCTCTTCTTCGACGAATGGCGGCTGGGCGTGCTCAAGGGCGACACCGTGGTGGACGTGACCGAGATCACGCGTGAGATCCCGCGCCTTCATCCCCAGGACCTCATCCGCGGCCTCATCACGCGCTTCGACGAGTACCGCGGCCGGCTCCAGGCCGCCGCCGACGGCGGCAAGGGCGTGCCGCTGGCCCAGGTGCGTCTCCGACCTCCGCTGCCGAGTCCCGGCACCATCGTCTGCATGGCGGTGAACTACATGGAGGACGGCACGCGCAGCGAGCCCGCTCCCATCAATGCCTTCCTCAAATCGCCGGGGGCCATCATCGGGCCCAATGAGACCATGATCCTGCCGGACGTCCCCGCGACGATCTTCGAAGGCGAGGCGGAGGTGGCGCTGGTCATGGGCTCGCCCGCGTCCAAGGTGCGCGCGGCGGACGCCATGCGCCACGTCTTCGGCTACGTGAACTTCATCGACGGGTCGGCGCGCGGCCTGCTCCCGCCGGGGAACACGTTCTACCAGATGAAGAGCCGGGACACCTTCGCGCCCATCGGCCCCTACATCGTGACCGCGGACGAGATCGCCGACCCGCACAAGCTGCAGGTCCGGCTCTGGGTCAACGGGACGCTCATGCAGAACTTCAACACGAGCGACATGGCCCACAAGATCCCGCGCTGCGTGGAGTGGGTGACCTCCATTCACGCCCTCGAGCCCGGCGACCTCCTCGCCACCGGCACCAACCACCGGGGGCTTTCGGGCTTCCAGGACGGGGACCGCATCGAGCTGGAGACCGAGGGGCTGGGCCGGCTGCGCTTCGGCGTGCGCGACGATCTCAAGCGCACGTGGTCCCGCGAGACGCGGCTCGATCGGCAGAACAAGGGCCAGGAGGGCACGACCCCGCAGATCAGCGGGAAGTACGCGCCCAGCGGCCGCTGATCGAGCGCGGACGCGTCGGGAGGCGAGCGGCGCGCATACGGCGTCCGACCAGTTGACAACCTCGCCGTCGAAGGTCTAAGTGTCCTCCAACGTGGGAGGTGCCATGTCCTCGGAACTGAGAGCCACTCCAGTTCTGTCGCGCGCGCTCGCTTGGGTGGTCTTCGCGGTGATGGCGGCGGCCCTCGTCTACACGGGCTGGATCGCGCTGTCCAACTTCTCCCGGATCGGCGTATGACGACGACCGTCCTGCTCATCCTCCTGTCCGTCGCCGCGCTCGGGTCCAGCCTGGCGCTCTTGGCCGCGCGCCTGGGGCTGGCCGTCCCGGCTGACGTGCTTGCCCTCACGTCGGCCGTCAGCGGTCTCGGGGCCTTCGGGGTTGCGACCACCTTCACGATCCGCCGTGCCCGGCGGCTGGGGCGGGTGCGGCTATGACCAAGCGCGGCACGCGGGCCTTCTTCGTGGTGAGCACAGCAGTGAGCGCACTCGTCTTCCTCGGCCTGACGGTGGACAGCCACCGTAAGATCCCGGCCCTCACCAACGCCGCCGCCATCGATGCCGCCGTGATTGCCGGCAAGGACGTGTGGCACCGGAATAACTGCATCAACTGCCATACGCTCCTAGGCGAGGGCGCCTACTACGCGCCGGACCTGACCCAGATCGCGTCCCAGCGCGGCGCCGACTACCTGCGCGACTTCCTCAAGGAGCCCTCGCGCTTCTATTCCGAGCAGCGCGATCGCCGTCTGATGCCTCAGCTGAAGCTGTCCGACCGCGACATCACCGCCGTCATCGCATTCCTCACGTGGGTGAGCAAGATCGATACTCAGGGGTGGCCCCCGCGGCCAATTCTCGTGCGCGGCAGCGCGGTGCCGGGGGCCAATGTCGGGGCACTGCCCGTCACCGCCGCCTCCAGCGACCCCGCTGAGCTCGGCCGCGCCCTGTTCAATGCCTCACCGCCGGCGTGCGGGGCGTGCCACTCGATCGCCTCCAACGTCAATCTCGTGGGCCCCTCGCTCGCGGGTATCGCCGCCACCGCGGCCAACCGCGTGCGCGGTAGCGACTACCATGGCAAGGCCAAGGACGCACCGAGCTACATCCGCGAGTCGATTCTCGATCCCAACGCCCACGTGCTCGTAGGTCCGACCTACTCCACCGGCGGCCGCTCGCTCATGCCGAGTGACTACGCCCAAACCTTGAAGCCGGACCAGGTGGACGAGATCGTGGCCTATCTCCTCACGCTCAAGTAGGGGGCCGCGAGATGCGATACTCGTCCCAGCGCGTCGCCTATCCGTACTTCGCCGTCGCCATGCTGCTGTTCGGGCTGCAGGTGGCCTTCGGGCTCCTCGCCGCCGCCAAGTACCTCGGCCCCGATCCGCTGATGGCGATCTTGCCGTTCGACGTGGTCAAGGCCATTCACACGAACGTGCTGCTCGTCTGGCTCCTCACCGGGTTCATGGGCGCCGCCTACTACGTGGTGCCCGAGGAATCGCGGGTGGAGCTCTACAGCGTGCGGCTCGCCTACGTCCAGCTCGTCTTGTGGACGGCGATGGGTGTGACCGCGGTGGTGGGCTACGTGTTCCGGTGGACGGCTGGAAACAAGCTCCTGGAGCAGCCGTTTCCCCTCAAGATCGTCATCGTCGTGGTCATGCTCATGTTCCTTTACAACATCGGCATGACCATCTACACGGGCGGCCGCCTGACCACGACCGAAGGCGTCCTCGTGGCCGGCCTCGCCTGCTCGGCGCTGCTCTACCTGCCGTCGCTCCTCGAGTTCAATAACTACACCCTGGCCATCTTCTACCGCTGGTGGACGGTGCACCTCTGGGTCGAAGGCGTGTGGGAGATGATCCAGGGGGGCATCCTCGCCTACCTCCTCATCCGCCTCTCCGGCGTGGACCGGGAGGTGCTGGAAAAGTGGCTGTACGTGATCGTGGGCCTCACCTTCATCTCCGGAATTCTCGGGACCGCGCACCACTACTACTGGATCGGAGTGCCACGCTACTGGCTGCCCCTGGGCGGGCTCTTCAGCGCGTTGGAGCCGCTGTCCTTCCTTGCCATGGCGATGTACGCGTACTACGCGATGCGGCGCTCCGGCTTCGAGCACCCGAATCGGATGGCCATGCACTGGACCATCGGCAGCGCGATCTTCTCCGCGCTGGGAGCGGGTATCCTGGGGCTCGCCCACACGTGGCCGGCGGTGAACAAGTGGACCCACGGCACGCTCATCACGCCGATGCACGGCCACATGGCGTTCTTCGGCGCGTATGTGATGATCGTGCTCGGCATGGTGACCTACGCTCTGCCCGGGCTCACCGGGCGGCCCGAGGCCTCGCGGGAGACGGCCGCCGGATTCTGGGGGTTCTGGCTCCAGATCGGCGGGATGTTCGGGATGACGATGGCGTTCGCGGCGGCCGGGATCACCCAGACCTATCTGGAGCGCATCCTGAGCATCGGCTATCTGGAGACCCAGCTCAAGCTGCAGGTGCACTTCCTCATGCTGGTGACCACCGGGGCTCTGTTCGTGACGGGCGTGGGCCTGTTCCTCTGGGACTTCTTCTTCCTCGCCGGGCGCCCGGTGACGGCGCTCGAGTCCGAGCGGCTGGCCCCAGTGCGCCCGACCGCCTGACCGCGCGCCGATGGGCCCTGCGCGCCCCGATGGCGCAGCCGGGGCGGCCATGACGGACGGGCTGCGCCCGGCGCCCGCGGACGAGCCCTTCTACCTCCCGGCGGGCGACGAGATCGCGGTGTTCGAGGCCTGCCACGCGCGCGGCCTGCCGGTCATGCTGAAGGGCCCCACCGGCTGCGGGAAGACGCGTTTCGTCGAGCACATGGCCTGGCGGCTCCGGCGCCCGCTCGTGACGGTGGCGTGCCACGACGATCTCTCGGCCGGCGACTTGGTGGGTCGATACCTAGTGCTCGGAAGCGAGACGGTGTGGCAGGACGGCCCGCTCACCCGCGCGGCGCGGGCTGGGGCCATCTGCTATCTCGATGAGGTGGTCGAGGCGCGCCAGGACACCATCGTGGTCATCCACCCCCTGACCGACGATCGGCGCGTGCTCCCCATCGACAAGACCGGCGAGCTGGTGGTGGCGGCGAAGGAATTCCAGCTGGTCGTGTCCTACAACCCCGGCTACCAGCACCTGCTCAAGGATCTCAAGCCGAGCACGCGTCAGCGCTTCGTCGCGCTCGAGTTCACGGTGCCGCCGCCCGAGCGCGAGATCGCCGTGATCGCGCACGAGGGCGGCATGGACCGCCGTCAGGCGGGGGAGCTGGTCGCCCTCGCCCAGCGGCTCCGGGGGCTGCGGGACCGCGGGCTGCCCGAAGTGCCGAGCACGCGTCTGCTGGTGGCGGCGGCGCGGCTGATCGCGAGCGGGGTTCCCCCGCGGGAGGCCTGCCGGGTCGCCATCGCGGGACCGCTCACTGACGACCCCGACCTGCTGGCGGCGGCCCTCGACCTCATCACTGCCCTCGTGTAGCGCGGGCATGAGCGAGCCCGAGGGTCTGATCATCGAGGGCGCGCGAATTGCCGTGACCGGTGCCCGTGACCTCTGGTGGCGGGTACGCCCGCCCGCAGCACCGCCCGTTCTTGCCCTCGGGCTCGTCCGGCGGCGGCTCGCGCTGCTCCTTCATGCGCTCTGGGGCGAGCCGCTGGCGATCTACCCATCGGACGAGGAGCCCCCGCCGACATGGCTCGCGCGCGTGCTCGGCCGCGCGCCGCGCCACCTCGCGGCGCGCGCGGCAAGGGCGGCGACCGACGGCCGGCACATCTGGCTACCCCGTGCCCTCGCGGCGCCGGATGGGGAGGCGGCAGCGCTCGACTGCTACCGCCTCCTCGCCGTGGAGCAGATGGCGCGCCTCACGCGCGGCTTCGCGGGTGCCCATCCGCATGATGCGCCCCGGCTCGAGCAGGACCTCTACCAGATCGCGACCGGGGCTGTCGTCGACCGGATGCTGGCACGGACGCTGCGTGGCTTCGTGCCGGCGTTGGAGGCGGCGCGCGCAGCCGCCCTGGACGAGCGCCCGCCACTCGACGTTCTGCTGCCGGCCGAGCGAATGGTGGAGGGGATGCTCCGTGACGAGCTCGGCGCCGCTCTCAGCTCACCGCCGCTCCCCGCTGTCCTGACCGCCGAGGACGCTCGAGAGTGGGCGCGGGTCCGCGCGGGAGCACTCGGTCCCGCGGGTCGCTATCGCGGGGTGGCGCCGGTGTCGCTGTGGGGCGAGGCCCGACGCCCCGCCCTCGTGGCCGCGCGCGCGGGCGACGAGGGGCCGCCGTCATCCCAGCGCCGCGCCGCCCCGGCGGCGCCGCGGCGGCGTCCCCGCGTGCGGCCTCCACGGGACGACGAGGACGACGCCGCGCCCGGCACCTGGATGGTGCGCGTCGACGATCCGACAGAAAGCGCGGAGGATCCGATGGGACTTCAGCGTCCCCTCGACCAAGGCACCAGCGACACGGCCGACCTGGGCGACGCCCTGTCCGAACTGCCGGAGGCCCGCGTGGTGCGTACCCCCGGCTCCCCCCGCGATGTGCTGGAAAGCGATGCCGTGCCCCTGCCACCATCGATCCGCGAGTCGGGCGCGGACTCAGGCGTGCAGGGAATCACCTATCCGGAGTGGGATCATCGGGCCGGCGCGTATCGGATGCCCGGGGCGACCGTGCGCCCGGCGGATGCCATCATCGGCGGCGAAGCATGGGTCGCGGACGTGCTCGCTCGCCACGCCAGCCTTGTCCGCCAGGTGCGCCGCCGCTTCGACGGCCTACGGCCCCACCGGGTGCGGTCGGCACGTCAGCCCGAGGGCGCTGAGCTGGATCTGGGCGCCTACGTCACGGCCTATGCCGACCGGCATGCCGGAATGCCAGGCGACGACCGGCTGTACGTGGACCAGCGGCCCACCCGCCGGGATTTGGCCATCGCCGTGCTGGTCGACGTGAGCGCCTCCACCGATGCCTGGGTGAGTGGGCGTCTGCGCATCGTGGACGTGGAGCGCGAAGCGCTCGTTGTACTGCTGGAGGCGCTCGAGGTCCTCGGCGATCGGCACGCCGTGCTCGCATTCTCGGGCGAAGGTCCCCATGCCGTGCGCGTGGTCACGGTGAAGAGGTTCGACGAGCGGTCCCGCGAGGCGGCACGGCAGCGCGTGGGGGCACTGGAGCCCGACGGCTACACGCGCGTGGGGGCGGCCATCCGTCATGCCAGCGCGCTCCTTGGACGCGAGCGGGCCCGTCACCGCCTGCTGCTGCTCCTGTCCGACGGCAAGCCGAACGACGTCGACGAGTACGGCGGTCGGTATGGCATCGAGGATACCCGGCAAGCGGTGGCGGAGGCACGGCTCCAGGGCCTGCTGCCATTTTGCCTGACCGTCGATAGGGAGGCGCCAACCTACCTGACGTCCATCTTCGGTCCGCGCGGCTACGCCGTGCTCTCCCGGCCGGAGCGCCTGCCGAGCGTGCTAGTGGAGGTCCTCCGCGTCCTCGTCGTGCGCTGACCGCGAGGTGCTAGGTGTCGGCCTCGATGGCGTCTACCAGGACGCCCGAGCGCATCAGCTCGACGACGCGCTCGATATCCGGCCGCAGCTCCCGGTCGAAGTCCACGAAGGGGGACACCTTGCGCACCGCCGCGTAGACGCGGCGGGTGCCTTCGCCGAGGCGGTCCGCCCCGCGGAGATCCGCGGCCTGGCACAGGATCAGGAGGTGGATCGCGGCCACCCGCTGCGTGAGGTCCACCACCTCCCGCGCCTGCCGCGCCGCCGTCGCGCCCATGGAGACCTTGTCCTGGTTGTGGCAGGCGGTGGAGCGGCTGAACACCGTCATCGGCGTGCAGGCGTTGAGGGCCTCCGCGGTGAGCGCGGAGATGGCGAGCTGCATGCCCTTGAAGCCGTGATGCGTGCCCGCCTCGGGATGATCGTCGGGGAGCGGGTTGGTGCAGCACATCCCCAGCCCCATGTTGTACTTCTCGTCGTTCAGCAGCTCGAACTGCCGGTCGAGCAGATCGGCCACGCTGGCCACCGCCGTCTTCAGCGTGTCCATGGCGAGGGCGACGTGGAAGCCCGAGAAGTTACCCCCGCTCCGCACGGCGCCCGCCTCGAGGTCGTAGAGGGGATTGTCGTTGCTCGAGTTGAGCTCGATGGAGAGGATCTGCCGCGCCCAGGTCACCACGTCGTGCAGCGCCCCCACGCACTGGGGTGCGCAGCGGATCGAGTACTTGTCCTGGATCTTCGCCTCCAGGCGGCGGTAGCCCTTGTCCAGCGTGCCCAACTCACGCACCAGCTCCGCGTAGTCGCGCGCCAGGCGACTCCCACGGAGGAGCCGCAAAGTCCGCGCGGCGGACGCGACCTGCCCGGGATGGGGCTTGGCGGTGTCGTGGAGGAAAGGATCGAAGGGGCCGGTGATGCCGGTGAGTGCTTCGGTGGCCAGCGCGGTGCAGGCGTCAGCGATCACGGCGAGGCGGTGCGCGTCCTGCAACGCGAGCGCGCCCACCGCGGTCATGAAGTTGGTGCCGTTGACCATCGCCAGGCCTTCCTTGGGCTCGAGCGCCATCGGCGCGAGCCCGGCCTCCGTGTAGACCTCCGTGGTCGGGCGCACGCGCCCGCGGTAATAGACGTCTCGCTTGCCCATCACGACCGCCGCGATGTAGGAGGCGGGAATGAGATCGCCGCTCGCGCCGACCGAGCCCATCGCCGGGATGCACGGGATCACGTCGCGATTCAGGAGGTCGATCAGGCGCTCGATGAGGGCGGGGCGCACCGCGGAATAGCCCTTGGCCAGGCAGTTCACCCGGGCGAGCAGCATGGCGCGGCAGTCCTCGACGGGCATGTACTCGCCCACGCCGCAGCCGAGATACGAGATCAGGTTGCCCTGAAGCCGCGCCGCCCGGTCGAGGCCAATGTGGCGGTCGACCGAATCACCGAGCCCGGTGGTCACGCCATAGATCGGCATGCCGCGCCCCATCAGCTCCTGGTTGAGGGCGTAGGACCGGGCGATCCGCTCATGAACGGCCGGCACGCCGCGCAGGCTCACGCGCGCGTCGCCGCGGGCCACCGCGTCCATGTCGTCGAGGGTGAGCGAAGCTCCATCGAGGGCGATCGTGTTCATGCGTGCTCGTCTCCTTGTCGCAGGATCTCTTCCAGCCGCGCGGCGAAGGCGTCCACGTGGCGCGTGATGCAGCTGAGATGGCCGCCGGTCACCGTGCCGACCTCGAGGCGGGGCAGCGTCTGCTTCCAGCCGAGATCGGGCGGCCCCGCCGGGCGCTCCTCGGCGCGCAGCACCACGACGCGGCCGTCGTAGGACGCGGGCGCGTAGCGACGCATGGACGGACGGTAGAGGCGTGCGCGCACGAGGAGCGCGCCGGAGTCGGCGGGCGAGGCGGAGCTCCGCGGCGCCGGTGTCGCCGCCGGCCCGGGCGTGCGCCCCACGATGCGGGCCAGCGGCCCTGCGCTCGCGTGGATCCGCCGGGCTGCGACGGCGAGAGGACCGCGCCAGGGATCCGCTCGGAGGGCGCGCAGCCGCTGCCGGTAGTAATCCAACCGATCCGTGGCCCGCTCGGCGAGGCGGTCGGCGCGCGCGGCGAGGTCGATGCGGGCGTCTCTCGGCAGTCCAGCCAGGCGCGTCAGCGCGAGCACCGCGCGCTGCAGCCGATGCTGGCCGGGCGCCTCCGCCTCGATCAGTACGGTGACGCTCACCCGCTCGCCTTCGTCGCGGAGCCGGCGGGCCATCTCGAGCGCGAGGTGTCCGCCGTTGCAGTAGCCGGCCAGATGATAGGGTCCGTGGGGGCGGGCCGCCCGCACCGCGGCGAGTCGCTCGGCCGCCATGGCCTCGATCGTGCCGGGAAGGGGGCGCCCGTCCAGGCCGTGAGGGTTCAGGATGTAGAAGGGCCGGTCCGGATCGAGCCCCCGCGCGAGCCCGTGGCAATAGAGTCCGCCGCCGTTGTAGTCGCCGTGCAGGTAGAAGAGCGGCGTGCGCGCGCCGGTGGCACGGAGCGTGATGAGGGGCTGCTCCAGCTCCTCCCGCTCGCGGAGGATGAGCCGCGCGAGGCCTTGCGCCGTGCTTGCCTCGAGCAGGGCGGACGGGCTCAGCGCGCGGCCCGACGCGCGCTCGAGCTCGGTCACGAAAGCCGCCGCGCGTAGCGAGTCGCCCCCCAGCTCGAAGAAGTCGGCGTTGACGCCGATGCCGCGAGCCCCGAGCAGGTCCTCCCAGATCTTCACGATCAGGAGCTCCAGGGGATTCGTGGGCGGCGCGTAGTCGCCGGGGTGCGTCATGCTGGCGGGGGACTCGGGCAGCCGGTGCCGGTCGATCTTGCCGCTGGGCGTGACGGGCAAGGCGTCGAGGCTCACGAAGGCCGCGGGGATCATGTAGTCGGGCAGGCGCGCCTGGAGGAACCGGCGCAGCGCGGCCGGCGCGGGCGCTGGCGCGCGCGTGGGGACCAGATACGCCACGAGCCGGGTGCCGCCGGCGCCGTCGTCGCGCCCCACCACCGACGCCTGCCGGATCTCCTCGTGCTCGAGCAGGCGCCGCTCGATCTCGTCGGGGTGCACGAGATAGCCGCGGATCTTCACCTGGTGATCGAGGCGGCCGATCAGCTCGAGGCAGCCGTCGGGCGCGAGCCGGCCGAGGTCGCCGGTGCGGTAGACCCGCGGGGCGTCGCCCGCCGCGTCGGCCGTGAAGGTGGCGCGGGGGCCGTCGGGACGGCGCCAGTAGCCCGGCGAGAGATAGCGACTGCGCACCGCGATCTCGCCGGCCTCGCCCGCGGGCCGCGGGGCCCCGTCGTCGCCGAGGATGAGGATTTCCACGCCCTCCAGCGGATAGCCCGCCGGCACGCGTCCGGGCGCCAGCGCGGCGCCGGGGAGAATGCGGTACTCGACGATGCCGCTGGCCTCGCTCGCGCCGTAACCGGCTACCAAGACACAGCCGGGGACGAGGCGCGCCCGGAGCCGCTCCACGTCCTCGCGAAACAGCGCCTCGCTGCCGAGGCGGATGATTCGGATGGAAGGGAAGCGCCGGCCCGCCTCCAGGCTGCCCAGGAAGTGACGAAGGGTGGTCACGACGGCGCACAGCACGGTGATGCGCTCGCGCTCGATCCAGTCGGCGAGGGCGGCCATCCCCGCTCGCCGCACGTCGAAGGGCAGGAGCGTGGCGCCGCCGAGCAGCGCGGCGAGCACGTCGCGAAGCCCCGCGCCGAACGCCGGGGAGTGCAGGGCGCTCACGCGATCGTCCGGGCCGATGCCGAGCGAATCGACCGCGCAGCGCGCGCGGTGGAGCAGATTGCGATGGGTGCGCACGACGCCCTTGGGGGCGCCGGTGGAGCCGGAGGTATAGAGCAGGCACGCGACTGCGTCGGGGCCGATGTCGAGGCGGCGCGGCAGACCTCCCGCATCGAGGACGAGGGTGTCCAGCCGGATCACGGGTCGGGCGTCGACGTCGAATGGCGGCGCGCCATCGCTGACGACGAGTCCCGCCTCCGCGTCGCGAAGGATGGCCTCGCGCCGCGCCGCGGGCAGGGTCGGGTCCAGTGGCACGCAGAAGCGCCCCGCCTTCCAGGTGGCGAGCATGGACAGGATGGTCGTCGCGGGCGCCTCCGCGTGCACCGCCACCGGGACATCAAGCGGGCCGCCCGCCCCCAGGATGGCGGCGGCGAGGACGTGCGAGCGCCGGTCCAGCTCGCGATACGTGAGGCGCCCGCCCTCGCTCACGATGGCGAGGGCATCGCCGCGCGCGGCGGCGACGCGCGCAAACCGGGCGGGGACGGAGCCTTCGACGTCGTCGGCAGGAAACGCGGTGGCCGCCATGGCCGGCTCAGGCGGTGGCGATGTCGTACTGCACGAGCGCGGGAGGCACCGGACAGTACGGCAGGCAGACCGCGCAGCCCGTGCACTCGTGCGACAAGACCTCGAACCGGTGGTGGATGTCCTGCATGCGCGGATGCACCGCCCCTTCGGGACAGGCCTCGCGGCAGAGGCCGCACGCGATGCAGTGGGCGTCCGCGATGCGGACCTTCACGCGCTGCCCTCGCGCCGCGCCCCGAAGGCCGGGTTCATCGTGGTGGCCCAGGGCTTGAGCAGGAAATCGAAGGCCTCCTCCACCGGGCGCTGCTCCTCGGCGGTGAGACAGTAGGCGTCCAGCTGGTACTTGCCTTCCATGAAGTGCATGAGCTCCTCCGCCTCCTGACTCTTCATCTGGTGGCGGATGAGCGGATCGTCGACGGCGGCCAGCGTGGCGGTGATGCCGAGGCAGGCGATGGCCTCCACGAAGTAGTTCTGGGCGGCGCGGGCGAGGGGGTGGAGGTGCGCGAACATGGAGGTGAGGCCGAAGTAGGCGAGGTTGTCCTGCGCGTTGGCTTCCACGCTCGCCATCAGGTCGTCTTCTCGCTTGATCCGCCCCGCGCGGAGCAAGACGTCGGCGTTGAGCTGACCGTGCTTGACCTCGTCCCAGATCTGGCGGGCGCGCATGCGCTGGAGATCGATGTAGCGCGCCTGCTGGTCGATGGGCACCGAGAGCAGCTGGGTGGACATCTGCTTGATGGACATCTGCGGCCCCTCGAGCGCGTAACCGGCGAGGGCACGCTCCATCTTCCAGTCGTCGCCGGTGAGGCGGCGGTCGGCCTCGCCGCCCTTGACCGCCCGCGCCGTCGCGCCGTTCCAGATGGGCAGGCAGCGCACGGTCATCCGCATGCGAAACTCGACGCCCGGCCCGGAGAAGCCGGTGGGGGTGACCCACGCGTCCATGAACTGCTGCACGATCGGATGATTGGGACGCGGCATCAGGCGATGCCCCGCGCGATGCGCCGGTCCGGCGTCCACACGTCGGGCGGCGGGGGCACCAGCGAGCGTCCGCTCACCGCCTCGACGATGGAGCCCGGCGCGGGGCAGTACATGAGGCACGCGGTGCAGCCGGGGTAGAGACAGCGGGCCGGGTCGATCTCGAAGCGGTGGCGCGGCTCCGCCGCCACGTACACCGCGTTCAGGTCGATCTCACGGCAGACCACGTAGCACATGCGGCACTCCGTGCACGCCTCGTGGTCCACTTTGATGGCGATTGTTCGGCCCGTCATCGGCGCCTTAGTCCTTGGGCACCGAGACCTCGCCCTTGACCTCGGCCAGCCCGAGGGCGCCGGCCGCGATCTCGTCGAGGGCGAAGAGATAGGTCTGCCGCACCACGCCGTGATCGATGCGGGCCAGCCCCTCGTCCACCGCGCTCTCCACGCAGCGCTCGACCACCAAGCGGCCCATCAGCACGTGGCTGCGAGTCTCCGCGGCCTGGCCGGCGAAGAGCGCGCGCAGGGCGGGATCCGGCCAGTCGCGGCCGAGTCGCTCGAGCCAGGCGAGCTCGATGACCTTGGCGCCGAGATTGAAGGCGGCGATGCGGATGTTCTGCCGGTAGTTGGTCAGCGCGCGCAGGGTGAAGACGAAGTAGGCGAGCCGCGTGGCGGGGACGAAGGCGCAGTACGGATGCGCGAACGCGGCGCGCTGCGTGGGCGCCCAGCCGCGGCGCAGGATCTCGTCGACGTACTGCATCTCGTGGGTGGAGTCGTCGTAGATCTGCTTGCCGAAGAGGTAGGCGACCGCGGGCGGGAACTCGTTGACGTTGAGGCCCATCGCCCACGCCCCGTAGACGTAGTACATCGCCCGCTTCAGCGTCCAGAGCCGACCGAGCAGCCGAAACCCGCGGTCGTCGTCCCACTCGCCGCGGCCTGCCGCGTCGAGCAGCGCCTCCATGGGGGTGCGGCGCGCATCCGCTTCGGCGAGAGTGCGCAGGTCGGCGGCCAGTCTCGTGCCGTCCGCCTGCTTTTCCACGTGGCCTCCCCCGGGGGTCTGCGGGCACGGATCTCCGCCCGATCAGTCTATCGCATCGGTCGAGTTAAACCGCGCTTTGGGCGCGAGATCAGGGGATGTCGACGATCCGCGCCTGGCGCAGCGCCTCGATGCGCTCGGCGCTGTAGCCGAGATCACGCGTCAGCACGTCGCGGGTGTGCTCGCCCACCCGGTAGGCGGCCGGCCCCCGCGGGGCCATGGGCCGATGATCGAGATGATAGGGGGTCGCGGTGATGCGCACCGACCCGCGGGCGGGATGCGGAATGGAGGGAAAGAAGCCGCGTTCGGCCAGGTGCGGCTCCACCACGAGGTCGGCGGGCCGGAGCACCGGCGCGCAAGGAATGCGCGCCTCCGCCAGCGCGGCCATGGCGGCCTCCACGCTGGGGTAGGTGGTCTGGAGCCAGGTCACCACGATGTCGCGAAGCACCCGCCAGTTGGCGCGGCGCCGGTCCGCGGTGTCGAAGCGCGGGTCCTTGCCCAGCTCGGGACGCCGCATGAGCGCGAGCAGCCGCGGCCACAGCTCGCCCGAGCCCACGAACTGCATGGCGAGCGAGCGCTCGCCGATGGGCGCCACCACCATGCCGGGACGCGGATTGCCCGCCTCCTCGCCCCCGTTCAGCACCGCGGCGTAGGTGACGCTGTCGGCGCTGATGAGCGCCTCCA
The DNA here is from genome assembly GCA_035495415.1 of Verrucomicrobiia bacterium. GTDB lineage: Bacteria > Methylomirabilota > Methylomirabilia > Rokubacteriales > CSP1-6 > DASRWT01. The sequence goes on from DATJFY010000051.1 coordinate 108,372, forward strand.
GCATCGAGACGTCGAGATGCGCGCCGCGGCCGGTGCGGCCGCGACGGAGGAGCGCGCCCACGATGGCGCCCACCGCGTGGGTGCCCGCGAGCACGTCCGCCGCCTGGAGATTCGAGGCGCGGGGCGCCGACTCGTCGCCCTGCTCGAGGTGCATGAGCCCGGAGGCGGCGTTGATGATATGGGCGAAGGCGGGGCGAGCGCGCCACGGTCCGGTCTGGCCGAAGCCCGAGATCGAGCAGTACACGATGTCGGGTTTGATCCCACGCAAGACCGGCTCGTCGCAGCCGAGCTTGGTCGCCACCCCGGGCATGAAGTTCTCCACGAAGACATCGGCGCGCCGCGCGAGGTCCTGGATCACCGCCTGGCCCTCGGGCTTGGCCATGTCGACGGCCACGCTTTCCTTCCCGGCGTTGACCCGCGTGAAGTAGCTCGACTGGTCGGTGCGCCCGGGCTCCAGCTGCATGTAATTGCGCCGCATGTCGTCGCCCTCGACGGGGCGCTCGATCTTGATGACCCGCGCGCCCATGTCGGCGAGGATGCGCGTGCAGTAGGGCCCGGCGAGCACGCGCGTGAGGTCGAGGACAGTGTAGCCGGTGAGCGGCAGCTCGTCGGCCGGGCGGGGCGGGGCGCTCACCTCAGGCGACGAACGCCTCGGCCTGCGCGCGGGACAGGCCCGCCGCCTCCCCCGCGGCGAGCATCTCCTCCCACGTCGTCGCGTCGACATCGATGCCATCGCGGCCACGCTGGGCCCGCGCCTGGCGCTCGGGATCGCCGGGAACGAGCACGGGGGCGGTGGTCGCGGGCGGCGAGGCCTTCACGTAGCTCACGAAGCCGTCGAGCTCGCGGCGGAACCACTCGAGGCCGGCGAAGCGGACTGGATCGAGGAGCACGCACAGCATGTTGTTGACGATCCCGCCCAGCCGCGCGTTGTCGGGCTGGATGCTGGGCCCGCCGGTGAGGGCGGTGGCGAGGATCTCGGTCACGACGGCGAGCGCGTAGCCCTTGTGCTCGCCGAAGGGGCGAAGCGAGCCCGAGGGCTCCCCGTACATGACATTAGGGTCGCGGGTGGGGCGGCCGGCGGCGTCGATGAGGGCGCCCTCAGCCACGAGCTTCCCCTCGTTCCTCGCGACGCGCACCTTCCCCAGCGCGATCTCGCTGGTAGCCATGTCGAGCAGAACCGCGGGCTGCCGCTCGGTGGCGGGGAGCGCGATGCAGATGGGATTGGTGGAGAAGCGCCCGTCGCTGCCCCGGAACGGGGCCACGAGGGCGCGGTGATCGCTGACGTTGACGAAGTGCAGCGAGACGAGGCCGGCGCCGGCGGCGAGCTCGCCGTAGGCGCCGACCCGTCCCACGTGGTGCGCGTTGGCGAGCGTCCCCACCGCGACGCCCGTCTGGCGACACCGGGCGATGGCGGCGGTCATCAGCTCGCCGCCCACGCATCGTCCGTAGCCGCGTCCTCCATCCATCATGATGATGGGCCCGTCGTCCTTCACGACCTTGGCCCGGGTGTTCGGGACGACGAGACCGGCCTTGAGGTTGCGGACGTAGGTCGGCATCATGCCGACCCCGTGGCTGTCGTGCCCGGCCAGATTGGCCTGCACGAGATGGTCCGCCACCAGCTCCGCTTCCTCCTGGCCGCTGCCGCCGGCGCGCAGCATCGCGCTGGTGAGCCGGCGCAGCGTCTCGGCCGTCGCCCGCATCCTGCGATCTACTTCTTGGCGTCCGGGGGCAGGAGGCCGAGCCGGGTCGCCAGCACCTGGCGCACTTCCTTCACCGCCTCGCGCCAGGGGCTGTTGGGTCCCTCGTGCAGCGCCTGGTACTGCTTCCGGAACTCCGCAGTCGCCGCCTCCTGCTGATCGGCGGGCGCCACGTCCACCGTCTTCGCGCGAAGCGCCATCATCTTCTGGGTGGCCGCGCTCGCGCGCTCGATCCAGTGGCCAATCTCGTTCCAGTTCTGGTCGAAGAACACGATGACCGGGATCGAGCGGTAGCCGTTGTTGAGGTAGAGGTCGGTGATGTCGAGGTTCTGGTCGCGGAAGAACACCCGCAGCTCGCAGTTCGGCATGGCCTCGCAGATGTGGGCGAGGAGGGGTGAGTTCCGGTGCACGTCGCCGCACCAGTTCTCGGCGAGCATGACCGCGTACTTCACCTTGCCGAGCGCAGGGTTCTTGAAGAACGAGCGCTCGTCGTCGGTGAGCGTCGCCTTCCCATAGTTGTCCTCGGTGCGGGCTCGCGTGTCGCCCATCTGGGCCATGTAGTCCTTCCAGGAAAGACCCTTCCCGAAGCGGGCGGCATCGAGGGGAACGGTGAGCTGTGCCATGACCGGATCTCCTTGCGGCGGAGGTGAGGGGTTGAGTGACGGGCTTCGGAAACCGCCGCTCAGCATACCGCAGGTCGCGGGCGAAGGGGAGGGGCCGCCGCGCGGGGCCGAGGCGCGCGTCAGCGCGCAGCCAGGAACTCCCGCACCGTCTTCAAGAACACGTCCAGTCGGTCGTGGTGGAGCCAGTGGCCGGCGCCGTCGATGCCCGCTACCCGCGCGTGGGGGAAGTGACGCGCGCGGCCGTCCGCGGCGGGATCCCCCGAGCGGCTCTCCTTGCCGTAGAGGAGCAGGGTGGGGCAGGTGATGCGGCTCCACAGCCGCTGGATGTCCTGACCACGCATGTCGTAGGGGAACCACGCGCGCACATAGTTGTCGAACTTCCAGCTATACGTCCCGTCCTCGTTCTGGTTCACGCCGTGTTCGGTGAGATGACGCGCCTGCGCGGCGGTGAGGTGCGGGTTCTCCTCCTGCATGCGGCGAAAGGCGTCCTCGATGGACGGATAGCGGCGCGGCAGCCGGCCGGCGAGGCCCCGCTGCTCGGCGATCCATTTGTCCATGCGCGCCTCGATGGGGACGTCGCGCAGCGCGGCGATCATGCCCGGCGGGGGCCCCAGACCCTCGATGGCGATCAGCTTCGCCACCGTCTCCGGGTAGATGCCCGCGTAGCGGAGCGCGATGTTCCCACCCAGCGAGTGCGCGAGGATGGTCACGGGGGCGAGGCGCTGCTGGTGGATCAGCTGCGCGAGGTCGTAGACGTAGCCCGCCATGGTGTAGCTGCCGTCGGGCGACCACTGACTATCGCCATGACCACGGAGATCAGGGGCAATGACGTGCCAGTCGTCACGGAAGGCGGCCGCCGTCCAGTCCCAGTTGCGGCAGTGGTCGCGCCCGCCGTGCACCATGAGCAGCGGCGGCGCGTCGGGATTGCCCCAGTCCACGTAGTGCAAGCGTAGCCGCTGGGAGAAGTACGTGTGCGAGGCGGGGCCCGGCGCGCGCTCGGCGTGCACGGCGCGCGCTCAGAACGCGAGGAACGCGCGGAGGGCGGCGAGCACCGCGTCCGGATTGTCCTCGTGCAGCGTGTGGACGGCACGCGGAATCTCGACGAAGTGCCCATTGGGCAGGGTCGTCGCCATGCGCTCGGCCACGTCGCGGTCCAGGATCGGGCTCTCGGCGCCGCGCAGCACCAGGGTGGGCGCGGGGATCGTCTTGAGGACGGTCCACCAGTCGATGTCCGATTGCGTGCGCCGCTCCTTGATGCTCGGGTGCCACTGCCACACCAGGCGTCCGTCCGGCCTCGCCTTGAGGCTGTGGGACGCCACCCAGCGGTAGTAATGGATGCCGGGGTAGGGATTGCCGCGGAGGAGGTGCTGCGCGGCCTGCTCGATCGAATCCCACGTCTCGGGCTCGGGCGGGCCCGGCGGCGCCTGCGACATCTTCTTGCTGATCTCCGGGCCGATGTCCACGATCACGAGGCGGCGCACCGCCTCCGGCCGCTTCGCGGCGAAGTACATCGCGTTGCGCCCGCCCATGGAGAGGCCGATCACGGTGAGCGTGGTGAGGCCCAGCTCGGCGAGCACGCCGTTGATGTCGTCGAAGGCGACCACGGGGTTGTAGACCTCCGCGGGGTCGCTCTCCCCGTGTCCCCGCTGATCCAGGGCATACACGTGGAAGTGCGGCTGGAGCGCGATCGACAGGGTGTCCCAGGCATGCGCGTGCCCCGTGAAGCCGTGGAGCAGGAGCAGCGGAGGACCGTCCCCGCCCCAGTCGAGACAGTGCAGGCGGAGGCCGTTGACGGCGATGTAGCGATCGGCGGGGCGCAGGGGATTCATGGAGGCAGAGTAGCGGGCCGGGCGGGTGAGTTCAAGACGCCGTGCTAGACTCGCGCCAGCGCGCGAGGAGCAGGACGAGCCCATGCGACTGCTGAGCGACGAGGAGCTGGCGTCCCTTCACCCGGCCGAGACCGCCGCCTTCCCCGGCCCCGTGCCCACCCAGGTAGTCTCGAGCGACGAGTACTATCCCGCGCCGCAGAGCCGCGCGCAGCGGGACGTCGAGGCGCGCGTGGTCGAGATCGCAGATGCGGAGGCGCGCCGCCGCGGGATCAGCCGGCGGCGCTTCTTCCAGACGGCGAGCGGCATGGCCGCCGCGTTCGTCGCCATGAACGAGGTGTACGGGCGTCTCTTCGACGCCAGTCGCGCCGAGGCCGCCGACTCGGACGCGGCGGCGGCGCGCGCGAAGGCGCTCGCCGGCCAGTTCGTCATGGACACCCACACGCACTTCCTCCGCGACGACACGCGGCTTCAGGGATTTGTCCGACAGCGCGAGGCGGTGGGCCGCGCGGGGTGGAACCCGGCGCTGGCGGGCAAGCCGCAGACGCTCGAGGAGCTGAAGTTCGACAACTACTTCAAGGAAATCTTCCTGGACTCGGACACGAAGGTGGCGTTGCTCTCCGGGGCGCCGTCCGAGGTGCCCCAGGACTGGTTCCTCACCAATGACATGGCGGCGGCGGCCCGCGACAAGGTGAACGCGCAGCTCGGCGCGCGCCGCATGATGAGTCACGCGATCTTCACGCCCGGCTATCCCGGCTGGCTCGAGGAGATCGATCGCGCCATCGCCGACCTCAAGCCTGACTCCTTCAAGGGTTATACGATCGGCGACAACACCAACAAGGACCTCAGCCGGCACCCCTGGCGGATGGACGACGAGAAGCTGGTGTATCCGGCGTACGAGAAGATGCAGAGGGCCGGGCTCGTCAACGTGTGCGTGCACAAGGGATTGTTTCCGCCGTCGGTGGAGACGCGCTTCCCGCATCTCCGGCCCTACTGCGACGTACGCGACGTGGGCAAGGCGGCGAAGGACTGGCCCGGGCTCAACTTCATCATCTATCACGGCGGCTACCGCTTCCCCGGGGGCGGGAACCCGGCCGACGCCCTCGCCCAGTTCGAGCGGGAAGGCCGCGTGGACTGGGTCACCGACCTCGCCGAGATCCCCGCCAAGTACGGCGTCACGAACGTCTACGCCGATCTGGGGCAGCTCTTCGCCCAGACCACGGTGGCCCAGCCGCGCGTGACCGCGGCGCTCATGGGCATGCTGGCCCGGGGGATGGGGGTGGACCATGTGATCTGGGGCACGGACGCAGTGTGGACGGGCGCGCCGCAGTGGCAGATCGAGGGCCTGCGCCGGCTCGAGATTCCGGAGGACCTGCAGAAGGGCCACGGTTGGGCGCCGCTCGGTCCGGCCGACGGTCCGGTGAAGCGCGCCATCCTCGGCGAGAACGTGGCCCGGCTCTACGCCTTCAAGCAGGCGGCCGAGCTCGGCGGTCCGGGCGACCGGCTCCCCGCGCTCAAGGCCGCGTACGAGGCGAGCGGCGAGGGCCGCTCCAACCTTCGCTACGGCTACGTCGTCCCCGCGCGCGCCTGAGGCGGCGCGCCGGCCTCAGTGCATGATGACGCCGCCGGTGACGTTCAGCGCCTGCCCGGTCATGTAGCTCGACTTGTCGGAGCAAAGAAAGCCGATGACGTTCGCCACGTCCTCGGGCTTCTCCATCCGGCCCAGCGGCACCGACGCCGCGCGCTGGCGCGTGAACTCCTGCGCGCTCATTCCCAGCAGCGCGCCCTGCTCCTTGGCCACCTTCTCCCACATGTCGGTCTCGACGAAGCCGGGGCAGACGCAGTTCACCCGGATGCCGTCGGCGGCATGGGCGAGGGCGAGGCTCTTCGTCATGCTGACCACCGCCGCCTTGCTCGCGTTGTAGGGCAGGTTGGTCTTGCTGCCGATCTTGCCGGCGAGCGAGGCCAGGTTCACGATCACGCCGCGCTTCCGCTCGATCATCGTGGGCAGCACCGCCTGGCTGGCGAAGAACACCGCCTTGGCGTTGATGTCGAGCACCGCGTCCCAGTGCTCCTCGGTCACGTCGAGCGTGGCGGCCGCGCGGTAGATGCCGGCGTTGTTCACGAGAATATCGATCCGGCCCAGCTCGCCCTTGGCGCGGTCGACCATGCCGGCGAGCGCGGCGCGCGAGGTCACGTCGGTGGGCAGGACGAGGGCGCGGCGGCCGAGGCCCTTCACCTCGCTCGCGGTGCGATCGGCGGTGGCGCGATCCAGCTCCGCCACCGCGATGTCGGCCCCGAGGCGGGCCAGTTCGAGCGCGGTGGCGCGGCCGATGCCGCGGCCCGCGCCGGTGACGATGGCGACACGAGAGGTCAGCTCCCGTTCCATGACGAGCCCTCCGGGATGGCGTGCGGGCCCTAGGCCGCGCCCGGCGTGACGACAGTCTTGGCGCCGCGCCCCGCCGCCGCATGCGCGAAGGCGTCCTCGATGCGAGCGAGCGGGAAGCGCGCGGTGATCAGGTTCCGGGCGTGCAGGCGCGGCAGGGCGGCCAGCGCGCGTCGAAAGGCGGTCCCTCGCCCATAGGCTCCGTGGATGCGGAGCTCGCGGTAATGCACGTCGTAGAGATCGATGGGAAGCTTCGCGCCCTTTGGGTTGACGCCGACCAGCTGCAGGATGCCGGTCGTCTTCACGAGGGTGAGCGCCTCGGCCACCAGCTCGGGCTTGCCCACCGCCTCACAGACGACATCGGCGCCCACGCCCTTGGTGAGCGCCTGGACGCGGTCGGCGAGGCGCTCCGTGGTGGGGTCCACGACGACCCCGGCACCCAGCCGGCGTGCGATGGCGCGTCGCTCCTCGATCGGGTCGGAAAGGATCAAACGCTTGGCGCCGCGCCGCTTTGCGAGCGCCATGGTGAGAAGGCCCATGATGCCGCCGCCGATCACCACCACGGTGGCGCCGCGGGGCATCCGGAACATCTCGAGCCCGGCCAGACAGCAGGCTGCGGGCTCGGTGAGCGCGGCGGTGATGGGATCGAGGCCGCGGGGGAGCGGGTGCACGCAGGACACCGGCAGCGCGGCCCGCTCGGCGAAGCCCCCGATACGCCGGGCGCTCGGGCACTGGGAGACACGACCCGCCGCGCAGGCGGCGCACGCGCCGCAGCCTTGCGAGGGCTCGCAGGCCACGGCGCGGCCCACGAGCCGCGCGCTCACCCCGCGGCCTACGGCGCGGATCACCCCGGAGTACTCGTGGCCCATGACCAGCGGTGGCTGCCAGGGGAACAGCCCCTGAGTGGCGTGGATGTCGGTGCCGCAGATCCCGGCTGCCTGCACGTCGACCAGTACCTCACCCGGCCCGGGCACGGGCTCCGGCGCGTCATCCAGGGTGAAGCGCGTTCCGCCGCGCCATGTCGCCAGCTTCATGAAGCTACTTGTCCAGCCACACGTCCTGCATGCGCCCGTAGTTGTAGAGGGCGTTGTGCGGGACGAGATTCTTCACGTGGGGATAGTGAGCGAAGTATTCCTTGCGCCAGCCGAGCATCGGGCGGGCGACGTCGGCCTCGAGGCGGCGCTGGATGTCCAGCACGAGCTTGATCCGCTTGGCCCGGTCGAGCTCCTGCGACTGCTGGTCGATCAGCCGGTCGACTTCTTCATTGCAGTAGTCGCTGTAGTTGCGCGACGACCCGCACTTGTAGTTTTCGAAGAAGTAGGCGTCGGGATCGTCGAAGCCGCCCGCGGTGAGATTGCCGCCGATCTGGTAGTCACGCCGGGCGAGGGCGGGGAACCACGCGGCGGAGTCCATCTGCTTCACGGTGGCCTCGATGCCGACCTGATGGAGCTGATCGGCCACGAACGATGCCACGTCGAGGTAGATGGACAGGGTGCGCGTGGAGAGCTCCACCTTCACCGGCTTGCCGCCGGGGCCGAAGCCGGCGGCGGCGAGCAAACGGCGCGCCTCGGCCTTGTCCACCGCGCCGCCGCGATACCCCGGCAGCGTGCGTAGCTCGGGGTCGCTGAGCCCCCAGATCCCCAGCGGTTTGGGCATGAGGCTCACGCCGGTGACCGCCCCGCCGTGTCGGACGCTCTGGACATAGCCCTGGCGGTCCATGGCGAGGCTGACCGCCCGCCGCACCGCGGGATTGTCGAAGGGCGCGCGCTTGACGTTGAGGATCACGTTGTCGCTGCCGTTTTGCCCGACCTCGCTGATCACGAGGTTGGGCGTGGTCTTCCTGGCCGCGTCCGCCATCGCTTTGGTCATCTCGAGGGGGACGAAGGCATCGAGCCGACCGGCCTGGAGCGCGGCGAGCCGCGTCCCCCGCTCGGTGATGACCGTGTACTTGATCCCGTCCAGATAGGGCCGGTCGGGGATGAAGTAGTCGGGGTTCCGCTCGAGCTCCACCGACTGGCCGCGCTGCCACTCCTTGAGCTTGAAGGGCCCGGTGCCCACGCACTTCTGGCGCAACTCGGCGAGCGGCACGTGGGCGGGATACACCGGCGAGTAGCCGGAGGCGAGCATGAGCAAGAGGGAGGGCTGCGGCCGCTTGAGCCGGAACACCACGGTGTGCGGCTCGGGCGCCTCGATGGCCTCGACGTTGGCCCACCAGTCCTTGCGGGCGCTGAGCCGGAATTTCGCCGGCGCGTCCGGCGCCTCCCGGGCCACGTCGAACGTGTACTTGACGTCGCGCGAGGTGAAGGGCTTGCCGTCGTGCCAGCGCACGTTCTTCCGGAGGAAGAAGACGAGGTTTCGGTAGTTGTCCTGCCAGGACCACTTTTCCGCCAGCTCGGGGATGACGGTATCCGCGCTCTCGAGGGGCTTTTGCGGATTGAAGAAGACCAGGTTCGAGTAGCACGGCGACATGGGCCAGACATTGGACACGGTGGCCGACTCGTGCACGAGGAGCCCCGGCGGGTCCTCGATGAGCACGGACTGGAGCACGCCGCCCCGCTTGGGGGTCTGGCCCTCGGCGGCGAGGCGGCTCCCCAGCACGGCGGCGGTGCTGAGGATCAGGCACACGGTGACCACGGCGACGGCGGAGCGGGATCGGGCCATGGGTCAGATGGTGAAGCGGCGCCGGAACACGCGCCGGATGAGATACGGGTTGGCGCCCAGCTCGTAAAGGGCCTGGATGTCGCCGGCCCTGAGGGCGGCGCGCTCGGCCGCGGACAGATCGTGGCCGGCCATCTCCTCGTCGCTGAGGCTCTCCTTCATCTGGTGCTGGCGGGCGACCGCGGTGAGGAGCCGGTTGAGCGGGTACGAGACCTTGATCACGGGTGAACCCAGACGGTGGCGCAGCCGGTGATCCACTCTGCCACCGGCTCGTAGGCGAGGACGTCGCCTTTCCAGCCGGGGACGGCGCCGAGCAGGCCGATCCAGTTGCGGATCTCCTGGCCGCCGTTGCCGCCGTCACGCTCGATCTCGTCCCAGGTGAGACGCGCCAGGGGATCGAGGTCGCCGCGCGTGATCTGGTCCAGCACCCAGTGATCCCACTGCGGATTGATGCGGCCCGTCTCCGGCGTGCCCACCCAGTGGGACAGCCCGCCGGTCGCCACCAGCGCGACGCGCTCGGCGCCGGGGCGCGCGCGGATGAAATCGCCCACGAAGGCGCCGATCTCGCGGCAGCGCCGCGGCGCGGGCAGCGGCGGCGCCGCGCAGTTCGTGTACACGGTCACGACGGGGATCTCGCCCTCGGGCAGGAGGAAGTGCAGGGGCACCGACATCTCGTCCCAGCTCTCGATGTCATACGAATATGCGAAATCGATCCCGGTCGCGAGCCCGGCCTCGAGCAGCGCCATCGCCCAGTCCGGCCGGCCGCGCAGAGTGCGGGGAGTCAGGCGCATGAGGGCGGCCCCGCCCGGGCTCGGCGCCTCGTAGCGCTCGGCCAGGCCGACGCAGAAGGCGGGCAGATTGTTGTAGGCGAAGTTCTGCAGGTGATCGTTCACGAAAAGGACCAGGAGGTCGGGGCGCGCGGCGGCGAGGCGGCGGCGCAGCTCGTGAAAGCCCGCGTGGAGGCGGTCGCGCTGATCCGGGCGCGAGACCTCGGGGCGGCCGGTGATCAGGGGCGCGTGGGCGGTGAGGGCGGCGGCGACGATCTCGGCCATGGGTGGCTCGACTTCAGCACCGCGACGCGCGGGTGTCAAGGTGCGCGGCCGTATATAATGCCGAGCGTGAGCGGCGCGAGTGCCCGGGGCCTGCGGCAGGTCGCGTACTTCGACTGCCCGGGGGGCGGGCAGGTGGTCGTCGACGGCCATGTCGCGTGCATCGCGCACATGAAGGCGCCCCACGGGACCTCCGTGGTGGATGTGCGCGATCCCGCTTCCCCGCGTCTTCTCGCGTCGCTCGAGGTGCCGCCGGGCACGCACTCCCACAAGGTGCGCGCGGCCAATCGCCTCATGCTGGTCAATCGCGAGGGTCACGGCGGCGCCGCGCGCCAGAGCGCGGGCGGTCTCCTGATCTTCGACCTCTCCGACCCGACGCGTCCGCGCGAGCTCGCGTTCTGGCGCTGCGGCGGGCTCGGCGTGCACCGCTTCACCTTCGACGGCCGCTACGCCTATATCTCGCCGGAGCTGGACGGCTACGTCGGCAACATCGTCATGATCCTGGACCTTGCCGACCCCGCACGGCCCCAGGAGGTGGGGCGCTGGTGGATGCCGGGGCAGTGGACGGGCGGCGGTGAGACGCCCACCTGGTCGGGCCGTCAGCACCGCTGCCATCATCCGATCCGTCTCGGCGATCGCCTCTACGTGAGCTACTGGCACGGCGGGTTCGTGATCCTGGACATCGCGGACATGACGAAGCCGCGCTTCATCTCCGGACTCGACTGGAGCCCGCCCTTCATCACGCCCACGCACACCGCGCTGCCCGTGCCCTTTCCCATCCAGGGCCGCCGCGTGCTGCTGGTGGCTGACGAGGACGTGGCCAAGCTCGCGCCGGGCCCGCCGTCCTTCCTCTGGCTCGTCGACATCAGCGACGAGCGACGCCCCACGCCGTTCGCCAGCTTCCAGGTCGAGGGCGTGGACGGCGAGACGCAGCCCGAGTTCACCGGGTGCCATCAGCCGAGCGAGCGTGTGACCGGCACCGAGATCCCGGTGGCGTGGTTCGCCCACGGGCTCCGCATCGTGGACATCGCGCGCCCGCATGCGCCGCGGGAGGTCGCGCATTTCCTCCCGCCCGTGCCGGAGGGCTCCTCGCGGGTCTCGAGCAACGACGTGTGCGTGGACGATCGCGGGCTGATCTACCTGATCGACCGGGGGCGCGGCCTGCACATCCTCGAGCGGGTGTGAGCACCGCCGGCGCCACGCTGCCCGTCGGCGAGTCGACCATCGGCTCGGCGCGGAAGTGGGCTGTCACCGGCTCGGTGATGCTGGTGACGGTCATGCAGGTGCTCGACGTCACCGTTACCAACGTCGCGCTGCCGCACATCCAGGGCTCGCTGTCCGCGGGGGTCGACGAGGTGTCCTGGGTGCTCACCTCCTACCTCGCCGCCAACGCCGTGATCCTGCCCGCTACGGGATGGCTCGCGGGGGTCATCGGACGCAAGCGCTTCTTCCTTGCCTGCACCGTGATCTTCACGCTCGCCTCGGTGCTGTGCGGCCTGGCGCCCAACATCTGGGTGCTCCTGATCGCGCGCATGATTCAGGGCATCGGCGGCGGCCCGCTCATGCCGCTGTCGCAGGCCATCATGTGGGAGATCTTCCCGCTCCGGCAACGCGGGACGGCCATGGCGGCGTGGGGCGTGGGGATCATGATGGCGCCGATCTTCGGTCCCACCCTCGGCGGCTGGATCTCCGACAACTGGTCCTGGCGCTGGATCTTCTACATCAACGTGCCCATCGGGCTCGTGGGCTTCCTCGCCGCCAGCGCGGTCCTCTTCGATCCGCCGTATCTCCGGCGCCCCGGCCGCATCGACATCTGGGGGCTCGTGCTGATGGCGGTGGGCTTCCTATCGCTGCAGCTCTTCCTGGACCAGGGCGAGCGCAACGAGTGGTTCGAGTCGTCCGTGATCGTGGTGCTCGCCTTCGTGGCTGTCGCGACCCTCATCGGCTTTCTCATCCGCGAGCTGGTCGCGGACGAGCCCATCCTCGACCTCGCCGTCTACGGCGACCGCAACTTCGCCTCGTCGAGCCTGATCATGTTGGTCGTGATGATGGGCTTCTTCTCCAGCATGGTGATGCTCGCATTGTTCACCCAGCGGGTGCTTGGGTACGACGCGTGGACGTCCGGTCTCGTCCTCGCCCCCGGCGGCGTCGGCAACCTCGTCTCGCTGCTCCTCGCCGGGCGGCTCATCACGAGGATGGACCAGCGCTGGCTCCTCGCGCTCGGCTGCGTGCTCAACGCGTACGCGGTCTACGTGATGTCCGAGGTGACGCTCAACATGGACTACTGGTCGCTGGCCTGGCCCCGGTTCGTGCAGGGCGCGGGTGTGGGCTTCATCTTCGTGCCCCTCAATACCATCGCGCTCGCCACCATCGCGCGCGAAAAAATGGGCAACGCCACCGCGGCGCTGAACGTGGTCCGGAACCTGGGCGGAGCCATCGGGGTTTCCGTGATGACCGCGCTCCTCGCCCGCCGGAGCCAGGAGCATCAAGCCACCCTGGTGGGCCACGTCAATGTATGGGATCCCGAGACCGCCGACCGCCTTCGCGCCTGGGCCCGTCATTTCTCCGCGCGCGGCGCGGATGCCTTCACGGCGGAGCGGCAGGCCCTGGGCACCCTCTATCGAGAAGTCACGCGGCAGGCCGAGCTCTTGGCCTTCGCCGACGACTTCTGGCTGCTCTTCCTTCTCTTCTGCGGGACGCTCATGCTCCTGCCGCTCCTCCGCCGCGTCCGGATCGACGCCCCCAAAGGGGGCCCTCGAGAAGGCGATGCGCCGGCGCCGATCCACGCGGAATGAGCCCGATAGGTTCGATGGGAGGGGCCGCCTTCGATCGCAGCGACCCCTACATGGTGGTTCGTGTAGGATTTACTCGATGAGTCCCTCGCGACCGGCCCCCAGTGGATTTCGAATCCTCGAAACGGGCTGCTTGAGGTGCATTCCTGGCGATCCGCCGTCCTGCCAAGGCCGTGGCACGTCGCTTGCTCCCACCGCCATTTCGAGAACATGGACACTCCTGGACAATCCCACGACGTAACAGCGCTCGCACGCTTCCGGCAGTTGGTCCGAGCGCTGGGCTACTTCCGCCCCGATGCTGGCCGGGTCGGCGTGACGCTGGGCTTGCTGCTGCTCAGCATCGGCCTGAATCTCCTAAAGCCCTGGCCGCTCGCCATCCTGGTCGACAGCGTGCTGGGCAGCAAGGCCTATCCGGCATGGCTGCCCTCGGCAGTGCACGGGTGGAGCGCGCCGGCCCAGATTACCGCGCTGATCGGTCTGGCGCTGGCGCTGCACCTAGTGCATGCCGCCGCGTGCGCCGGCCACGTGTATCTCTCCATCAACGTGGGCCTCCGCGGCCTGCGTCGCGTGCGCGACGACGTCTTCGGCTGGCTCCAGCGGTTGTCCCTGCGCTACCACCACGGCACCGAGGCCGGCGACATCATCTTCCGCGCCGGCACGGACACGGTTGCCTTCCAGACTCTCTTCCTTCAGGGGCTGCTGATCTTCGTGAGCGCTGTCGGCACGCTGGTCTTCATGGCAGTGGCGATGGCGCGATTGAACCTGGAGCTCACCGCGGTGGCGCTGGTCGCGGTCCCGGTGCTGATGCTTTCGATGAAGGTCTTCGGTCGGGCCATGCGGCTCCGGGGCACCGCGGCCCAGCAGGCAGAGGGTAAGGTCTACTCACTGATCCACCAGGGCATCACCGCGCTGCCGCTGATCCAGAGCCACGCCCGCGAGCACCACGAGCACGAGCGGTTTACCGCCCAGACCGAGGAAGCGCGCCACCACAAAATGGCGCAGCAGGGCCTTGAGGTCGTCTACTGGGGCTCCATCTCCGTGATCCTGAGCGCGTGCACGCTCGGCGTGACCTGGGTGGGGGCCCGCCAGGTGCTGTCGTCCTCGCTCAGCGTCGGTGAGCTGCTCGTCTTCCTGGCCTACGTCGCCCAGCTCTTCGAGCCCCTCCATCAGCTGTCCCACGTGGGCGCCACGCTCTCGAGCGCGCGAGCCAGCACGGGACGGGTGTTCGAGATCCTGGACACCCCCGAGGAAGTGAAGAGCCGCGAGGACGCGCGGCCGGTGGTACTGGGGCGGGATGCCGACGCCGAGATGCCGACGTCCGCCGAGCACATGTTCGCGGAACACACGTTCCATGCGGACGGCGGGGCCCCCGCGGGCCTGGCGCGCCGGCCGCTGCCCGTGTACGGCAACGTCACCTATGACGACGTGTCGTTCTCCTACGACCGCCACCGGCCGGTGCTGCAGCACGTGAGCTTCAAGCTTCTGGCGGGCACGTCGGCCGCCATCATCGGGCCGAGCGGGGCGGGGAAGACGACCTTGCTGAACCTGCTGCCGCGGTTCTTCGATCCGGTGGGCGGCGCGGTGCACCTCGAGGGCGTGGACCTCCGCGACCTCCGTCTGGAGGACCTCCGGGCCCAGATCGCTCTGGTGCTCCAGGAGCCCATCATCCTGCCGACGACGGTGGCGGAGAACATCTCCTACGGGAAGCCGCACGCGACGATGTCCGAGATCGAGGCCGCCGCGCACGCCGCGCACGCCGATGTCATGATCGAGAGGCTCCCGCAGCAGTACCAGACGGTCATCGGGGACGGCGGCGCGCGGCTTTCCGTCGGCGAAAAGCAGCGCCTCAACCTCGCGCGTGCCTTCCTCAAGGATGCTCCGATCCTCCTGATGGACGAGCCCACCAGCGCGCTCGACGTGGAGAGCGAGGCCCAGGTGGTCGCGAGCCTGTTCGCGCTGATGCGGGGGCGGACCACGCTCATGGTGGCGCACCGCCTGACGACGATTCGCCGGGTGGACAAGGTACTCGTGGTGGACCGCGGCCGGCTGACCGAGATGGGATCGCCCGACGACCTGCTTGCGCAGCAGGGCTACTACGCCCGGGTCGTCGGCGGGCAGCTGGCTCTCTAGAGCGCGCGCGAGCGCGCGCGCGGCGAGCGCCCGCTCAGCGCACGCCCCGCTCGCGCTCCGCCGCCTGGCGCTCCCGCTCCCGACGCTCGCGCTCGCGCGTGGCCTGCTCCTGCTGCCACGACGCGCGCGCCTTGGCCTCCGCCTCCATGTGGGCGATCTTGGCGGGCACTCCCGACTGGGGCACGCGTCGCTTGGTCGCGGTCGCCACCTCGGTGGCCCGGTCCAGACTCACGCCCGCTCGGTCGAAGTCCTTCTGCAGCGCGACGAGGGCTTCCCGCATCTTGCGCCGCTCCGCGCCGTCCGCCCGCCACTCGGCGCCCGCCCCGTCGAGATACTCGGCGAGGAGCCGCGACACCTCGGGCAACGCTTTCGGGTCCGCGGCCGCCCGGTCGGCCGCCTCGGCGAGGCCGCGGGGCCGCGGGCCGCTCTTCAGCGAGGGGTCGAGGCTCGCGACCCGCTCCCGCGTGATCTTGTCGGCCCGCTTCGTGGGGTCCTGGATCGCGCGCTCGCGCGCCTCGATCTCGGCGATGCGCCGGGCGTAGGTCTTCAGCGCGCCGTCGTAGTTGTCGCGCACCGTCTCCCACTCGCCGGCGGCGGCGGGACCGGCGGCAAAGAGCGGCAGCAGGGCGAGCGCGAAGGACCGGCGTCTCATTTCAGGCTCGTGACCTTCCCCTGAATGTTGTCGAGGCGTGCGGCCAGGTCCTTGAGCTGGCCGGCCAGCGTATCCGAGAGCTGGCGCATCGTGTCCTCGAGCCGTGCCGAGCTGGCCGCGAGCTCCTGGCTGGCCGAGGCCACCTTGCGCACCCCGCCGGCGTTCTCCACCGCCAGCTCATGATTGAGCCACCCGAGCTGGGCGGTCTGGAGCAGGAGCCGGCGCACGCCGTTGAGGTCGTCGGCGAAGGCGCTGAGGGCGCGCTGCACGTCGGCCCGCGCGGCGGTCTGCGCGGCGTCGGCCTCGCGCCGGCTCGCCTCGATGGTCTCGCGCAGCTCGCGCTCCACCGAGCCCAGGCGGTCCTCGATCATCCGGTGCGCTCCTGCCAGCTCGGTCTGGAGCGAGACCACCGAGATCCGCAGCGCCTGCTGTTGCTCGAGCGCGCTCAGACTGATCGCCTCCGGCGCGGCCGGGATGTCCGCCCGGTGCACGTAGGTGAGGACGGGGGGCATGGTCCCGCGGGACTTCGCGCTATCGGGCGACGCGGTGAAGCGCGTCCACGCGTCGATGGGGCTGTCGCCGGGCAGCACGACCAGCTGCCCGTGTCCCCCGTCAAGGTAGGCGAGGGCGCCCGACCGCCCCGAGTCCTTGATCGTCGCGTGGATGGTGTCGGCGCGGGCGGCGAGCGCCCGGTCGCGGTCCCTGACCGCCGCCGCCTGGGACGGCGGCATCAGGGACGGCGAGGCGCAGCCGGCGACCATGAGCAAGACTGCGAGCAGGGGAGCACAGCGGGTGCGCATCGTCAGCCTCCGTCGCTGGATCCGCAGCAACGATAGGTATGTCCCAGCTCTTCTCCGAATCGGCCCCGGGCGGCGGTCCAATCGCCGTTGTCGGAGCCGAGTCCTGTAAGATCACATCGTGACATCTCACTATGGATCTTGCCACGGAGGGTTTCAAGCACGTGCCTTTCGTGGATAGTCCCGTCCCGGATCCGCCCCCGGAGCGCATCAGCCTTCGGCGGACTTTGCCGCGGGCGTGGGCCTTGATCCGCCCGTACTGGGTCTCCGACGATCGGTGGGCGGCGTGGGGGCTGCTCCTCGCCGTCGTGCTGCTGACCCTCGGGATGGTGTACCTCACCGTGCTGCTCAATCAGTGGAACAATGCCTTCTACAGCGCGCTCCAGGACAAGAACCTGGTCGCGTTCCGCGCCCAGCTCTTCCGCGTGACCTGGCTGATCTGTATCTTCATCTTTCTCGCCGTGTACCAGGTGTACCTGAACCAGATGCTCGAGATCCGTTGGCGCCGCTGGCTGACCAATCGCTACCTGACCGCGTATCTCGCCGACCGCGCCTACTATCGCATGCAGCTCATGGCGCGGTCGACCGACAACCCCGATCAGCGCATCGCCGAGGACGTGGGGCTGCTCGCGGCCCATACCCTCGGGCTCTTCACGGGCGGCCTGCGGGCCGTCGTGACGCTGGTGACGTTCGTGGCGATCTTGTGGAGCCTCTCCGGCACCATGACGGTCTCCCTCGGCGGCCTCACGGTTCCCGTGCCCGGTTACATGGTGTGGGTCGCCGGGCTGTACGCGATCTTCGGCACGTGGTTCACCGACCTGCTCGGCCGCCCGCTCGTCCGGCTGAACTACGACCGGCAGCGCTACGAGGCCAACTTCCGGTTCAGCCTGGTGCGCTTCCGCGAGAATACGGAGGGTGTGGCCCTCTACCGCGGCGAGCTCGACGAGTTCCGGACGTTCCGCCAGCGCTTCGAGGACGTGGTCGCGAACTGGTGGGGCATCATGCGGCGGCAGAAGCGCATGACCTACTTCACGTCCGGCTATGGCCTCGGCGCGTGGATCGTTCCCTCGATCGTGGCCGCGCCGCGCTACTTCCGCGGCGAGCTCGGGCTCGGCGGGCTCATGCAAACGAGCCAGGCCTTCCAGCAAGTGCAGGACGCGCTGAGCTTCTTCGTGCAGTCGTACAAGGAGATCGCGGCCTGGTGCGCGGTGGTGGAGCGGCTCGCCGGCTTCGACCGCACCCTCGACGCCGTGCGCTGGCACGCGGGCGACACCGGCGTGCGCGTCAGCGAGGGTCGCCCCGCGCGCCTCACCGTGGAGGGCGTGGCGCTCGAGCGACCCGACGGTCATCCGCTCATTGATCACATCAACCTGTCCCTCGCGCGGGGCGAGTCGGTCCTGCTGAGCGGCGCGTCGGGATCCGGCAAGAGCACGTTGATCCGGGCCATCGCGGGGATCTGGCCGTTCGGCCACGGCGAGATCCGCATCCCCCCGGACGCGCGCGTGCTGTTCCTGCCGCAGCGGCCGTACCTGCCCATCGGGACGCTGCGCGAAGTCGTCGCCTACCCCGGGCCCATCAACAGCGTCGACGACAAGGTCCTGCGCGAGGCGCTCGAGGCGGTGGGACTTCCCGCCCTCGCCACCCGCCTCGACGAGGAAGGGCACTGGGCGCAGCAGCTCTCGCCCGGCGAGCAGCAGCGCATCGCCTTCGCGCGGGCCCTCGTGCAGCGGCCGGAGTGGCTATTCCTCGACGAGGCCACGTCGGCGCTGGACGAGGCGTACGAGGCCCGCCTCTACGCCCTCATGCGCGAGCGGCTGCCCGGGACCATGATATTCAGCGTGGGCCACCGGGGCACGCTCGGGGCCTTCCATGCGCGCCGCTTCGTCGTTCAGCCCCGCGTGGACGGGCCGGCGGCCATTGTCGAGGCGCCCGCCGCGCCGGTCGGCCCCGAGCGCGCGGAGGCGCGCCGGAGCCGGCACTAGAACCAGCGCGTCTTGTCGACGACGTTGCGGAGCGGCTGCCCGGCGAGGAAGCGGCGGCTGTTGTCGAGCAGGATCTCGAAGCGGCGGTCGTCGAGGTAGGGCCCGTAGCCCGCGGTGTGTGGCGTGATGAGGACTCCCGGCATGGTCCAGAGTGGGTGAGCCGCGGGTAGGGGCTCCTGCTCGAACACGTCCAGCGCGGCTCCCGCGATCTCTCCGGCGCGAAGGGCCGCCATGAGATCATCGAGCCGGGTGGTGAGGCCCCTGCCGATGTTGATGAAGAAGGCGCTGCGCTTCATGCGCTGGAAGCGAGCGCGATGCATGAACCCTTCCGTCTCGGGCGTGTGCGGGACGGTCAGGATCACGAAGTCCGCGAGGGGGAGCAGCGAGTCGAGCGCCTCGGGGCCGTCGAGCTTTCGGACGCCCGGTGGGGCGTCCCGACGCCGCGCGTCCACCCCCATCACCTGCATGCCGAACTCCGCCGCGAGCCGGGCCGTCTCCGCTCCGATGCCCCCCACGCCCACGATCAGCGCGGTGGCCTCGGGCAGGTGCACGACGCCCGAGTCGAGGGGTCGCGGGAGCCACTCGCGGCGCAGCTGCTGGGGCAGATAATGGTGGAGCCCGCGGGCGAACGCGAGGACGAACGCCATGATGTGCGCCGCGATGTGATCGTTGTAGATCTCGCGGAAGTTGGTGACGACCACCGGGTGGGCACTGAGCTCGGCGAAGTAGTAGCCGGCGGGCGGCGCGGCCTGCGGCGCCTGCAGCCAGCGCAGCCGCGTGGCCCGGCGGAGGAGCGCGGGAGAGATCGTGCCGAACGCGGCCTCCGCGTCCCCGATGACCTTCGCGGCGGCGTCCTCGTCTTCCGCGACCACCACGCGTAGGGCGGGGACCGCGGCGGCGAGACGCGCCGCCCAGGCGCGGGCGGTCGGCGAGACGGGCGGCAGCACCACGAGGGTCGGCGGCATGGCGCCGGCATTCTACACCGGCGAGGCGTGCCGGCGCGGGATGCTAGGATGCGGGCGGCGCGCCGCGCGCGACGCCGCAGCGCATGCCGTGGACCGCCGGGTCGCCGGCGGAGGAGGACTCAACCGTGCAGATCGATCTTCGGGGCAAGGTCGCCCTCGTCACCGGCGCGGGCCGCGGCATCGGTCGGGAGATCGCCGGCACCCTCGCCGCCGAGGGCGTCATCACGCATGTCACCGACGTGCGGCCGGACTCTCTGGAGGCAATCGACGCGGACTGGGCGGCGGCGGGCTGGCGCGGCCGAGCGCATCGCTGCGACGTGCGCGACGCCGCGCGGATCGCAGAGGTGGTGGGCGCGGTGGTTGCCGAGCACGGCCGCCTCGACGTGCTCGTGAACAATGCGGGGGTGGCGCCGGGCGGCGCAGTGGAGGACCTGAGCGAGGGAACCTGGGATCTCAACCAGGACGTCAACTGCAAGGGCACGTTCCTCACGTGCCGCGCCGTCATCCCGGTGATGAAGCGGCAGCGGGGCGGCCGCATCATCAACGCGGCCTCGTTCGCCGCCATCGTGCCCATCGCGGGAGGCGCCGCCTACGCCGCCTCCAAGGCGGGCGTCCACTACTTCACTCGCGTGCTCGCGGGCGAGCTCGGCCCCTGGAACATCACCGTGAACTGCTACGCTCCGGGCATGATCCCCACCGAGATGAATCACTTCGCGGAGGCGCCCGCCGGGCATCAGGAGCGGCTCCTGGACACGCTGACGATTCGGCGCTGGGGCGAGGCGCGCGAGGTCGCGAACCTGGTGTGCTTCCTCGCCTCGGATCTGGCGGGCTACATCACCGGCGCCCTGATCGACGTGAGCGGCGGGAAGCTGGCCACCCAGATCCCGCGTCTCCCGTGGGAGGCAGCGGCGGCCGCCGGCGCGGTGACCCTCGACTGAGGGGCGCGGGGCCTCCCGCGGGGGTAACCCCCCGGAGGCGGGTCCGACCTACTCCTGTCGCTCGCGCTCCCGCGCGGCGATCTCGGCGGCGAAGATCTCGAGGGTCAGAGGGCAGGGCGGCTCGTTGGTGTCGACGTACTGGCAGTCCACCTCGCTGCACTGCACATAGAGGTCGCCCTTGCCGAGCAGCGACCGGCGGCGGCGGAGCGAGACCGTCACGTCTTCGGATACGACGTCACAGCGGAAGGGCTTCGAGGGTGATCGGTGCACGCGGCCGTAGTATACAGGAGTTCGGCGCGACTGCGTGCGCGAAACCGACGACGCGGGCGCGTGCTACCCTTGCTCCGCCGAGGAGGCCACCATGCTGAGCCGGGAAGACAATGAGCTGCTGACGCGCGTCGGGCCGGGCACCCCGATGGGGGCCCTGCTCCGGCGCTACTGGATCCCCGTGGTGCGGTCCGACGAGGTCGAGCCGGGTGGTCGGGTGAAGCGCGTGGCGCTGCTGGGCGAGCGCCTCGTCGTCCACCGCAGCCCCGAGGGCCTGCCGGGCCTCGTGGGCGAGTTCTGCCCGCACCGCGGCGCCTCCCTCTACTTCGGCCGGAACGAGTCGGGCGGCATGCGCTGTCCCTACCATGGGTGGAAGTTCGGGCTCGACGGCCAGTGCGTGGACATGCCGAGCGAGCCCCCGGAGTCCGCCTTCGCCGCCAAGGTCTGTCACGACGCCTACCCCTGCATGGACAAGGGGGGCGTGGTCTGGGCCTACATGGGACCGGCGGACACGCGGCCCGCGCTGCCCGAGCTCGAGTGGACGGTCCTGCCCGAAGGCCACACCTTCATCTCGAAGCGCGTCCAGGAGTGCAACTGGGTCCAGGCGATGGAGGGCGGCATCGACTCCAGCCACATCTCCTTCCTCCACGCCCCCATTCGCCACGACGACACCGCGGTGACGCAGGCGATGGATCGCGCGAGCTTCGGCGTAGGCGCGGCGGTGGAGACCGGCGATCGCGCCCCGCGCTTCGAGGTGGCGGACACCGACTACGGCGTGGTGATCGGCGCGCGCCGCGCGCATCCGCAAGGCTGGTACTGGCGCATCACCCAGTACCTCCTTCCGTTCCACACCATGCCGCCCGCCGACATCGACGACCCCATCGTGCAGTCGCACATCTGGGTCCCGATGGACGACGCGCGCGTCGTGAACTGGATGGTGACCTGGCACACCGAGCGTGCCCTCACCGCCGATGAGATCGCCGTCCACGCCTCCGGCGGCGGCGCGCACGTGTGCGACTACGCCCCGGCGACCTCGGAGCCGTACGGCGACGTGCGCACCGCGGCCAGCCGCGACAACGACTACCACATGGACTGGGAGGCGCATCGCACGCGGATGTACTGCGGCATCCCGGGCTTCGGCGTGCAGGACCAGGCCATCCAGGAGAGCCAGGGAGTCATCGTGGACCGCTCGCGCGAACGCCTCGGCACGAGCGACACCGCGATCATCCAGGTCCGCAAGCGCTTGATGACCGCCGCGCGCGCCCTCCGCGAGCGCGACGCCCCTGCGCCCGGCCGCGATCCCGAGGCCTATCTCGTCCGCTCGACGTCGATCGTGCTGCCCCCCGGCGCCTCCTGGGTGGACGGTGCGATGGCCCGGATGATGGTGCGGCCGGGCCGCCGGCTCCTCGCCTGAGCGCGGGCGACAACCGCCGATCATGTGACCTCTCGACTGGAGGAGGCCTGCCATGCGCGCCGTCGTCCTGCGTGAGCCCGGACCCGCCGACCGCCTGAAGCTCGAAGACGTCCCCGATCCCGCCCCGGGAGCCGGGGAGGTGATCGTGCGTCTTCGTGCCGCCGCGTTGAACCATCGAGACGTCTGGATCCGCAGCGGCACCGGCGCCTACGCGGGCGGGTTCGCCAAGCCGGTCATCCTGGGCTCCGACGGCGCGGGTGAGGTGATGGCGGTGGGGCGCGGCCTGGACCGGGGCCTGATCGGGCGCGCGGTGGTGATCAACCCGAGCCTCGACTGGGGCGAGGGTGAGGAGGCGCCCGGCCCGAGCTTCCGTATCCTCGGTCTGCCCGACGACGGGACCTACGCCGAGGCCATCCGCATCCCCGCCGCGAACATCTTCGCCAAGCCCGCGCGGCTGTCCTTCGACGAGGCGGCGGCGATTCCCCTCGCCGCGCTGACCGCGTACCGCGCGGTGGTGAGCCGGGCGCGCGTGCGGGCCGGGGAGACCGTGCTCGTGACGGGCATCGGGGGCGGCGTGTCGACGTTCGCGCTCCAGATGGCGGTGCAACTCAAGGCGCGGGTGCTCGTCACCTCGGGTAGCGACGCCAAGCTCGCCCGCGCGCGCGAGCTGGGTGCTGCCGGCGGCGCGAACTACCGCACCGGCGACTGGGCGCGCGAGATCGTAGCGCTGGCGGGCGGTCAGGGCCCCGACGTCGTCATCGACAGCGTGGGTGGCGAGACGCTCGCGCGGGCGCTCGACATTCTGAAGGCGGGCGGCCGCCTCGCCACCTACGGCGCCACCGCGGGGGTGGTGAAGGACTTCGCGCCGCGGGCGGTGTTCTGGAAGCAGATCACCGTGCTCGGGACGACCATGGGGAGCCCGCGCGAGTTCGAGGCCATGCTGCGCTTCTACGAGGCGGGTGGTCTCCGGCCGGTGGTCGACCGTGTGTTCCCCCTCGCGGAGGCGCCCGAGGCCCACCGCCGGATGGAGGAGGCGGGACAGTTCGGCAAGATTGTGCTCGCCATGAGTTAACGTAGGAGGGTGACGGCGGCGACCACGCGGCTCGCGTCACTCGATGTCTTTCGCGGGATCACCGTGGCGGGAATGGTGCTGGTGAACAATCCCGGTACCTGGAGCGCGGTCTACCCACCGCTCCGGCACGCGGACTGGCACGGCTGGACGCCCACCGACCTGATCTTCCCGTTCTTCGTCTTCATCGTGGGCGTGGCCATCCCGTTCTCGCTGGCCGGCCGGGCCGGCGGCGCCGACGCCGCGCTGCCGCGCGTGCTCCGTCGTGCGCTGCTGATCTTTGCCCTCGGCATCGTGCTGAACGGCTTCCCGTGGTTTCACTGGGCGACGCTTCGCATCCCGGGGGTGCTCCAGCGCATCGCGATCTCCTATCTCGTCGCCGCGCTGGTCTATCTCGCCACCGGGTGGCGGGGCCAGGCGGTCTGGGCGGCGGCGCTGCTGCTCGGCTACTGGGCTCTCATGACGCTGGTGCCGGTGCCCGGTCACGGCGCGGGCGATCTCGGCAAGGAGTGGAACCTCGCCGCCTATCTGGACCGTGCGCTCCTGGGCTCCGCGCACATGTGGCGCGTGGCGAAGGTGTTCGACCCGGAAGGCATACTCAGCACGGTCCCCGCGGTGGCGACGGCGCTCGCGGGCGTGCTCACCGGCCAGTGGCTCCGGAGCGGCCGCGCCCCGGCAGCGCTGGCGCGCGGGCTCGCGTGGGCCGGCGTGGCCGCACTCGCCATCGGATGGCTCTGGGGCCTGGCCTTCCCCATCAACAAGTCCCTGTGGACCAGCTCCTACGTGGTCTTCACCGCGGGCTGGGCGCTGCTCGTGCTGGCCTTCTGCTATTGGCTGATCGACGTGCGAGGCGTCGGAGGCTGGGGCGTGCCGTTCGTGATCTTCGGCGTCAACGCCCTCGCGCTCTACTTCCTCTCGACGCTGATGGCGAAGCTCTTCGTGCTCATCCACGTGGACGAGCCGCCGCGGCTCCTGCAGGCCTGGCTCTTCACCCACGGGTTCGCGCCGTGGGCCGCGCCCGTGAACGCCTCGCTCGCCTACGCGCTCACCTACCTGGCCCTCTGGTGGGCCATCATGTGGGCGCTCTTCCGCGCCGGCATCCGGATCCGCGTCTAGCTCGCGCCGTCGCGTGCTCGTGCTGCCTGCCGCGGTTCGGCTCGGCCTTGACCGTCTCCGGACGTGGGTCTACGGTCTAAGAGAGAGAGAAGGGAGGCTCGCGATGACTGTCGCCGCCATCCTGAGAGCCAAGGGAAGTCACGTCGAGTCGAGCACGCCCGAGACGACCATCTTTTCCGTCGTCTGGGCCCTCAAGGGCCAGGGCATCGGAGCCCTAGTGGTCCTGAGCGAGGACCGCACCCACATCCTCGGAATCGTTTCGGAACGCGACATCGTCCGAGGGCTGACCGAACATGGCGAGCGCCTGCTCGCGATGCCGGTGTCCCGGGTGATGACGAGCCCGGTGCTCACCTGCGCGCCGGAGGACCGGGTGACCGCGGTGATGGCACGAATGACGCGCCACCGTGTGCGTCATCTTCCGGTGGTTGACGGCGACCGGCTCTGCGGCCTCGTCAGCATCGGCGACCTGGTCAAGAACCGCCTCGACGAGCTCGAACTGGAGGCGAACATCCTGCGAGAAAACCTGATCGTGAGTCATTGAGGGGCATCGGCCCCCTCCACGCACGGCGGACGGACGGAGCGCGCCGTGGCGCGTCTGAACACGCGCACCCAGCCAGGCGCGGCTCGGTTACCGGATCAGGCCGTAGAACTTCCCGGCGTTCTCGCAGGTGATCTTGCGCGTCACATCGGGCGGCAGATGCCCGAACTGCTCGTCGATGTAGCGGGTGGACTCCGGCCAGACGCCGTCACCGTGGGGATAGTCCGAGCCCCACATGAGGGTCTCCACGCCCATGTCCTCGATGAGCTTGGTGCCGATGCGGTCGAACTGGAACGTCGCCTTGCACTGGCGCTTCCAGTAGTCGCTGGGACGCATCCGCAGGCCGAGGTCGTGGAAACGGTCCTCCCACTCGAAGTCCATGCGATCGAGTGCGTAGGGGATCCAGCCGATGCCGCTCTCACCGAAGGCGATGCGCACGTTGGGGTAACGCTCGAGCACAGCGGCGCCGATGACGGCGGCGAGGATGTTGACGAGATTCATCTGGAAGCCCGACACCACCGTGAAGAACGCGGCGCGCCGGGTGAGCCCGGTCTGGGAGTCGAGCTTCCCCGGCGGCAGCGCCGGAAACGTGTGGAAGTGCAGCGGGAGATTCACCTCGTTGACCGCCTTCCAGATGGGCTCCCACGCGGGATGCCACATGGGCTCCATGTCCCAGGAGCAGGAGAGCTCGAGCCCCCGCAGCCCCAGCTTGGCCACCCGGTGGATCTCCTGCACCGCGGCCGGGATGTCGCCGTAAGGGAGGCAGGCGAGCCCGATCTCGCGGTCCGGATAGTGGCGGCAAAAGTCCACGAGCCAGTTGTTGTAGATGCGGAACATCTCGTTGGCCGCCTCGTGGTCGTTGAGCCGGGTGGCCGCGCCGAGAATGCCGTACATCACCTCGGCGTCCACGCCGTCGCGATCCATGTCCTTGATGCGGAGATGAGGCTCGCTCACGCGCCGGATGCCCTGCTTGCCGTCGTCGTAGAGGCCGGTCTTGGCCATGACGTCCACGCGGTGGTGCATGCCGGGGACGAATTTCTGACCGGCCGGGCCGACCCCATTCACCAATCCGAACGATTGCCCGTTCTTGCACGTCCAGTAGGGCCCGTCCGGGCCCTCCTTGGTGAAGGGCATGCGATCCTTGAGCGCCGCCGAGGCGTTCGAGGTGAAGAGATCCGGCGGCATCCAGGGGAGGTCGAGGTGGCAATCGGCGGAGATGCGCGTGTAGTTCATGGGGTCTCCTCGGGGGCACGTGAGCTCGAGACGGCGTCGCGAGCGCTCCACATGCCGGGACTATACCGCGCGAGGGCCCTGAAGGGCAGGGGATTGGCGGTGGCCCTCGCCGCCGCCGTGCTGCTGGCGTCGGCCGCGGAGCGCGCGGCGGGCGAGGAGCGGCCGGGCGTCCCGCCGGTCACGCCATGGACGTGTCCCGACTCGCATCCCATCAAGGGCTACCTCACGGAGGAGTCGGGGCTCGTCTACTACCGGCCCGGCGGACGCTTCTACGAGGAGGCGAGTCCCACGCGCTGCTACGCGAGCGAGGAGGAAGCGCGGCGGGACGGCGCGCGCCGCTCCCCCGACGACGAGCCGCTTCGTCGCTGAGCATGTCTTGACGCGGAGCGCTCCGCCTCCTAGGCTCCGGTCATGCGCGCGGGCGAGACCTTCGATGCGGTGGTCGTGGGCGGTGGGCTCCTCGGCATGGCCACCGCATATCACCTCGTGACCGGGGGCGCGCGCACGCTCCTCGTGGACCGCGCGGACGTCGGACGCGCCACCGATGCGGGCGCGGGCATCCTCTCGCCCGAGACCAACAGCCGCGATCCCGAGGCTTGGTACTTCCTCGCCATGGAGTCGGTGGAGTACTACCCGACGCTGGTGGAGCGGCTGCGGAGCGAGCAGTCCGGCGATCCGGGCTACGCCCGCTGCGGCAAGCTTGTGGTGGCGGCATCCGACGACGAGGTCGAGAGCTTCGTGCAGGCGCGGCGCATCATCTTCGAGCGCCAGCGGCGGGCCGGGCGACCGCGGCCCGCCGCGCTCCGGGAGATCTCACCCACGGAGGCGCGTGAGCTGTTCCCCCCGCTCGCCACGGTCCACGG
Source organism: Verrucomicrobiia bacterium (assembly GCA_035495415.1). Classification (GTDB taxonomy): domain Bacteria; phylum Methylomirabilota; class Methylomirabilia; order Rokubacteriales; family CSP1-6; genus DASRWT01. Next base: position 135,367 of record DATJFY010000051.1, read on the forward strand.
CGCGATCTACTCGCGTGACGCCGCTCGGGTGGACGGCCGGCTGCTCAACCGTGCGCTCCGCGCCGCCGCCGAGGCGCGGGGGCTCGTGGTGCGCGAAGGGAGCGTCGAGCGCCTCGAGCTCGCGGGCGGCGCGGCGCAGGGGGTGACGGTGAGCGGGCAGACGATCGGCGCGGGAGCGGTGGCCATCGCCGGCGGCGCGTGGTCGGACGCTTTCGCGCGGCAGCTCGGTGTCGCCATCCCCGTGGCGCCGCAGCGCGGCCAGATCGTCCATCTGGGCCTGGGAGGCACGGACACGTCCCACTGGCCGATGGTCAACGCCTTCCACCATCACTATCTCGTCGCGTGGCCCGACAGCCGGGTGGTCGCCGGCGCCACGCGCGAGACCGGCTCGGGCTTCGTTCCGCGAACGACCGCCGCGGGCGTTCGAGAAGTCCTCGACGAGGCGCTGCGCGTGGCGCCCGGGCTGGCGCGCGCGGAGATCCGTGAGATCCGGGTGGGCCTCCGCCCGCTCACGGTGGACACGCTGCCCGTGCTGGGGCCGGTACCGGACGTGCGCGGCGTGTTTCTCAACACCGGCCACGGCCCCACCGGGCTCACGCTGGGCCCCCTCTCCGGGCGCATCGTCGCCGATCAGATGCTCGGCAAGCCGGTGACGACGGACGTGACGGCGTTCGCGATCAGGCGCTTCGGCGCCCACGCGGGCGCCCGCGATCCTCGCGACGGTTAGAGCGCGGGCAGGGTTGCGGGATCGGCGAGCGGCGGCTCCGCGGTGGGGCCGTCCCCCGCCACGGTGGTGCGCCGCATGATCCGCGGGTAGCGCGACGAGTCCCAGGGACGCCCGCGGTGGAGCACGCTGCGGTTGTCCCACATGACGAGATCCCACTGCCGCCACACGTGCCGGTAGATGCGCTCCGGCCGCGTGGTCAGCGCGAGCAGCTCGTCCAGGAGCCGCCGGCTCTCCGCGTACGGCATGCCCTCGATGAACCAGGCGTGCGAGCCGATGTAGAAGGCGGGCCGGCCGTTCGCGGGGTTGGTCCGCACGAGGGCGTGGCGCACCGCGGGCAGCGCCCGGGCCTGCTCGGGGTCGAAGAGGTCCTTCGCGATGAGGCTCCGCGAGTAGATGATGCTATGCACGGCGACCTTGCCCTCGAGCCGCGCGCGCTCGGCCGGCGACAGCGCGGCGTGCGCGACGCGCATGCTGGCGAACTCCGTCTCGCCGCCCACCGGCGGAATCTCCCGGGCGGACAGCGCGGAGGAGTGCGCAGGGATCGGCTTGAAGGAGCTGTCCGTGTGCCAGAGCTGATTGCCGGACTGATACATCATGCGCCGATCGTTCCAGTCCATGAGCGTGCCATCGTGGTCCGGATCGACGTTCGAGAGATCCACGAGCTTGGGATCCAGCCGCCCCTCCTTGCCCGGCGATACGAGCGTCGTCTCGAGCGGACCCCACTGCTCGCTGAAGGCCTTCTGCTGCGCGTCGGTGAGCCGCTGATCGTGGAACACGAGCACCGAGTACTGGTCGAAGGCGTCCGCGACGCGGCGGAACGTGTCGGCGGGGAGCGGCCGCGAGAGGTCCGCCCCGTCGACGCGGGCGCCGAGAGAGGGGTGCAGGGGCGTGATGGTCAGGGGCGCCGCGGAGATCGCCATGTGTGTCTCCCTCGCCGGATCATACTCCAGTGCCACCCCGTCAACGTCGGGCCGCCGCGAAGGTGTCGCACTCGCGTACCTCGCCCGCGTCCAACCCCGTGCGAAACCAGCGCACCCGCTGTTCGGAGCTGCCGTGGGTGAAGGACTCGGGCGACACGTAGCCGCGTGATTGCTGCTGGAGCCGGTCGTCTCCGATGGCCGCCGCGGCCTGAAGCCCGGCCTCCACGTCCCCCGGGTCGAGGAGGTTACGCTGCTTGGCGTAGAACCCCCACACGCCGGCGAGGCAATCGGCCTGCAGCTCCATCGCCACCGAAAGCGCATTGCCGCGACCGCCCGACCGCGCGCGCTGGGACGCCACTCTTTCGGTGACCCCGATGAGATTTTGCACGTGGTGCCCGATCTCGTGGGCGATCACGTAGGCGCGCGCGAACTCGCCGGGCGCCCCGAAGCGCCGCGCCAGCTCCTCGAAGAACGCGCGGTCGAGATAGACGCGCTGATCGCCCGAGCAGTAGAACGGACCGACCGCAGCGCTGGCGTACCCGCACGCGGATTCCACGGCGCCGCGAAAGAGCACGAGATGCGGCGCCTCGTACTCCCGGCCCTGCTTCCGGAAGATGGCGCGCCAGGTGTCCTCGGTGTCGCCCAGTACGCGCGCCACGAATTCCTTGGTCGGGTCCGGCGCCCCCGTCGGGGTCGTGCCCGGAGCGGGCCGCGGCGCGGGACTGTCCACCGAGGGCGGCCCGCCGCCCTGAAGCCCGGTGAGCACGTCGAGGGGATTGAGGCCGAGGAGGAGGCTCACCACGATGACGGCGAGGAGGCCGGCGCCCCCGAGCTTCATGCCACCCCCCAGACCGCCGCGAGCCGGCCCTTGGCTCTCGCGGTCCTCGATGTTGCCGCTGCCCCGCATGTCTCGCCAGCGCATCGCGCCCTCCTGGAGACGAGCATACACTGGCGCCAGTGGCGGGGCGCGGTGCGGTAGGATCTGTTCGTCATGGCGGGTTCTACTGCCGAAGTCGTCATCTGCGGGGCCGGCATCGCGGGCATCGCCGCCGCGTATCACCTGACGGTTCGCCGCGGGATGGCCAATGTCGTGATCGTGGACGAGCGTCCGCCGCTGTCCCTCACCAGCGACAAGTCCACCGAGTCCTATCGGAACTGGTGGCCGGGCCCGGGCGACGACATGGTCGCGCTGATGAACCGCAGCATCGATCTCCTCGAGGAGCTCGCCCGCGAAAGCGGCAACGTGTTCCGCATGAACCGGCGCGGCTATCTCTTCGCGACCGCCGATCCCGCGCGCGTCCCCCACTTCGTGCGGGCCGCTCGCGAGGCGGCCGGGCGCGGGGCGGGGGCGGCGCGTCTGCACGCCTCGCCGGGGGCGGAGTACCGGCCGGCGCCGGCGGACGGCTTCGAGGGCGAGCCCGTGGGCGCCGACGTTGTCACCGACACTGGCACCATCCGGCGCCACTTCCCCTACCTCGCCGAGGACACCGTCGCGTTGCTGCACGCGCGCCGTTGCGGGTGGTTCAGCGGGCAGCAGCTCGGCATGTACCTGCTGGAGCGCGCCCGCGAGAAGGGCGCCCGGTTGGTCGAGGGACGCGTCGAGGCGGTGGAGACGACGGGGGGCCGGGTGCGCGGCGTCCGCGTGGCGAGCCCGGGCGGGTCCACCAGCATCGCCACGCCGCGCTTCGTCGTCGCTGCCGGCCCGTTCCTCAAGGAGGTCGGGCGCCTCGTGGGCGTGGACCTGCCCGTGTTCTGCGAGCGGCACGCCAAGGTTGCGTTCACCGACTCGCTGGGCGCAGTGCCGCGGCACGCCCCGATGCTGATCTGGACGGATCCGGTGCGCCTGCCGTGGTCGGCCGAGGAGCGGGAGGTGCTCGGGGACGCGCCGGACATCCGGCGGCTGCTGGAGGAGCTCCCCCCGGGGGTGCACGGCCGGCCTGAGGGCCCCGCGGACAGCCCCATCGTGCTCGGGATCTGGACCTACGACATCGAGCCGCTCGAGCCGCAATTCCCCCTCGAGTTCGATCCCGCCTATGCCGAGATCGTGATCCGTGGCCTCTCCCGCATGCTGCCGGCCATGGCCGGCTACGCCGACCGGCTACCCCGCGCCTTCGTCGACGGCGGGTACTACACCAAGACCGAGGAGAATCGCTTTCTGGCATGCCCCCTGCCGCTCGACGGGGCCTACGTGCTCGGTGGGCTCTCGGGTTACGGCCTCATGGCCTCGAACGGCGCCGCCGATCTGCTCGCCGATTACATCGCGGGCCGCCCGCTTCCTCGCTATGCGAAGGCGTTTCACCTGGACCGCTATCAGGACCCGGCCTATCGCGCCCTGCTGCCGTCCTGGGGCGACTCCGGTCAACTGTGAGACGTCACCCCCCAACCCGCTGATCTGACGGACATCTCGGTGGGTCCGACAGGCTTATTTCACGTCGCGGGCCCCGCGGGGTCTCATGAGTAGGGTGATGGCAGATCAGGCGTTCGAGGCCGTGGTGGCCGCCCACCATGGGGAGATACACCGGTACCTCGCACGGGTGACCCGCCGTCCGAGCGACGCGGACGACCTCTCGCAGGAGACGTTCCTCCGCGCGTATCGGGCGCATGGGGGCCTCGCGCCGGGTGCCAACGTGCGCGCCTGGCTGTTCGCGATCGCCACCAATCTCTGCCGGAATCACTGGAGGTCGGAGGCGCGACGCCGGCGGGCGCACGAGGCGATCGGGCACCGGGACGAGCGGCAGGACGCCGGCGGACCCGAGATGGAAGCGGAGCTGGAGCAGGCGAGTCACAAGATCGGCGCTATCGTCATCGCGCTGCCGTTGAAGCAGCGCCTGGCGTTCACCATGAGAAAGATCCACGAGCTGGACTACGATGCGATCGGGCAGAGCCTCGATTGCTCCGCGGAGAGCGCCCGCGCCCACGTGTTCCAGGCGCTTCGCAAGATCCGCCGGGGGCTCGGTGACCTCGCCATCGCCCAGGTGGGAAGAGGAGAGCCAAGCGCATGACCCGCGAATTCCTGACGTGCCGTGAGGTCGAGCCGGACCTGATCGCGGTGGCGATGGACGAGGCGAGCCCGCCGGCGGCGCAACGCGTGGACACGCATCTGGCCGGTTGCGCGGAGTGCCGGCAGGAGCTCGGGCGCTATCAGGAGATCGAAGGGGCGATGACCGGTCTGCGCCGGGCGCCGGCGCCCGGCTCGGGGCCGACGCTGGCGCGCGCCGAGCTGGAGCATCGCCTGGCCGATCTCCGAACCCGGCTCGTGCGCTACGGCGTGTTCGAGTCCGCGCTGGGGCCCGTCCTCATCGGTGCCACCGAGCAGGGTGTGTCGGTGGTCGAATACCTCGCGGGTCGCGGCGGCGCGGGGGTCAAGCTCGCGCGGCGCGGCGCGGAGGCGGTGGAGGACGTCGCGCGCACGGAGGGACTGTTCCGCGACCTCACCGAGTATCTCGAGGGGCGGCGGACGCGACTCGATTGGCCGCTGGACCTGCGCCTGGCGGGCAGCGACTTCCAGCGCCGCGTGCTCGAGGCGACGCTTCGCCTGCCCTTTGGCGCGGTCGCGTCGTATGCGCGCATCGCGCGGGAGCTCGGGCTGCCGAAGGCGAGCCGGGCGGTGGCGCAGGCGCTGCGCCACAATCCCTTGCCCATCGTGGTGCCGTGCCATCGCGTGGTCGGCAGTGACGGCGACCTCGTCGGCTATGCCGGGAACCGGATCGGCCTCAAGCAGCAGCTGCTCTCGCTCGAGGGGATCCACATGAAGGGCGGCGGTCGCAGCCCGCACGTGGACCGGGACGCCGTGTACTACTGCCACCTCGACGACACGGAGTACTGCATCCCCACCTGCGGCACGATCAGTCAGCAGTCGCTCGGCAACTTCATCGTGTACGCCTCCCGCGCCCGCGCGGAAGGCGCCGGCCTGGCCCCGTGCACGTCGTGCCGGCCGGATCTGCATCCGCTGCCCGCCTGAGCCCGCATCGCCCGTCTCGTCCCTCCGGCGTCCTCGCCTCGCTTTCACATCAGCTCGCCCATGGTGTCTCACCAGTGACGAAAGGGGGACGCCATGATGACCACGGTATTGATGGTGTTGATCGCGACGAGCCCGATCTGGTTCGTGGTGGGCCTGCTGTGGCTGGCGGAGCGGCGGTCCGAGGGCCTCGCGCGCCGCGTGGCCCTGCAGATCCAGGTCACCGACGCCGTGCACCGCGAGCTGGGGGCGGTGGCCGCGCCGGAGGTTGCCGCGCGACCGGGTGGCGGCTGGCGCGTGCGCCTGCGGGTGCCCGGCCGCCCGGCACTGATCGGCCCGCTGGTGCAGATCGTGGAGCGCAGCATGGAGCGCGCAAGCCCGCGGCCGTTCGAGATCGTCCTGCTGCCGCCCATGCCCGAGCCGACCTCGGCGCGCGGCGGGCGTCTCGCGACGCGGCTTGCCGCGGCGACGCGGTGAGCGAGGAGGAGACCATGTACGTGAACACGTACGTGCTCGAGAAGCTGGTGAGCGTCTGGCTGAGCGAGCGGCGCGCGGAGGCCGCGCGGGTCGCAGCAGTCGAGGCGGCGACGGCCGAGCCGGAGAGCCCGCGACCGGCGAAGGCGACGAAGTCGGGCCGGGCGCCGCGCTGGATCGAGCTGCAGCTCGGCCGCTAGGCCGAATCCCCGGGGCGGCGCGCGGCGCCGCCCCGGGGTCCTCCGCCCTACCAGAGCCGCATCGCGTCGCGCAGGATCCAGTCCAGATCGGCCGAGCCCACCGAGCGCGGCGCACCGGCAAGGAGGCGTGGCTGCTTCAGCGTGCCCTCCACCAGCGCAGGGATGTCGCGCTCGGTGTAGCCCACCGCGTTCAGCCCGTTCGGGATGCCGGTGTCGCGCATGAGCGAGATCAGCGCGTGGGGCAGGGCCTCGCGCCGCTCGGCCTCGGCGAGCCCGCTCACCGGCGCGCCCATCAGCTCGGCGGCGCGGAGGTGGCGCTCGGGCGCGGTGGTGTACGTGAAGCGGAAAGCGGACGGCGCGGTGAGGATCACCGCCATGCCGTGCGGCACCATCGCGTGGCGCGTGCGATAGCCCTGCGGCACGTAGTCGCGCACGAGCCCCGCGATGGGGTACGCGAGGGCGTGGGGGATGTGGACGCCCGCGTTCCCGAAGCCGATCCCGGCGTAGTTGGCGGCCAGCGCCAGGTTGACGCGCGCCTCCAGATCGAGGCCGTTCAGCACGGCGCGCCGCAGGTACCGCGCGACGTACTCCATCGCCTTTTCGCACCAGATGTCGCTGGCCGGATTGGCGCCGATGTATGCCGGGCGGTCCGGAGGGTGATGTTTAGCGCGTGCATTGAAGGGACGTGTTGTATAGGACTCGATGGCATGGGTCAGGATGTCCGCCCCCGCCGCCGCAGTGACCTCCGGAGGCGCGGTCACGGTGTTGAGCGGATCGACCACACCGAGCGCGGGCCGGAGCAGCCGGTGCGACACGCCCGCCTTCACGTTCTGGTCGATCACGTGGGTGACGGCGACCGCGGTGGTCTCGCTGCCCGTGCCCGCGGTCGTCGGCACCGCGATGAGCGGCTTGAGCGGGCCCGGCACCGCCACGCCCTTGCCAACCGGCTTGTTGATGTAGTCCAGCAGCGGCGCGGGGTAGCAGGTGAGGAGGTTGGCCGCCTTGCACGTATCGATGGTGCTGCCCCCGCCCACCGCCACGAGGCCGTCGAATTCCTTGGTCCGTGCGTACTCCGCCGCGTCCTCCATGGACCGGTCGCTCGGCTCCACCTCGACGCCGTCGTAGACGTCGGCCTTGATGCCCTGCTCTTCGAGCAGGGCGCGCACGCGGTCCGGAAGCCCCGCGGCCGCCAGGTTGCGATCGGTGAAGATCAGCGCCTTCTTGAGCCCGAGGCGCGCCGCATCGAAACCGATCTCGTCCATCGCCCCCAGCCCGAACTTGATCGGCGACATCTCCATCACGAACACCGTCTCGGTGGGCAGCGTCACTCCGTTCATCGCGCGCCTCCTCCCAGGAGCTCCTCGGCGATGCGCTTCACGTCACCGGCCTCGACCTGGCCCTTGTGGCTCTTCATCACGTCGCCCACGAGGCGGCCCGCCTGCTTGGGATCGGTGACACCGAGGGCGGTGATGCGCGCCTGCACGAGCGCGCGCAGGGCTCCGTCGTCCATCCCGCGCGGTAAATAGCGCTCGCACAGCGCGATCTCGAAGCGAAGCTGCGCTGCCTGCGCGGCGCCCCGCTCGCCGAGCTTGTCGTACTCCGCAAGCGCCTTCTGGAGCTGCTTGCGGTACGCCCCGATCACGTCCAGGACGAGGGCGTCGTCCACGGTGCCCGAGAAGCCCTTGGCGGTCCGGCGCTCTTGCAGCTTGGTCTTGAGCATCCGCACGGCGTCCGCGGTGCGAAGGTCTTTGTCCTTGATGGCTTTGGTCAGCGTGTCGGTGAGCTGCTGCTCGAGTCCCATGCGCGACATCCTATCATTCGTCGGGCCGCGGGTCTTGCGCGCTCCGTCCGTGCGTGGTCTCATCCGTCCATGCGAGCGCCCACACGCGCGGCCCTGTCGTCCGTTCTTCTCGCCGCGCTCGCGCTCGTCGCGTCTGCTGGCGCCGCGGAGTTCACGCTGCCCCCCGACTTCTCGGCCCAGACTTACGTGACCGGGGAGGGTTTCTCCGCAGAGACCTGGCGCGGGCTGCCCGGCATTCCGGCGACGACCACGCTGACGGTGGACACGGATGGCGTGCTCTACCTGGCGCGCAGCGGCCGCCGGTACTCCGGCGGTGAGACCGACGACCTCTCGCGGCTTTACCGCATTCCTCCGGGCGGGGCGCGCCTCACCCCGCAGAGCGAGGCGCGCTTTCAGATCGGCCCCCCGCTGCCCAACCCACAGGTCGGGGTCGTGCGCGAGGGCCGCGAGCTCCTCGTGACCACCTTCGACCGCGATCGCGCGGTGGGCGTGCTCTACCGGCTGATTGACGGGCGCGCCGAGCTCCTCGCCGGCGGCACCCCGCCGCGCGGCACCGCGCCGCTCTTCAAGCAGCCGGAAGGCGTGGTGGTGGACGCGCGCGGCGCGCTGCTCGTGGCCGATCGCGTCCAGGGGACGGTCGTGCGCCTGGACGCGCAGGGGGCCGTGCTGGATACGAGCCTCGTGCGGGTGGCGCGCCCGCGGCTGCTCGCGGCAGGCGCGGAGGATCTCTGGGTGGCGGCGGACGGCGCGGCGGAGGCGCCGTGGCAACGCGGCCCGGGGGAGTTCTGGCGGGTGCGGCCGGACGGGCAGAGCGTTCTCGTTCTGCGCGGGCCGGTGGCGGCGGGGATGGCCATCGGGCCCGCCGGCTGGCTGTTCGTGGCCGACCGCCAGGGCGGCCGCGTCTTCGCACTGGGCCCGGAGGGGCAGCAGGTCGACTTCGCCCGCTTCGTCGAGGGCGACGCCCCGCGCTCGCTCGCATTCGTTCCGGCGACGGCGGAGACCCGTCGCGCCGGCATCGCCGGCGATCTGCTGATGGTGACGGTGACGCGCGGGGGGTGGCCGGTGAACGAGGTGGTGCGAGTGTCGGGGCCCTTCGAGCGCTTCATTCGCGAGGCGGACCCCCGCGCCCGCTGATCGCGTTGGGCGCGCCCGCTCTATCGCCGCGCGCTCGAGCTTTCCTTCAGGAGCCAGTCGATGATGGCGCCGCCGTCCTCGCTGGTCTCGCGCGCGGGCGCCGCGGCCGGCGCGGAAGGCGCCGGGACTTGCGCCGCGCGGGGGGCAGGCGCCGACGGAGCTTGTGCCGCGCGCGGCGCGGACGGCGACGGCGACGTCTCCACCGGGCGGGGCTCGGGCCGAATCGGCTTCTCTTGCGGGCCGACGGATGGCGCAGGGCGCGCGGGCGGCCGGGGCGCCTCGACGGTGGCGCGGACGGGCGGCGGCGTGGGCCGCGCGGGCGGCTCGACCACGGGGCGCGGTGGCGCGGGCGGCGCCTGGCCGGTGGCGCGGGCGGGCGGCGGCGTGGGCCGCGCGGGCGGCTCGACCACGGGGCGCGGTGGCGCGGGCGGCGCCTCGACGGTGGCGCGGACGGGCGGCGGCGTGGGCCGCGCGGGCGGCTCGACCACGGGGCGCGGCGGCGCGGGCGGCGCCTCGACGGTGGCGCGGGCGGGCGGCGGCGTGGGCCGCGCGGGCGGCTCGACCACCGGGCGCGGTGGCGCGGGCGGCGCCTGGGCGGTGGCGCGGACGGGCGGCGGCGTGGGCCGCGCGGGCGGCTCGACCACGGGGCGCGGCGCCGCAGGCGGGGCCACCGCATCGGGCTGCGGCGCGGCAATCGCCGGCGGGGCGACGGGCTCGGGCTCGCTGTCGACGGCTGCCGGCGGGGGAGCCGGCGGCGCGAGGGCGGGAGCCGCGACCTGCGGCAGCGGGGCCGGTGGCGGCGGGGGCGACACGAGGGCAGGCGGTCCCGCCACGAGGAGCCGGCTCAGCAGCGCGATGACCCCAATCGCGCCGAACACGATTCCCACCGCGATGAGACGCGTGCGCTTTCCGTCGGGTCGGCGGCGCGGAACGGCGTCTAGCCCGGCCGGCGGCGAGCCGGAGAACGGGCTGATCTCGCTCCAAAGATCGTTGAACAGATCGGTCATGTCACGGTAGCGGCGCTCGGGATCGGACTCGAGCGCGCGCGTGACAATGTGCTCGAGCGCGCGCGAGACGTCGGGACGCATCTTGCGCAGCGGCTGGATCGAGACCCGCCGCCGCGACAACGTCTGCGCCTCCGGCGGCCGGCCGGCTAGCGCCTCGTAGAGAACGGCGCCGACGGCGTAGACATCGCCCTGCGGGGTCGCCTCGCCGGACGCCCGCTGCTCGGGGGCCAGGTAGGGGGAGCCGGATGCACGGTGTCGCTCGACGCCGCCGGCGCGCGCGCGCAGCCAGTCGACGCCGAACTCGGTGAGCTTCACCGTCTCGTCCTCACCCACGAGGACGATGTTCCGGGGCGCGAGCCCGCCATGCGGAATCCCCAGCATGTGCGCGGACTCGAGCGTTTCCGCGACGCGCACGGCGAGACGCACCGCGCGCTCGGGTTCGAGCTGCCCCTCGCGCTGGAGCACCTCGGCCAGCGTCGGCGCCTCGGGATGCTCGAGCGCTAGGTAGAGGCCGCCGCCCTCGGCGCGGCCACATTCGTGAAGGGACGCGATCGCCGGGCACCGCGCGTTGAGCGCACTGACGCGCACCACGTGCTCGCGGAGCGATTCGAGCAGGGAATCGTCGGGGCCGTTCTCGGCCCCGTTCTCACCCCCGTCCAGCACGCGCACGGCCACGCGGTCGCCCCCGGCCTTACGTTCAGCCAGGAACAATGAATCTGTACCCCAAGCGTTCAGAGTCGCAACGGCCCGGAAGGGACCGAGCGCGCCCGCCGACCGGAGATCCTCGAGTCGGATCCGCCGCGGCGTCAGGTCGCCGTTCTCACTCGTTGAGCATCTCCTTGATGGCGTCCATGACCGGATTTCCGCCGGTCGCCTTCGCGGCGGCGGGCTGTCCGGGCTTGCGGAGGTACTTCGCGACGCAGTCGTATTGCTCCCAGCCGCGCAGCGGCGCGTCGAGATCCACCGACTTCCACTTCGGATGACCGTTCTTCACGAGCCACGGCAGGTTGGCGGAGACCGTCTGGGCGAACTGGCCCACCAGATCACAGTCGCGGCGGCGAAAGTCGAACGAGATCAGCACCGCCTTCACCGCTACCGTGGCGAGCGCCTGGGGCTGCCAGGGATAGGTGCCGGCGGGAATCTCGGAGCGGGGATAAAACTCGGTGATGCTCTTGTTCGTGATGGGGATCAGCGCCAGGTTGTCGGCCTGGGTCACGCCGTCACTGAACAGCTTCACGGGGTAGCCCGCCACGTAGAACATGGCGTCGACGCGCCCATCCTTGAGCGCGGCGAGCGCCTCGTCCGTGTCTATCAGCACCATCTCCTTGGGCTGCACGTCGGATACCTTGAAGAGCAGCCGAGCGGTGAGGTAGGTGCCGCTGCCCTCGCGACCGATGGCGACCCGCCGGTCCGCCAGGTCGTCGAAGTCCGTGATCCCCTTGCGGCCGAGCAAGTGGATCTCCTCGTTGTAGAGGGGGAAGATCATCTTGGTCTTCTTGGCGATCCGCTTGAGCACGGGGTCGGACTGCACGCGGGCCACGAACGCGAGCACGTCGGACTGCACGATGCCCATCTGCGTGTTTGGCCGCTGGTAGACCGCGTACACGTTCTCGATGGAGCCCTTGGACGGGTAGACCGAGAGCTCGATCCCCTTGTCCTTGACCAGTTTCTGGAGGTTGAGCCCGAACTGATAGTATGTGCCCCGCTCCCCACCGGTCGTCAGGCCGAGCTCGCCGGCGGCGCGCGCGACGCCCATTCCCGAGAGAATCAGGAGGGTGGCAAGGAGCAGTGCAACGGTGGTGCGGCGGTTCATGGCATCCTCCGGCCTTGCGGGGGTTGACCCGGGCAGTAGGAGTATGGAATAGGAGACATCGGGAGAGCAAGGGTACACCGACAGTCGTGGCGACTTTCCCGGCCGGCTCTGCGGTGGGGAAGATTTGCCGCCCAGGACTGTCGGAAAGCTTGACTTTTCGTAGCGTGCGCAGCCGATGCAGGGACTTAAGTGTTTGAAAAACAAGGCAAACGCATTCGAGCACGGAACGTGCATTTGATCGGGATGCCCCGGGAGTACTGTAGCCGGAGCGGTATAGGATGGGTCCGGGGCCGATCCCCTACTAGGACCGAGGAGCCCGAGCGATGAACGAGACTAGGCCAGGACCGGACGAGACGCGGGGCAAGGGCGCGGAAGACGTCGCGCAGTCGCCCAGCCGACGGCGTGTCCTGAAGGCAGCGGCGGCCGCAGCGCCCATCATCATGTCCATCAAGGCGCGGCCCGCGTTCGCGGGACCCGAGAACAACAGCGCAGCACTGTCGCATAACATGTCGCAGAAGCCCGGCGCCGGCCCGCAAAACAAGTAACAGGAGCCAGGGGCCGTACCCGAGCCGTCCGCCGCTGCTGTCCGCTGGGAGCTGTCCGAGGGCTCCCGCCTCCACTGGAAGTCCTGGGACGACGAGTTCGTCGTCTTCGATGAAGGGTCCGGCGACACGCATCTGCTCGATGCCCTCTCGGCCGAGATCCTGAAGACGCTCGAGGAGTTCCCCGCCGACATCTCCACGTTGATCGCGCGTCTGGGATCTGGCCCCGCGCCCGACATCGTTCGGCATGTCCACGCGGCGATCGAGCGGTTCCGGGAGATCGGCCTGATCGAGGAAGCCCCCGCGTGAGGCTGGGCGAGCTCGACCGCCGCGACCTCGCCACACGCCTGGAGCGTCGCGGAGTGGACCTGGACACCGGCCCGTTCGTCGTGCGCCTCGAGACGCCCATTCCCGAGCTGGTCGACGAGCTCCACGCCCTCTATCGCGACTATCCCCTGGACGAGGGCGGCGGGCTCGCCGACTTCCATGTGGTGGTAAGGAGCCCGGTCGGGCCACTGGGGATTCGCCGCTGGTGGCGCCGGCAGGCCACGGTCATCCTCGACGAGGACCGCCCGTTCGAGCCGCTGCCCATTCACATGGCGGTGCCCATGCTCGAATGGAGCATCAACTGGTGCGCGGCCACGCGCGCGAATCAATACGTGATGATCCACGCCGCAGTGCTGGAGCGGGGCGGCCGCGCGCTGGTGCTGCCCGGCGTCTCCGGAGCGGGGAAGAGCACGCTCTGCGCGGGGCTGGCGCTGCGCGGCTGGCGGCTGCTCTCGGACGAGTTCGCGCTGATCCGCCCCGGCGACGGCGCGCTGGATCCCTGGCCCCGGCCCATCAGCCTGAAGAACACCTCGATCGAGGTGATCCGCTGGTGGGCGCCCGATGCCCACATGAGCACGCCGGTTCCCAATACGAACAAAGGGACGGTGGCGCACGTGCGCCCGCCCGTGGATAGCGTGCGGCGCGCGCGGGAGGCCGCGATGCCGGCCTGGCTCGTGTTCCCCGTGTTCGCGCCGGGGGCGGCGCCCACGCTGACCCGCGTCCCGAAGGCTCGCGCGTTCTTCCGGCTCGCCGACTGCTCGTTCAACTACGCGTCGCTGGGGATTCGGGGCTTCCGCGCGCTGTCGCGTATGATTGACCAGTGCGACGCCTACGAGTTCAGGTACTCCAGCCTGGACGATGCCCTGGGCCTCCTCGGCGCGCTGCCGCTTCCGACGCCCACCGTCTGACCCTTCCGCGTCGTCGGCGCCGGTTCCAAGCCCGTCCGCTTCCGTGACGGCCGCCGGCTCTCTGGCGCGCCTGCTCCGCGAGCCCGTGTCCATGGCGCGTCTCGCCCCCGCGGAGTGGGACGTGCTCCTGCGCCAGGCCCGCCACGCCGGTCTCCTCGCGCGGCTCGAGGCCCTCGCGCGCGACGCTGGCGTGCTGGCGGGGACGCCGCCACGGGTGCGCACCCGGCTGGAGGCGGCGCGTACGGACGTCGAGCTGCACCATCGCCTGATCCGATGGGAAGTCACGCGCCTGCGCCGCGTCCTCGCCCCGATGCCCGTCGTGCTGCTGAAGGGCGCGGCCTACCTCCATGCCGACCTTCCCGCGGCGCGCGGCCGCCAGTTCAACGACGTCGACGTGCTGGTGCCCGCGGAGGCGCTGGGGGAAGTCGAGACGAGGCTCCGCGACGCCGGCTGGCGATCCACCGTACTGACGGCCTACGACGACCGCTACTACCGCGAGTGGTCGCACGAGCTGCCCCCGATGGCGCACAAAGACCGGCAGGTCGTGGTCGACGTGCACCACAACATCCTGCCGCCCACCGGCCGGCTGCGGCCGGACGCGCGCCTGCTCCTGGCGGCGGCGCGCCCGCTGCCGGGCTCGTCCCTTCGGGTGCTGGCTCCCGAGGACATGGTGCTCCACTGCGCGTGCCATCTCTTCATGTCGGGGGAGCTCCACAAGTCGCTGCGCGATCTCGGCGACCTCGACGCGCTCGTGCGCGGCTTCGTGGGCGAGCCCGGGTTCTGGCCGGTCCTCCTCGAGCGGGCCCGTGTGCTGGGGATCGAGCGGCCGCTCTATTACGGGCTGCGCTTCGCGGAGCGGCTCTTCGGCACGCCGGTGCCCGCGGAGAGCCGTCGCGCGGTGGCGCGCGCCGCGCCGCCCGCCCCGGTGCGCACGGCGATGGACACCCTGGTGCTGGCCGCGATGGCGCCCGACCAGCCGGCGCGCCCACGGACCGGCAAGGGACTGGCGCGCGGGCTCCTTACCGTGCGGCATCACTGGCTGCGCATGCCGCCGCTCATGCTCGTGCGCCACCTCGTGCACCAGGCGCTGGTGCGCCGGGCGGACGACGGGTGAGGGGGCGAGCGACCCGCGCGAGCCACGCGCTCGCGCTGCTTGCCTTGACCTGCGTGGCCGGCGCCTGCAGCGGGCTCCCCTGCCGCTTCGCCGGTCGCCCGGAGTTCGTCTCCCTCGGCCGGAATCCCTACGCGGCCGCCCAGCCCACCGCGGTCGGGCGCCGACTCCACACGCTCGAAGGCTGGCGGGGGCAGCTCTTCATGGGGTACGGCGACTACGACGAGAACACGGGCCCCATCGAGATCACCGCCTACGACCCACGCCAGGCGTCGTTCGGGAGCAGGCTCCGGTTCCCGACCGAGGCCGTCGAGCTCTACCGCGCCATCGGCAACCGGCTCTATGCGCCGGCCATCGACCCGCTCGGGGATGGTCCGTCGGCGGCGGTGGCGGTGGGCGAGCCCGACGGCGCCTGGTCGAATGTGAAGTCGGTGTTCGTGACGCACGCCTTCGATATCGTGACCCGCGACGGTGCCGATCTCTGGCTGGTCGGCTCCCGACGTCTCCACGCCATCGCGGTGCGCAGCGTGGACGGCGGGCGCACGTGGACCGCGGCGCTCGAAGTCGGACCCCGGAGCGGCCAGAACGGAGACTTCGCCCGCTTCCACTTCGTGTTCGTGCTCGCGGGACGCCTCTACGTGCAGGCCCAGGACTACTTGGGCGGCGTGTTCCCGCGCTCGCGCGTCTGGGATGGCCGAGCCTGGGAGGACGGCCCCGACCTCCATCCCATCCCCAACACCGGCGCCAAGCCTTACCCCCTCGCGGGTCAGGTGGTGTATCTCGGAGCGGACGGGCTCGCGGCGTTCGACGGTACGCGCGCGCGGGTGGTGCGCGCGCCCGCTGCGCATCTGGTGGACCTCACGCTGTCAGACGGCGTGCTCTACGTGCTGGACGGGCGGGAGGTGCTGGCCACCGAGGACCTCGTGGGATGGCGGCCGGTGGCCACCGCGCCGACCGACGCCACCAGCATCGGCGTGCTGGACGGCTATCTCTACGCGGGCACCGCGCGGTCGGAGCTCCACCGGTACTGCCGTCCCGTTCGCTCCTGAGAGGGGCGCGTGCCGCCTCAGCGGCGGCTGCCCGTGAACGGATGCGTGCTGGAGAGGCCGCCGTCCACCGCGATGGCCTGACCGTTGACGTACGACGCGTCGTCGCTGGCGAGGAAGAGCGCGGTGGCGGCGATCTCCTCGGGCAGCCCGTGGCGCCGTGCGGGGTTGAGCTGGCCGATCTTGTCCTCCGTGCCGCGCGCGCGGGCGAAGTCGAAGATCGGTCGGGTCATCCCCGTCTCGATCAGGCCGGGACAGATCGCATTGACCCGCACGCCGGTGCCGGTCAGCGCGTTGGCCGCGGTCTGGACGAGGCTGATGACGCCGGCCTTGCTGGCGGAGTAGGGCGTGCCGCCCGCGTTGGCGCGGAGTCCGGCCACCGACGCGGTGCACACGATGGAGCCCTGGGCCTGGCGAATCATCACCGGCGCGGTGTGCTTGATCATGAGCCACGGGCCGATCAGGTTGACGCGCAGGATCTCCTGCCACTGCTCTACCGTCTGCTCGAGGAGCGGCACGCGCCCTCCGCTGACGCCGGCATTGGCGAAGGCGACGTCCAGCCCGCCCCACTCGGCCATGCAGCGTTCCACCGCGCGCTCCACCGCCGCCTCGTCGCCGGCGTCGGCGGCAAGGGCGATCGCGGTGCCGCCGGCCGCGCCGGCTTCGGCGGCCGCCGCCTCGAGACCCTCGCGGGCGCGGTCCACCGCGAGGACACGAGCACCTTCGCGGGCGAAGAGAAGGAGGGCGGCCCGGCCGATGCCGCTGGCCGCGCCGGTCACGAGCGCGCGCTTGCCCTGGAGCCGACCCACCCGCGCGGGGTTAGACACGCGCGTCGAGGATCGCGCGGGCGATGAGCCGCGCGCCCTCGTAGCACTTCTCGGGCGTCTCCAGGCTGTACGCGAGGCGGATGAATTCCTCGCCACCGCCGTTGGGGAAGAAGGCGGGACCCCCCGTGTATTGCACGCGCGCCTGCACCGCGAGCTCGGCGAGCCGCGCCTGGTTGGTGCCGGCGGGGAGGCGAATCCACAGGAAGAAGCCGCCCGCGGGCGTGCTGATGTGCGCGCCGTTCCCGTCCAGCACCTCGTGGAGCCCGCGGAGCATGGCGTCCCGCTTGGTGCGGTACACGTCGATGAGCAGGGCCACATGCGGCTGGAGATGGTCCCGCAGGAAATACGTCGCCACCCGGGACGCGAAGGGATTGACGCCGCCGCCGAAGAGAAAGCCCTGGAAGGCGGGGATCATCTCGACGGGGGCGCAGAGCCAGCCGAGCCGGAAGCCCGCGCCGAGGATCTTGGACACGGTGCCCGCCCGGATCACCCGCCCGCCCGTGTCGAGCGCGTAGAGCGAGGGGAGGTGATCGCCCTCGAAGCGGAGCTCGCCGTAGGCGTCGTCCTCGAGAATGAAGGTGTCGAACTCCTGGGCGAGATCCACCAGCTCGCGGCGCCGCCGGAGGCTCATGGTCGGCCCGGCAGGGTTCTGGAAGTTGTCGATGGTGTAGATGAGCTTGCAGCGCGTGCCCTCGCGGCGGAGGCTCTCGAGCTGGCGCCGCGCCACGCCGGTCACCAGACCCTCGTCGTCCACCGGGACATCGAGGACGCGCGCGCCGTGGCGGCGGATGGTGTTCAGCGTGCCCGAGAAGGTCGGCGCCTCGGACAGGATCGCGTCGCCCACGTCGACGAAGGCGCTGAAGGCGAGCGACAGCGCGTGGCCCGAGCCGTTGGAGATGATGATGTTCTCCGGGCCGACGCGGAGGCCCTCGAAGAGCCCGTACTTGTGGCACACCAGCTCCCGCAGGCCCTTGTACCCCTGCGCCTCGCCGTAGGTGAGGGCCTGGGCGCCCTCCGCCTTGATCATGGCGGCGGTGGCCGCAACGATGCCCTCGTAGGGGAACGACGCGGGATCGGGGTAGCCGCCCCCGAAGTCGTAGAGCGCGCTCTGCACGGGTCGGGCGGGCTGGGCGGCGGCCCCGGTGCCGATGCGGGCGCGAGTGGACAGGAGATCGTGGAAGCGGGGCATCGAGGGGGACGAGGCGGTCGCCGAAGGGGTCATGAGTCGAGCATAGCGGGCGCCGGCCCGTCAGGTCAACGGAGCGCGGCGCGCGCCGCGAGCACTTTTGCGCGGACCAGGTCGATGTGCAGGCGCAAGTGGAAGTGTGACTCCGCGTGCGCGGGCGGAATGGGCAGGAGCCTCACCTGGTGCTCGATGTGATCGAGGGCCGTCATGAGCCGGTCGAGCTCCTCCGCCGGCTGCGGCGTGCACAAGGCGACGTCGGTGTCGTGGACTTGGCGATACCAGCGGTAGATCTTGCGGCGCGTCCGCCAGCGGAACGTGGGCGGGAGGATCTTGAACAGGGGGAAAAGGAGCGCGATCAGCGGCAGCAGCATGATCTTCATGCGGTCCACCAGCGTCGCCGCCCAGAACGGCAGATAGCGGGCGAGGAAGGGCGGGCCGCTCTGGTGGAAGCGCAGCGCCTCGGGGCTCAGGGGGAAGTCGGTGAAGTCGGGCGAAGGGAACTGGCGCGGGCGCTCGAACACGCCCGCCCGGCCGTGAATCTTCGCCGCCGCCACCAGGAGCAGATCGCTCAGCGCGGGATGGAAGTCCGGCCGCACCACCAGGCTCGCGGTGGGGGAGAGGAGCACGATCTCCTGGCGGGGAATGTCACGATCGAGGCTGAGCGAACCCTCGGGCAGGGTGAGTCGGGAGAGGAAGGGGAAGAGGCGCGTGTAAGCGTCGGCCCGCGCGAAACTCATCAGCACGACGTCGTGCACCGTCACCGCCTCCCGCACCGTCGCCGACTCCGGCGAGGCCACGAACACCGCGGCGTCGATCTCCCCCGCGCGCAGGGAGCGCACGGCATCGAGGCCGGTCAACGGGACCAACGTGGCCGCCGGCGTGGTGACGCCGTTGGCCCGCAGGAGCAAGTCCACGAGGGCGCGGGTCCCGCTTCCCTCCGGGCCGACCGCGATCCGGCGCCCGCGAAGGCTGCGGAGGTCCTCGACGTTGGTCACGCCGCGCGCGAAGACCCAGAGCGGCTCGAAGTAGAGACTCCCGAGCGAGGCGAGGTCCGAGTCGGCGGAGGCCCCGACCCCGCCCTGCACGAAGGCGACGTCCACCCCCGCGCTCGGGTCGGAGAGGAGCCGGACGTTCTCCACCGCGCCGGAGCTGGGGCGCAGGGTCACCCGGATGCCCGCGCGCGCCAGCTCGGCCTGGTAGCGCAGGCCGAACTGATGGTAGGCGCCGTCGGAGCGGCCGGTCGCCATCACGATGTGGCGCGGCGGCGCGGGCTTGATGAACATGATCGCGACAGTGAAGGCGATCGCGGTCAACAGTACGGCGGGGCCGAACACGAGCAGATACTCGCGCACCCGCCAGCGCCCCCAGTTCAACCCCCGGAGCATCGTATCGCCTCAGCGCGCAGGCGTCCGCTTCAGGATGTCACGGATCTCCATGAGGAGCTTCTCCTGGGCGGTGGGCGCGGGGGGCGTTGCCGCGGGCGGCGGGGTGCGGCGCATCTCGTTGATGCCCTTCACGAGCATGAAGGTCGCCACCGCTACGCCCAGGAAGGTGACGATCGTGTTGATGAAGACGCCGTAGGCGAGCACCACCGCGCCCGCGTCGCGCGCGGCCTTCACCGTCGCGTAGGTCTCCCCCTTGGGATTGCGGAGCAAGACGAAGAGATTGCTGAAGTCGGGTGCGCCGACCGCTGCCGCGATGAGCGGCATGAAGACGTTGTCGACGAGGGATTGCACCACCGCGCCGAAGGCGGCGCCGATGATGATGCCCACCGCCATGTCCACCATGTTCCCCTTGATCGCGAACTCGCGGAATTCCTTCAGCATGAGTCACCTCCGGGTATGGATGGTCGCCGCCGCTATGCTACTGCATGTTGACCGGGTACGACCACTCGGATACCCTTCCCCCATGCTCACGCCCGCCGCGTCGCTCGCTCGCGTCGTCTCGCTCGTCGTCTCGTGTGTCGCGCTCGCGCTGCTCGTGAGCGGCTGCCCGAAGCGACCCGTGGTGCCGATGGTGCAAGCGCCTCCGCCTACGATCGCCGCGCCCGCGCCGTCGCCCGCGCCGACACCGGCCCCGGTCCCCGCTCCCGCCGCCCCCGCCCCGGCGCCCGCCCCGACACCCGCCGCCCCTGCGCCGCCGGCCACGGCGTCCGCGCCGGCCGCGCCGGCGCGTGACTACCGCCCGAACCGCGCGCTCAAGGACGTCCACTTCGACTTCGACCGCTCGACTGTCCGTTCCCGCGACGCGCGAATCCTGGACGCGAGCGTCGAATGGCTGAAGGCGAACCCCAACCAGCTGCTGCTCATCGAAGGACACTGCGACGACCGCGGCACCAGCGAGTACAACATGGCGCTGGGTGAGCGCCGCGCGCGCGCCGCCTCCGAGTACCTGGGCGCCAAGGGCATCGACCGGGCGCGCATCCTGCTCATCTCGTACGGGAAGGAGCGACCCCAGTGCGAGGAGATGACTGACACATGTCGCGCGTCCAACCGCCGGGCCGCCTTCCTCGTGAAGGAGAAGTAGGGGCGGGGTGACCTGCCCGCGCTGCCGCACCGACAATCGCGAGGGCAGCCGGTTTTGCTCCGCGTGCGGAGCCGCGCTCGACGCGGCCTGCCCGGCGTGCGGCTTTGCCGTCGAGCCGGGCAGTCGCTTCTGCGGGGGCTGCGGGCGCCCCCTCGGCGCTGCCCCCGGCGTGTCCGCGCGGCTGACCTCGCCCGACGCCTACACCCCCCGCCACATCGCCGAGCGCATCCGCACCACGCGCCCGGCGGTGGAGGGCGAGCGCAAGCAGGTCACGGTGCTCTTCGCCGACATGAAGGGCTCGCTGGAGCTCCTCGCCGACCGGGACCCCGAGGAGGCGCGCGCGCTCCTCGATCCGGTGCTGGAGCTCATGATGGAGGCGGTGCACCGGTACGAAGGCACCGTGAACCAGGTGCTGGGCGACGGCATCATGGCGATCTTCGGCGCGCCGATCGCCCACGAGAACCACGCGGTGCGCGCCGCCTACGCGGCCTTACGCATGCAGGACGGCGTGGCCCGCATGGCGGCGACGCTGCGGCGCTCCCACGGGGTCGACGTGCAGATCCGCGTGGGGCTCAACTCCGGCGAGGTCGTGGTGCGCTCCATCGGCAACGATCTGCACATGGACTACACCGCGGTCGGGCAGACCACCCACCTTGCGGCGCGCATGGAAAAGCTCGCGCGGCCCGGGACCATCCTCGTCAGCGGGGAGACGCATCGCCTCACCCAGGGCTATCTCACGGCGCGGCCGCTTGGCCCGGTGCCGGTGCCGGGCCTTCCCGAGCCGGTGGAGGTGTTCGAGGCGACCGGCGCCGGGCCGGCGCGCTCGCGGCTTCAGGCGGCGGCGGTGCGGGGGCTCACGCGCTTCGTGGGGCGCGACGCGGAGCTCGCTTCGCTCGAGCATGCCCTTGCGCGGGCGCGCGCGGGCCGCGGCGGGCTGGTGGCGCTCGTGGGCGAGCCCGGCGTCGGCAAGTCGCGGCTCGTTCGCGAGATCAGCCAGACCCCCCGCGCGCGGGACTGGACAGTGCTCGAAGGCCGGCCGGTCGTCTACCGGAAGTCCACCGCGTGGATCCCGGTGCTGGAGATGCTGCGCGCCTACTTCCACCTCGAGCCCGACGACGAGCCGGCGGCCGCGCGCGACAAGGTCACCGCGCGGCTGGCCGCCCTCGACCCCACGCTCACCGCGATGCGCTCGCCCCTCCTGGCCCTGCTGGAGCTGCCCGTCGCGGATCCGCCGTGGGAGGCGATGGAGCCGCCGCAGCGCCGCCGTCACATCCTGGAGGCGCTCAAGAGCCTGCTCCTCCTCGAGTCGCGGCGCGGGCCGCTGCTGCTGGTCTTCGAGGACCTCCACCGCGTGGACGAGGAAACGCAGGCCTTCCTCGACGGCCTCGTGGACCGGCTCGCGGATGCGCGCTTGCTCGTGCTCGTGACGTACCGGCCGGAGTACCAGCACGGATGGACGAACAAGCCCGGCTACACGCAGCTTCGCCTCGACCCCCTGGGCGAGGCCCCCGCCCGCCAACTCGTGGACGTCCTGCTCGGCCCGGACCCGAGCCTCGATCCCCTCCGCGCGCTCCTCATCGAGCGCACCGAGGGCAATCCCCTCTTCCTCGAGGAGAGCGTACGTGCCCTCGCGGAGACCGAGGTGCTCGCGGGCGAGCGGGGGGCCTACCGGCTCCCTGGCCCCCTGACCGCGGTGCCCCCGCCCACCTCCGTGCACGCCGTGCTCGCCGCGCGCATCGATCGGCTCGACCCCACGGCCAAGCACCTCCTGCAGTGCGCCGCAGTGGTAGGGCGGGACGTGCCGTTCGCGGTGCTGCAGGCGGTGGCCGATCTGTCCCCCGACGTGCTGGGCCTCGGGCTCGCGCGGCTGCAGACCGCGGAGTTCCTGCACGAGACCCGGCTCTTCCCGGAGCGCGAGCACACCTTCAAGCACGCCCTGATCCAGGAGGTCGCGTACGCGAGCCTGCTCCACGACAACCGGCGCGCGCTCCATGCGCGGATCGTGGAGGCGATCGAGGGGCAGTACGCGGGACGGACGGTGGAGCAGGTCGAGCGGCTGGGGCACCACGCGCTGCGGGGCGGCCTGGACGATCGCGCGGTGACGTACCTCCGCCAGGCCGGCCTGAAGGCGGCCACGCGCTCGGCGCACCGTGACGCCGTCACGTTCTTCGAGCAGGCCATCGAGACGGTGGACCGGCAGCCGCCCACGCCCGAGCGCCTCGCCCTCGGGGTGGACCTGCGGTTCGAGGCGCGCGCCTCGCTCGCCGCCCTGGGCGACTTCGCGCGCAACCTGGAGCACCTGTGCCGCGCCCAGGCCCTCGCGGAGTCGGCCGGCGACGAGTGGCGTCTCGGCTGGACCTCCGCGTATCTCGCGCAGTCCCACTACACGCTGGGCGATCAGGCGGCGGCCATCGTGGCGGCCACGCGGGCGCGCGACATCGCCGAGCGGCTGGGCGACCGGCCCATGCGCGTCGTCGCCATCGCGGGGCTCGGACAGGCGTACCACGTCCTCGGCGAGTACTCGCGCTCGCGCGCCTTGTTCGAGGACGCGCTCGGAGATCTCGAGGGCGAGCTCGCGCGCGAGCGCTTCGGGATGGCCGGCCTGGTTTCGGTGGCGACCCGCGTCTGGCTCGTCAACAGCCTCGTGGGCATGGGTGACTTCGAGGCCGCCGTCGCGCGCGCCCGCGAGGCCATGCGGCTGGCCGAGCCGACCGATCATCCCTGGAGCGTGGCCGCCGCGCACGTCGCCCTGGGCTTCGCCCATCTCACGCGGGGCGATCTCGAAGCGGCGCGGTCCGTGCTCGAGCGGGGGCTGGGGCGGGCGCGGGATCTCAACATCACCGCATGGCTGCCGATGCTCTCGTGCCAGCTCGGCCTCGTCTACGCGCGCCAGGGCCGCGTGGCGGAGGGCCTCACGCTCCTCGAGGACGGCGTGCAGCGCGCGGTCGCGCTGGCGATCCGGAGCCGCCACGCCCTCCGCCTGGCGTGGCTGGCCGAGGCGCTGCTGCGCGCGGGACGCCTCGAGGAGGCGCGCGACGCCGCGCTGCGCGCCCTTGACGCCGCGCGGACGCACGGGGAGCGCGGCTACGAGGGCTGGGCCCTCCGGATGCTCGGCGAAGTGGCGCTGGCCGCGGGCGAGACGACCACCGCGGTCGAGTACTACCGGGCCGCCCTGGACGTCGCGGACCGCCTGGGCATGCGCGCGCTGGACGCGCACACCTGGCGCGGGATGGGGCGCGCGGCCGCCGCCGCGGGGGACGCGACGGCGGCGGAGGCCATGGCCGCGCGCGCCGATCGCCGCTTCGCCAATCTGCGCATCGCGCCGCCGCCGGCGTAGCTAGAGGTCGCTACCGGAGTAGGAGAGGTTGAAGGACTTGTTGCAGAGTGGGAAGTCCGGAACGATGTTCTCGAGCACGGCGAGCTCCAGGGCCGGCCAGTTCCGGAAGGACGGGTCCACCAGTTTCACGCGGCGCAATCGTTCCGGCCCCGCGGCCAGCACCCAGTACCAGACCGGGCCTCGCCACGCTTCCACGCAGGTCACCACGTCGCCACCCGCCGGCAGCGGGGGGAGGAGGACGCGGGGCGCGCCTGCGGGGGCTCGCTGCGCAGCGGCGGTGATGAGCCGCACCGACTCGCGCACCTCGTCGACCCTGACCATGGTGCGCGCCCACACGTCGCCTTGCGCGTACACCGCAGGCGTCACTTCGAGCTCGCGGTAGGCCGCAAACGGCGCGTCGCGCCGGAGGTCGGCGTCGATGCCGCTGGCGCGTGCGACGAGTCCCACCACGCCCATCTCGCGGGCGGTCTTGGTGGTCAGGCGGCCCGTACCCTGCAGTCGCTCCAGGACCATCGTGTTGTCGAGGCAGATCCGCACGATCGTGTGAAAGTCCGCCGCGACGCGATTCACCGTGTCCGCCACCTCGTCGAGGGGCGCGTCGACGGCGGGGCCGGCGATGCCGCCGGGCACCATCGCGCCCCGGAGCAAGCGATGGCCGGTGATCCGGGCATTCAGGCGCAGGAGCTCCTCCCGCAACCGGAAGCAGTGCGCATGGCCCCATGCGAAGCCGGTGTCGTTCACGATCATGCCCACGTCCCCGACATGATTGTAGAGTCGCTCCAGCTCGAGCAGGATGACGCGGAGCCACGCCGCGCGGGGCGGGACGGCGGCGCCGGTGAGCCGTTCGAGAGCTTCACAGTACGCGAGCGCGTGCGCCACGCTCTCGTCCCCCGACACGCGCTCCGCCAGCTCGGGCGTCCGCGAGAGTGGCAGCGTCTCGAAGAGCTTTTCCGTGCCCTTGTGGACAAAGCCGAGGCGTGTCTCCAGGCTGACGATATCTTCCCCGGCCACGCTGAACCGGAAGTGGCCCGGCTCGATGATGCCGGCATGGACCGGCCCCACCGTGATCTCGAACACGCCGGGCCCTTCCACCCGTCGGAACGGAAACGGTTGGCCGGCGTCGACGAAGTCGCGTCGCGGCACGGCGTCGCGGCGCAGCGGGTAATAGCCCTCTGGCCAGAACTGGTGGAGCGCGAGCCGTCTAAGCTCGGGGTGACCGAGGGGCACCAGGCCCAGGAGATCATGAATCTCGCGTTCGAAGCGGCTCGCTGGGAAGGATCGGGTGGCGAGCGAGGGGAACTGCGGAGCATCCACAGGCACCGAGGCGAGCACGACCACTGGATGGCGTGGCGGCGCCGCCGCGAACACGTAGGTCAGCGTGAAGTCGCCGGTCTCGGGCCGGGTATCCGTGGCGGCGAGGAGCTCCAGCGAGAGTCCCTGCACGCCCAGCCGATCGGCCAGCGCGGGAATCTCCCAGCGCGGCACGCGACACCGCAGGGACCCGTCCGCCCGCACCGCCGCGTCCTCGCCGCCGGCGGCCCTGAGCAGGGCGGCGAGCGCGGCGGCCGAGACGGTGCTCACCTAGCCGCCCAGCACCGCGGCGGCGCGGGCGAGCGCGGTGGCGAGCCCCGGCGGCCACGCCATGCCAGTGAGCAGCAGTAGCCCGAGCCCCACCGCGACCGGCGCCGCACCGGCCCAGCTCGGTGCCTCGCGGCGCGCGGCGGGCGGGCCCGGCTCGTACGCCATGTGATGGAGCGCACGCAGCATGCCGGCGAACGCCATCAGGAGCAGGACCAGGGCCAGCGCCGAGGCGAGCCACCACCCGCCTCGGAACCCCGCGCCCAGGATCATCAGCTCGCTCACGAAGAGTCCGAAGGGGGGCAGTCCCAGAAGGGCCAGCAGGGCGAGGGCAAACCCGCGCCCCGTCACGGGCATGGCACGAACGAGACCGCGCACCGGGAGGATATCGGCCGTGCCGAACGCGTCGCGAATCCTTCCGGAGAGGATGAACAGGGTGGACTTCGCGAGGGCGTGATTCCCGATGTGCAGCAGCGCGCCCGCCACGCCCCATGCGCCGCCGAAGCCGAGGCCGAGCGCGACCAGCCCCACGTGCTCCACGCTCGAGTAGGCCAGCATTCGCTTGACGTTGGTGGGCGACCAGAGAAAGGCCGCCGCGACGGCGAGCGAGGCGAGTCCGAGGAGGACGAGGAGTCGCGCCGCGAAGTCCGGCCCCGCCGCCACGTCCGCGACGGTCTTGAAGCGCAGCACCGCGTAGAGCCCCACCGACAGCAGCACCCCCGACATGAGCGCGCTGATGGGAGCGGGGGCCTCGCTGTGCGCGTCGGGGAGCCAGGTGTGCATCGGCGCCAACCCGGCCTTGGTCCCGTAGCCCACCAGCAGGAAGACGAACGCCAGCTCGACCACGCGGGGCGGGAGCTGCGGCGCCCAGCGGAGGAGCGTCGTCCAGCGCAGCGCGTGCGCCTCGGCGCCGAACTGCTGCACGTCTGCGAAGTAGACCAGCACGGTTCCGATGAACGCCAGCGCGATGCCCACCGAGCAGATGAGGAGATACTTGTAGGCCGCCTCGAGCGACGCGCGCGTCCGGTGGAAGTTGACGAGGAAGACTGACGCCAGGGTGGTCCCTTCCACCGCGACCCACATCAGTCCCAGGTCATCGGTGGTGACGGCGAGCAACATCGTGAACACGAAGAGATGGAAGAGCGCGTAGAAGCGGCGCATGGCCTCGCCGTCCACGTTTCCGTGGCCGGGGGCCAGCGCCTCGGCCCCCGCCAGGGTCGCCACCACGGCGATGAGCCCCACCATCCAGGCGCTCAAGGGATCGGCACGGAGGAGCCCGTCGAGGGCGATGACCGCGCCGTCGCGCGTCACATCCGCGATCACCAAGAGAACGGCGCCGAGCATGGCGGCGAGCGTCGTGGCGTGCAGGTTGCGCGCGGTCCGCGCGGGTCCCCAGGCGAGCAGTGCCGCCGCGATGAGGGGCACCAGCAGCAGCACGACGAGCGTCATTCGCGCAGCTCCCGGAGCCGGTCCAGCGCCAGGGAGTCGTGCTCCTGGCGGATCTGCATCACGACGCCTTCCAGGAGCAGCACGATGACGAGCACGTCCAGGAACACGCCGGCCTCCACCAGTCCCGGCAGGCCGTACGTCGCGAGCACGGCGAGACCGAAGATCCCGTTCTCGAAGACCAGGAAGCCCAGCACGTGCCCCAGCACGTCGCGCCCGGTCACGCACACGAACAGACCGATGAGCGCCATCGCGAAGGCGAGCGGGATGGCGTCCGCGGTGGGGAGCGTGGCGGATGCGGTGACGGGCAGGATGATCACATAGGCGGCGACCACGAGTGTGCCGGCCGCGAGGAGGGCGATGCCGCTCGACTGCCCGGGAGCGACCCCGGAGCGTGCCGGCGTGCCCGACGCCATGCGGGCCAGGACGCGAGGGATGATCCACCCCTTGAGCGCGAGGAACACGAGCGCGACCACGACCAGCTCGCGCTTGCCCGCGAGCATTCCCACCACGGCGGCCAGGAGCGCGAGCAGGACGGACTGCGCGACGAAGAGGCGCAGCCGGCCCGGCCAGCTCCGGCGCCAGACGAGCAGCAGGGTGATGGCGAGGGCGAAGAAGGTCAGGAGGTTCGAAGCCACCGTCATCGCAGGAGCACCACCGAAGCCACGGACAGGAGAGCCAGGGCGAACGAGCCGGCCAGAAGCTCGGGCACCCGGAAGAGCCGCAGTTTGGCGACGGCGGTCTCCAGCACGGCCAGCGCCACCGCGAGGAGCACGAGCTTACCGGCGAGGGCGAGCATCCCGAGCAGCATGCCCGCGCCGGTGACCTCGGTGGGAATCCACCAAGGGACGAAGAGGTTGATCAGCAGCGTCATGTAGAGGAAGAGCTTCATGGCGCTGGCCCACTCGATCATGGCGAGATACGGCCCGGAGTACTCCAGGATCATCGCCTCGTGGATCATGGTCAGCTCGAGATGCGTGG
The DNA here is from genome assembly GCA_035495415.1 of Verrucomicrobiia bacterium. Classification (GTDB taxonomy): domain Bacteria; phylum Methylomirabilota; class Methylomirabilia; order Rokubacteriales; family CSP1-6; genus DASRWT01. The sequence goes on from DATJFY010000051.1 coordinate 163,216, forward strand.
CGGGATTGTCCACGGGCAGGCGGCCGGTTTCGGCCAGCATCACGATGAAGAACGCGAGGAACGCGAGGAGGTGGCCGGGATGCGCGGCGAGCGCCGGCTCGCCGCCCAGCCGCTCGGCCACGGTACCCAGATTGGTGGTGCCGGTGCGCAGCGCGAGCGCGAACACCGCCAACATCACGGTGGGCTCGGCGAGCGCCGCCACCGCGACCTCGCGGCTCGAGCCCATGCCGCCGAAGGCGCTCCCCGAGTCGAGCCCGGCGAGGGCGAGGAAGAAGGTCCCGAGCATGAAGAGGTACATGAGGAGCATGATGCCGCCCGCGAAGGACAAGGCGGGCCGTGTCACCAGGACCGGCACCACGGTGGCCGCCACCAGCATGGTCGCCACCAGAACGAACGGGGTGAGCCGGAACAGCCACGAGGCGGTGGTGGAGATCACCGCCTCCTTCCGCAGCTGCTTCAGGATGTCGAGGTAGGGCTGCCACGGGTCCGGGCCGCGCCGGCCCGTCAGGCGCGCCTTGAGGGCGCGCACGAGGCCCACCAGCAAGGGCGCGGCCAGCGCCACGAGCAGGGCTTGCGCGAGCGCTCCCACTACCGCGGCTGGCGCCCCGATCTCCCTCATGCCAGCACCAGCAGCACGAGGAGCGCGGCGAGGACGTAGATCAGGTAGAGGTTGGCGCTCCCCGACTGGATGGCCCGCACACGAGCGGTGCCGGCCCGGACGGCGCCGAGGAGAGGTGCGTAGAGCCAGTCCTCCACGAGCGAGCGCGTTGGATTGCGGTAGACCATGCGCCGCACGAAGAAACGCGACTCGCCATGGGCTTCGATCTCGACGACCCGCTCCGGGCGGTAGAGGAAATCGAAGACGCGCCGGAACGGGCTCGCGAACGCGGTCGCGGTGTACTCCATGCGCGATGTCTGGAGCAAGCGTCCGCAGTTCCAGGTCTCGTAGTACCGAATGCGGGAAGGCGCGTGTCCGACGCGCAGCAAGACAAAAGGCAGCACGAGGCCGAGACCGAGCGCCGCCGCGATCACCGGCATCGATAAGGTCGCGAAGTCGCCGGAGACCGCGATGGTGAGGAGATCCTCCCGGGAGCTCGGCGCGGCATCGCCCAGCAGCCGAGCCGCCGTCGCGCCCAGCGGAGGCAGGAGCAGCGTGGGCGTCAGCGCGAGCGTGGCGCACGCGACCACGAGCAGCGCCATGGCCGCGCGCATCGTCGGGCCGGCCTCCTGCGCTCCCGCCGCGGCCTCGGTACGGGGCAGGGCGAGGAAGGCGATGCCGAAGGCGCGGACGAAGCACGCCACCGCGAGGCCGCCAGTCAGGGCGAGCCCGGCCAAGGCCAGCATGAAGACCAGGTTGAGCTCGGGCCGCGGGATGCGGCCGTTCTGGAGTAGCGCCTGAAAGGTGAGCCACTCGCTGACGAAACCGTTGAGCGGCGGCAGCGCGGCGATTGCCAGCGCGCCCACCAGGAACGCCGCGGAGGTCCAGGGCATGCGCTTGATGAGACCGCCCATGGCCTCCAGATCGCGTGTGCCGGCCCCGTGGACCACGGCCCCGGCCCCCAGGAAGAGGAGGGCCTTGAAGGCGGCGTGGTTGAGGATGTGATAGAACGCGGCGGCCAGCGCGAAGATGGCCAAGGTCTCGAGCCCGGTGGAGTGAAAGACGAATCCTGCTCCCACCGCGATCAGGATGATGCCAATGTTGTCGATGCTCGAGAACGCCAGGAGCCGCTTGAGGTCGACCTCCACCGCGGCATAGAGCACGCCGCCCAGCGCGGAGAGGGTCCCCGCGAGCATCAGGACGACACCCCACCACGGCGGGCCGACTCCGAGCCACTCGAGGCCGACGCGAAGGATGCCCATCACGCCGAGCTTGATCATCACGCCGGACATGAGCGCGGAGACGTGGCTCGGTGCCGCCGGATGGGCCGCGGGCAGCCAGACATGGAGCGGGATGACGCCCGCTTTACCGGCGAAGCCAAGGGCCAGCAGCACGAAGACGAGATTCCGCGCGGGCTCGCTGAGCGTCGTCGCCGCTGCCGGCCAGTCGGCGAAGGTGAGACTGCCCGTCCACGCGGTCATCAGCAGCATGCCGCTGAGCAGGCAGGCGAACCCCGCATGCGTCATCACGGCATAGATCCAGGCGGCGCGCACCGCGGCGGGATCGCGATCATCGGTCAGGACCAGCGCATAGGACGCGAGAGCCATCAGCTCCCAGGCGAGAAGAAAGGTCGGCACGTTGGCGGCGAGCGGCACCACTGCCATCGCGAGGACGAAGAGCGCATAGGCGCCGAGCCCGCGGCGCGCGCCGCGGGCATAACCGATCGCATAGATCGACGAGGGCACCGTGGTCGCGCCCACGAGGAGGAGAAAGAATCCGCCGAGCGGGTCCATGCGAAGAGACAGCCCCGAGAGGGGCACCAGCCAGGGCACGTCGAGGGCCCGCGCGTCACCCATCCAGCCGGTGAAGCCGAGCAGACCGACGGTAAGCCCGCCGAGGGCCATCAGGACATGAAGGGAGGTGGCCATCACTCAGCTTCGCCGCCCCAGCGCGTCCAGGAGCCCGGCGATGAGGGCGGCCGGAGAGGGCGGGCAGCCGGGAATCACCGCGTCGACGGGCACGACGGCCGCGACGCCGCCCAGCACCGCGTACGAGCCCTGGAAGATGCCGCCGTCCCGGCCGCAGTCGCCCGCGGCGATGACGATCTTGGGATCCGGCGTGGCCTCCCAGGTTCGCCGGAGCGCCTCCGCCATGTTGAGCGTGACGGGACCCGTCACGAGCAGGCAGTCCGCGTGACGGGGGGACGCCACGAAGCGGATCCCGAACCGCTCCACGTCGTAGTGCGGGCCCGCGAGCCCGCCGATCTCGAGCTCGCAGCCGTTGCACGAACCGGCGTCGACTTGACGGATGTGCAGCGATCGACCGAAGATCCGTTGTATCTGTGCGCTCAGCCGCGGCCCGACGTCCTCGAGCGGCAGCGCGGGCAGGGTCGGGAAGGACCGCGGCGGCTCCGTGGCGATGCCGACGCGGAGCGTGAGGGCTAGCTGTCGGAACATGCTCGGCGGGGGAGGAGAACGAGGGCCAGGGCCAAGACTCTCACCATGTTCACATAGCGAATGAGCCCCCGCCGAGTCAAGAAATCCGCGCGGGCCGCCGGCTCCACGCCTCCCGCACCCCGCGGACGGCCTCCACCGCAGCGGACGGCACGGCGTCCCCGACGGCGCGCGAGGGCCAGACGCCGCGTCAGGCGAGGCCGCAGCGCGTGGACGCTCAGCCCGCCCGCCCGTCGCTCCATCTTCACCGCCACCGCGGAGGCCACGCTCCAACCCAGCCCCACGGCCACGAGGCGCTCGATGGCCTCGACGTCGCCGAGCTCCATGATGATGCGCGGTCGGCCGCGGCCCGCGCGGAGCCAGGCGGTCGATGCGCGCCCCCAAGTATCGCTAATCGTTCCGATCAGGACTTCTCATTTCGTCCCACATGGTCGCTCGGGTAGGGTGGGCGCATGCGAATCCGGCGCGCGACGTCAGCAGATGCGGAGACGATCTGCCAGATCTATAACCAGGGCATCGAGGATCGGGTGGCCACGCTCGAGACCGTGCTGCGCACGCCCGAAGAGCGACAGCAGTGGATGGACAGTCGCGGATCCCGCCATCCCGTGCTCGTGGCGGAGCGGGAAGGCGGCGTGATCGCGTGGGCCAGCCTGAACCCGTTCAATCCCCGACCGGCCTACGACCACGTGGCCGACCTGTCGATCTACGTGGAGCGCAACTGGCGTGGCAAGGGCGTGGGCGGCGCACTCCTCTCACGCGTCATCGAGACGGCACGCGAGCTCGGCTTCCACAAGATCGTCCTCGCCGCCCTGGCGTCGAATCGTGCCGGGGAGGCACTCTACGCCAAGCTCGGGTTTCGCCGGGTCGGGGTCTATCGCGAGCAGGGCCTGCTGGACGGACGCTGGACAGACGTCCTCCTCATGGACCGACTGCTCGATGAGAAGCCGCTCGGCTAACGGCGGTAGCCGCCGCCTCCTCCGCCGCCACCACCGCGCTTGGCGCCCGAGGAGACCGACCGCTCGACCTTCAGCTGACGACCGTCCACGCGCGCGCCGTTGAAGCGAGAGATCGCGGCGTCTGCGTCCTCGGGGGTCGCCATCTCGACGAAGCCGAAGCCGCGCGATTGCCCGGTCTGGCGGTCCGTGACGACGCTTGCGGACTCGACACGGCCGGCCTCCGCGAAGATTTCCCGGAGCCGTTCGCTCGAAGTGGAGAAAGAAAGACCGCCGACGAAGAGCTTGTCCGCCATGCGCGAGGTCCTCTCTGTCTCGACCGTGTAACAGGGCGCGGGACGGTGGCGCGCTGGGCGCACCGGGACGCGGTCTGGAGGGGGTGCGGGTTCCCCGGGAACCGACCTTCGACCAGGCGGGGCCAGTCTACACGAACCACTGGCGGGAGGCCACCTACGGCCCCCGACGGGCGGATGGCTACGGGGTCGCCGGCCTCAGGGAACGCGGACGAGAGCCATCTGGAGCGGGAAGCGCATGTGGCGGAACTGCCCCTCCATGTGGTCCCCCTGGGCCGCGAACTCCGCGCTGAAGCGCCAGTCGGTCGTCGACCGCGGCTCCGTGGCCTGACGGATGAGGATCCGGTTGCCGTCCACCTTGACCCACACCGGGACGCCCATCGATCCCGCATCGCGCAGGGTCAACGGCACACCCTCGACGGCGGCGGTGTCCCTCAGCTGGATGAGTCCACGGCCATACCCGTCGGGGTTGACGAAGAGCTCCATCTGCATGGTACTCATGCGCTCCACGTTGGAGAGGCCGGGGCCGACCCAGGTGCCGCGCCAGAGCCCGGCGACGGCGGCGGGAGGCACCCCCTCGCCCTCGACCATGGCGGTGATGCCGCGGCCCCACCACTGCTCCTTCTGCGCCGCTGCCACGTCCTCGGGGCTGACCTTGGTGGGATGCGTGACGCCCACGTTGCGCGCCGAGAAGCCCCAGTGACGGCTGGAGGCGTAGTGCGTGGGATGGGAGACCCAGGTGTTGTAATCCTCGGCGCAGGCGGTGGCCAGCAGCAGCACCCCGCCCAGCAGGATGGGCCTCAGGCAGTGGGTCATCATCGCAGTCACCTCCTCAAGGAATGGATTGCAAGCCTAGCACCAACCCCCCAGGATCAAAGAATCAATTGGATACGGCCACGGGTGCCGGCAGGCTGACATCGCGGGGTCTTCGCCGTCGAGAACATGACACTCGGGCGCCGCCCACCCTCCCTGGGGGCCCCTTGTGTTCCCGACCCGATACGTGGAGTATTGGGCGCGTCATCCCCGGTGAGCGCGGCCCGCCGGGCGCCCCCCAACCGTCACGGAGGTCACGCATGGAATTCGAGTACTCGAAGAAGACGCGGATGCACATGGAGCAGCTGACGGACTTCATGGGGAAGCACATCTACCCCAATGAGAAAACCTTCCGGGACCAGCTCGACCGCTCATCCGACCGGTGGACGGTGCCGCCGATCATGGAGGAGCTCAAGGCCCAGGCCAAAGAGCGCGGGCTCTGGAACCTCTTCCTGCCGGAGAGCGACCGCGGCGCCGGCCTCACGAACCTCGAATACGCCCCGCTCTGCGAGATCATGGGTCGTTCGCCCATTGCCCCCGAGGTCTTCAACTGCTCCGCCCCCGACACCGGCAACATGGAGGTGTTCGAGCGCTACGCATCGCCCGAGCTGAAGAAGCAGTACCTGGAGCCTCTGCTCGACGGGAAGATCCGCTCCGCCTTCGCCATGACAGAGCCCAAGGTCGCCTCGTCGGACGCGACCAACATCGAGTCGTCCATCGTGCGCGACGGCGACTCCTACGTGATCAACGGCCACAAGTGGTGGACCTCGGGCATCGGCGACAAGCGGTGCAAGGTCCTCATCTTCATGGGCAAGACGGACGCGAAGAACCCCGATCGCTACAAGCAGCAGTCGATGATCGTGGTGCCGCGGGAGGCCCCGGGCATCAAGGTCGTGCGCATGCTCCAGGTGTTCGGCTACGACGACGCGCCCCACGGGCACGGCGAGGTGCTATTCGAGAACGTGCGGGTGCCCGCGGGTAACCTGCTGCTCGGTGAGGGCCGCGGCTTCGAGATCGCGCAGGGGCGCCTCGGCCCCGGGCGCATCCACCACTGCATGCGACAGATCGGTGTGGCCGAGCGCGCGCTCGAGTACATGTGCAAGCGCGCGCTGAACCGCACCGCCTTCGGCAAGAAGCTCGCCGACAACGACATCACCACCGAGCGCATCGCTCAGGCGCGCATCGAGATCGATCAAGCCCGCCTCTATGTGCTGCACGCCGCCTACATGATGGACACGGTGGGCAACAAGGCGGCCAAGCAGGCGATCGCCGGCATCAAGGTGGCGGTGCCCAACATGACCCTGCGCGTGGTGGATTGGGCCATGCAGCTCCACGGTGGCGGCGGCGTGAGCCAGGAGTTCCCGCTGGCGTCGTGGTGGGCGCACTCGCGCACCCTGCGCTTCGCCGATGGCCCCGACGAGGTGCATCGCCGGCAGATCGGCCGGCTCGAGCTGCGCAAGCACGCCTGATCGCACCGGGACGGTTTCGACCCGAGACGCGGAGCGGCCCTTCGGGGCCCTCCGCGTTTCCATTTTAAGGAGGGCGCATGAACTTCTCCGCGAAGGACCTGACGATCGACCTGGCGATTCGCTACGGGTTCCAGATGATCGGAGCGTTCGTCATCTTGGGGGCGGGCGTGCTCGTGGCGCGCTGGGCGGGCAATCTCACCGACGGCTGGCTACAGAAGCGCGCCCTGGAGCCGCCCGCGCGGCGCCTCATGGTGCGGAGCGTCCGCATCGTCGTCATGGTCTTCGCGCTCGTGGTGGCGCTCGACAAGTTCGGCTTTCAGATCGCCCCGCTCGTCGCGGGCATCGGGGTGGCCGGGCTGGGCATCGGGATCGCGCTGCAGGGCGTGCTCTCCAACGTGGTGGCCGGCCTCACGATCATCTTCACCAAGCCCTTCCTCGTGGGCGAGTACATCCAGGTCGTCGGCGTGCACGGCCAGGTCAGCGCCATCGAGCTCTTCTCCACGACGCTGCGGCATTTCGACCAGTCCCGCGTGGTGATCCCGAACCGCAAGATCGTGGGCGAGATCCTGCACAACTACGGCCATATCCGACAGCTCGACCTCCGCGTCGACGTGGCGTTCGCCTCCGACATCGAGCGGGCGCTTGGCGCCGCCCGCGCCGCCGTCGAAGCCGACCCGCGCGCGCTTCGCGAGCCCGCGCCGGTGATCGCGGTGGCGCGGCTCACCGGCGCCCGCGTGACTCTGGCGGTGAAGCCGTGGGTCGCGGTGAATCACGAAGTGGCCGCCTCCGGCGAGCTCAATCGCGCGGTCTTGGAGCGTCTCCGGGCCGCCGGCATCGAAATCCCGCTCTCGCGTCACGAGGTCCGGATGCACGCGTGAAGCCAGCGCGGATCCTCGCACCAATGATTCGAGTTCCACCGCGGGGCGATCTGCCGTAATATCGTCCCGTTGCCGCGTGTCCGGAGGCGCGTTCTTCTGGCGCTCGGCGTGAACCCTTTGGCGGATGACGCGTAAGCTCTTTCTGGGGTTGGCGGGGCTGGCGGTCCTGGGGGCCCTCGGCTACGGCATTTACGCCTGGGTGTACAGCCGTTCGTATATTTGGACGGACGACGCCTACGTCGATGGCACCATCGCGCAGGTCAGCGCGAAGGTGAACGGCCACGTGGCCGAGCTGGCGGTCGACGACAACCAGACGGTCAAAGCGGGCGCCCTCCTCCTTCGTGTCGACCCCCGCGACTATCAGGCGAAGCGCGACCAGGCCGCGGCCGCCGCCGCGGTGGCGGAAGCCGCGCTCCGGTCGGTGAGCACCGAAGTGCCGCTGGCGCGTGAGCTGACGCGGGCGCAGGGGGACGAGGCCCGCGCCCAGCTCGAGGCAGCCCGCGTGGCCGAGCGTGCGGCGGAATCCGCGGTGACCGAGGTGGCGGCCCGCGTCGAGTCGCGCCGCGCCGCCGTGGCGGCGATGAGCGCCGAGGTGCAGGGCGCGGTGAGCACCGCGCGCCAGACCTCCCGAGAACAGGATCGGGTGCGGCAGCTCGCCAAGGGGGGCTACGTGGCCGAGCGCGACGTGGACCAGGCGGAGGCTGCGGCCTCGACGGCCTCCTCCACCCTCGAGGCGACGCGGCGCCGCCTGACGCAGGCGGAGAGCGAGGTGACCCAGGCGGAGGCGGAGCTGGCCTCGCGCAAGCTGGCGGTGACCCAGGCCCGCGAGCGGGCGCTCGAGGCGAAGGCCACGCTGGCCCGGGCGGAGAGCCAGCGCCATACCGTCCCGCTGAAGGAAGCCGAGGTCGTGCGTGCCGAGGCGCGTCTGCGTGAGACGCAGGCCGATCTAGCCCTGGCCGAGCTCCAGCTCGGCTACACCGAGGTGCGCGCGCCGATCGACGGCGTGGTGGCGAAGAAGACGGTGGAGCTGGGGCAGGTCGTGCAGATGGGCCAGCCCCTCATGGCGCTGGTGCCGCTGCACGCGGTGTGGGTGGTGGCCAACTTCAAGGAGACGCAGCTCTCGCGCGTGCGCCCCGGCCAGGCGGCCTGGGTCGAGGTCGACACCTTCTCCGGCAAGCAGCTCAAGGGAGTGGTGGACTCGATCAGCCCCGGCACGGGCTCGCGGTTTTCGCTCCTGCCACCCGAGAACGCCACCGGCAACTGGGTGAAGGTGGTGCAGCGCGTGCCGGTGAAGATCCGCCTCGACGCCAAGGAAGTGGGCAATCCGCAGCCCCTCCGCGCCGGCATGTCCGCGATCGTCACCATCAAGATCAACTAGCTTCACCGTGCAGGACCCGAATCTCCCGATCCTGGAGCGCATCCAGCGCCGGGTGCTGTGGCTGGCGACGTGGATGGTCCACCACGCCAACAACCTGCGCCCGAACCCCGACGGGACGAAGGTCGGCGGCCACCAAGCCTCCTCGGCCTCCTCGGTGAGCCTGTTGACCGCGCTCTATTTCCACCACCTGCGCCAGGGCGACGTGGTCGCGCTCAAAGCGCACGCCGCGCCCGCCTTCTACGCGATTCAGTACCTCCTCGGGCGGCTGAGCGCCGACGACTTGCGCGAGCTGCGGACGTTCGGCCGGCTCCAGGCGTATCCGAGCCGGCGCAAGAACCCGGAGATCGTCGACCTCTCGACGGGCTCCATGGGGCTTGGGGCGGTGCAGGCGACCTTCGGCGCCTTCGCCGCACGCTACCTCGCCGATCACGGCGCGCCGGGCGGGCCCGACCGATTCATCGTGATGGTGGGCGACGCCGAGCTCGACGAGGGCAACGTGTGGGAGGCGCTGCTCGAGGAGCCGCTGGCCGCGCTAGGCACGGTTCGATGGATCGTCGACATGAATCGACAGAGCCTCGATCGCGTGGTGCCGGACTCACGGCGGCGGCAGCTCCGGGGCATGTTCGGCGCGGCGGGCTGGCGCGTGATCGAGTGCCGCTGGGGCGGTCGGCTCTCCGCGGCCCTGCGCGCGCCGGGCGGCGACGCCCTGGCGGGGCGGCTCGAGGCCATGCCGAACGCGGAGTACCACGCGCTCCTTCGCCTGCCCGCGGCGGCGGCGCGCAAGGCGCTGGTCACCGGCCCCGACGGCGCGCCCTCGTCGGCGCTCGAGCGCGCGCTCGGGGGGCGTTCCGACGACGAGGTCCAGGCGCTCCTGGGCGATCTCGGCGGCCACGACCTGGGGGCGATCCTCGCGGCGTACGAGGAGGCCGACCGCGAGCGCGACCGGCCCACGGTGATCCTGGCCGACACGCTCAAGGGTTGGGCGTTACCGATGGCCGCCGACCCTCTCAATCACGGCGCCCTGCTGTCCACCGCGCAGATCGACGCGCTGCGCGCGGCGTCCGGGATCTCGCCCGGGGACGAGTGGGCGCGCTTCGCCGAGGGGAGCGACGAGGCCGCGTTCATCCGCGCCCGCCCGCCGCTCTATCAGGCGCCGCTGCCGCGCGGGCGCGCCATCGAGATCCCGGAGTCGCTGGGCGACGAGCATACCGGCACTACGTCGACGCAGGAGGCCTTCGGCCGCGTGCTCGCCGGGCTCGCGCGCCTCCCCGCGGGCGAGCGCGTGGTGACGGTGTCCGCCGACGTCGCCATCACCACACACCTCGCGGGCTGGATCAACCGCAAGCAGGTCTATGCGCCCGTGGCGCGCCCGAGCTCCTTCGCCGAGATCCCGCAGGCCATGCAATGGCGGGAGACGCCGAGCGGGCAGCACGTGGAGATCGGCATCGCCGAGCACAACCTCTTCCTCTTGCTGGGGGCGCTCGGGCTCACGCGCGCGCTGGCCGGCGAGGCGCTCCTGCCCATCGGCACGCTCTACGATCCCTTCGTCACGCGCGGGCTCGATGCGCTCTACCACGCGCTCTATTCCGGCGCGCGCTTCGTGGTGGCGGCGACGCCGTCGGGCGTGAGCCTCTCCCCCGAGGGCGGCGCGCATCAGTCCGTGATCACGCCGGGCATCGGGGTGGCGCTGCCGGGGATGACGTACTGGGAGCCGGCCTTCGGCCGCGAGGTGGAGTGGATCCTCCTCGACGGCCTCGGGCGCATGGCCCGCGGCGAGGGCGAGAGCCTGTACCTGCGTCTCTCGACCAAGCCGGTGGACCAGGGGTCGGCGCCGCCGGCTACCCCGGCCGCCCGCGCCGGCGTCCTCGCGGGCGGCTATCGATTGCTCGATGCGCGCGAAGCATCCGGCTGGGATCCCGAGGACAACGCGGTCTCGCTGTTCGCCGCGGGCGTGATGGCGCCCGACGCGGTGGCGGCGGCGCGGATGCTGGCGGGCGAGGGCATTCACGCGAGCGTGTTCGTCGCCACCAGCCCCGATCTGCTCTACCGCGGGCTCCGGCAGCGGCGCGGCGCCTTGGAGCGGCTGGTGGGCGCCGACGAGGAAGGCGTGCCCATCGTGTCGGTGCTCGACGGCCATTCCCATGGCCTGGCGTTTCTGGGCGCCGCGCTCGGCGTCCCGCAGATCCCGCTGGGCGTGGACGACTTCGGCCAGTCGGGCACGCGGGCCGATCTCTACCGCCACTACGGGATCGACGCGCCGGCCATCGCCGCGGCCGCCCGCACCCTGCTGGGCCGCCTCGCCGACTAGCCGGCGCGGCCGGCCGGCTCAGGACGCCGCGCGCTCCACATCCTCGCTCCGCACGGTGACGGTGGCGCCGTCGACGTGCAGCGAGGCGTCCCAGGTGATCGCGATGGCGTCCTTCACGCTCTGATGCGCGGGGCAGCCTTCAGGATGGACCGCGAGCGCCCGCGTGGCCGCGTCCCGCGCCGCCGCGGGCACCGTGAGGTCGTAGTGCACGTGAATGGCCGTGATGCGGATCGTGCGGCCAATTCCGCGGATGCGGCCCTCCGCGGTGGCGGTGTACGACTCGCGGTCGAACTCGATTTTGCGCCCTGCCAGGGCGCCGCGCAGCGTGCCGTACATTCAGCCGGCCACGCCCGCCACGATGTGATCGAGCGTCGACGCGATGGGCGGGCCCTCCTTCGCGCCGTAGTACTGGCGCAGGGCGCCCTGCACTCCGTACACGACAGGCTCGGGCACCTCGCCCAGGTAGGCCTGGCGGTAGCCGTCGCGATAGACCAGGCGGGTCCGTGAGATGTACTCGAAGTCGTCGGCCATGAGATCCTCCCTGAGGGGTTGGATGCCGGTGACGCCGGACGCGGTTCGCGCCACGAGGGAGGATACGCGCATGTCGATGCCAACGCGATGGGCAGTGCTCGGGGTCCTGGCGCTGGCGCTCGTCGCGGGGGCGCCCCGCCGGGCCGGCGGCGCCTCCGAGACCGAGCTTCAGTCCGCGGTGTTTCGCGCCAAGCCGGCGGTGGTCATGGTGGGGGTGCGCGTGGGCGGCACCGCCACCGTGCGCTGCAGCGAGGGGCCGGCGGTGGCGGTGAAGCCGGCCGCCATCGGGGAGCTCGGTAGCGGAGCCATCGTGCATCCCGACGGCTGGATCGTGACCAATGGGCACGTGGTGCAGCCGTATCAGGAGGGGCGCGACGGGGCCTTCGGGGCCGAGCTGCTCGAGAAGGCGATCGCCGAGGCCTGCGCCGCTGAGCTGGCCACGCTGGCGCCGGCCGGGCGCGTCGAGCACATTCGCGCCCTCGCCGCCGAGCCGATGAACCGGGACGGGCTGGCCGTCGAACGCTCGATCACGGTGAACCTCTCCAACGGGCGGGCCTATCCCGCCGCCCTCAAGTACTACTCGCCGCCCGCCTACGTGCGCACGGGCGAGCGCATGCGCGGCCGCGACGTAGCCATCCTCAAGATCGAGGAGCGCGAGCTGCCGGTGGTCCGGCTCGCCGCCCGCAGCACCGATCTCCACCTCGGCCAGAGTCTCTTCGTCATCGGCTTTCCCGGGGTGGTGGCCTCGCATGAGCTGCTGAGCCGCGCCACCCTCTTCGAGCCGACCATTACCACCGGCCGCATCTCGGGCTTCAAGGAGGATATCGGCGGTCAGCGCGTGATCCAGACCGATGCGGCGATCATCCAGGGCAACAGCGGCGGCCCGGTGTTCGACGACCGCGGGTACGTGATCGGCGCGGCCACCTTCACCTCGCTCCAGGGCGACCAGGTGGTGCAGGGGTTCAACTTCGCCATCCCGGTGGAGACGATCCACGACGCCACCCGCCAGGCGGGCTTCGCGCCGGTGGGCGACAGCATGTTCACGCGGCTCTGGAACCACGGGGTGGATCTCTACCTGCGGGACCTCCACTACCGGGCGTACCGGAACATGAGCGCGGCCAATCGCATCCATCCGGGCTTTCCCGACGTGGAGCGGGTGCGGGAGGACTGCGACATCAAGCACCGGGAGCAGGGCTACCTCCACCGCGAGGAGGTGCAGTGGGTCGTGGCCGGCCTGGCCGTGATTGCCGTAGTCGCCCTGGCGTGGTTCGGCGGGCGCTGGCTCGCCGCGGCGTCGCGGCGCAGCCTTCGCCGCATCATCCGGGAGGAGCTGGCCGGAGCCCGTGCGGACACCGGGACCGGCACACCGCCCCCGGCCTGATCGCCACCCGCGCCGGCTGGATCGTCATCCCGACCGCCGGCTTCCTTGGTCAAACATATCGGTTCACGATATCATCACGCCACGGTGCCTTCCCCACCCGTCGACTACTGGATGCTGGCCGAGCTGCGGTATCGCATCCGGCGATTCCTCAGGATCCGGGAGATGGTGGCGCGCGCCAAGGGGGTGGAGCCGCAGCAGTACGTGCTGCTCCTCCACGTGAAGGGCCTGGAAGGGCGGCGCCCCGCGACCATCGGGACGCTCGCGGAGCGCTTGCAGGTCGCGCACCACAGCGCCGTCGAGCTCGTGGACCGCCTGGTGCGGCGGGGTCTGCTCGAGCGGCGAACGATGAGCCCGGACCGGCGGTCGGTGGTGGTGACGCTGACCCCGAAAGGCAGCCGTCTGGTGCGCAGCATCGCGGGGCAGTCGCTGCTGGAGCTTCGAATGGAAGGGCCGGCGCTGCTGGCGGTGCTGCGCCGGCTCATCGGCAAGGACAAGGGCGCGGGCGCGCGGACGCCGCGGCGCCCGAAGGCGAGATAACGGTCGGCAGCGGGCCCGCCGGAGCGCGGCGCCCCAGGAGACGACGAGATGACGATCACGCGCGGCTCGGTCCTCATGGCAGCGGTCCTGATGGTGGCAGCCCTCGGCGCGGCCGGGTGTCCGAAGCGGCCCGGCTCGGCCATCGGATCCGCCCCCGCTCCCAGCGGCACGGCCTCGAGCGCCGCCTCCGGCTCGGTGGCCGCCGCGGGTCAGGAGAGCCCGGCCTCGGCGCAGGCGCGCGGCGGCGCGGCGAACAGCGCGGCCACCATGCATCCGAGCGAGTTCGGCCAGGTGGCGGGTCTCAAGGACATCCGCTTCGACTTCGACCACTATGACATCCGGACCGAGGACGCCAAGGTCCTGGACGCCAACGCCAAGTGGCTCAGCTCGAACGGCAGCGTGCAAATTCTCATCGAGGGGCACTGTGACGAGCGGGGGACCCAGGAGTACAACCTCGCCCTCGGCGATCGCCGGGCCAAGGCGGCGCAGGCCTATCTCATGAGCCACGGCGTGAGCGCCAGCCGGATCCGCGTCATCTCCTACGGGGAAGAGCACCCGCTGTGCGCGGCGCACGACGAGTCCTGCTGGCAGATGAATCGCCGGGATCATTTCCTCGGCGGCGGCAAGTAGCGGTCGCACGAAGGCGGAGAACCGCCCCGGCGGCTTCCCGTGTCTAAGGCTTAGCGCGCGACCGAACCAATAGGAGCGCGCGGAAAGGCCGATGACATGGACCGTGACGGGGCGGTGGCAATGCAGCGTGAGAGTCGTGGAGAGCGCTGGGCGCTGGTGCTCGCCGGGGGCGACGGAACGCGGCTCCGTGCGCTGACTCGCGAGCTCTGTGGCGACGATCGACCCAAGCAGTTCTGCTCCGTCATGGGCGGGCCCACACTGCTCGAGGGGACGTGGGCCCGCCTGGACGGCGTCATCCCGCTCGCGCAGCGCATGGCGGTGGTCACGCGCCACCACGAGCCCTTCTACGCGCCGCTGCTGGCGCGGCTGCGCCCGGCGGAGCTCGTGGTGCAGCCCGACAATCGCGGCACCGCGGCCGGCATTCTCTACCCCTTGCTCAAGCTCGCCGCGCGCGCGCCCGCCGCCACGGTCGCGGTGCTGCCCTCCGACCACCACTTCTCCGACGACGCGCGCTTCATGGCCCGTGTCGAGGCGGCCTTCGAGGCGGCGTTGGCGCGACCCGATCGGGTCGTGCTGCTCGGAATGATCCCCGATAGCCCCGAGTCCGAGTATGGCTGGATCGAGCCCGGCGACCTCGTGTCACCCGCCGGGCCGCGCGATCTCTACCGCGTCACGCGCTTCTGGGAAAAGCCTCCCGTCGATCTCGCCCAGAGCCTTCGCCTGCGCGGATGCTTCTGGAACAGCTTCGTGATGGTGGGCGCGGTGGAGACCTTTCTGGCCGCCATCGCCTGCGCGCTCCCGGCGCTCTACGGCGCCCTCGACAACGTGGCCCCCGCCTTCGGTGGCACGGTCGAGGCGGCCGCGGTGCGCGCGGTGTATGCGGGGCTGCCGCCGGCGGATTTCTCACGCCAGGTGCTGACTCCCGGCGTGTCGCGGCTCGCCGTCCTGCCCGTCACGGGGGTCGTGTGGAAAGACCTCGGGAGTCCCGATCGGGTGCGGCGAGCGCGGCAACAACCGTCGGCGTTCGCGCTCGCCGGCGCCGGAGCCGCAACATGAGCGCCTTCGGACGCGCCGTGCGGGGCGCCATGTTGGGTGTGGGCGTCGCAGGTCTGCTCGCGGCGAGCGCGGTGAGCCCGCCCGCGGCGGCGCAGACGGTGGACAAGAAGACGCTGTCCTTCGCGGCTGCCGCGCGCGTCGCCGCGGCGGCGGAGTCGGCGGCGCAGGCGCGCGGGGTGGGCGTGGTGATCGCGGTGGTGGACGACGGCGGGCATCTCATCCTCCTGCACCGACTTGACGACACCCAGGTGGCGAGCGTCAACGTGGGTATCGGCAAGGCCCGCACCGCCGCCATCTACCGCCGGCCCAGCCGCGAGTTCGAAGAGCAGATCAGGGCGGGCCGCGTGGCCGCCCTGGCCCTCGCGGATGCGACGCCGCTGCAGGGCGGCGTGCCGATTCGGCTCGACGGTAAAGTCATCGGGGCGATCGGAGTGAGCGGCGACACCCCGGCAGTGGACGAAGCCATCGCGCTGGCCGGGGCCGCGGCGCTCCCCTAGCACGCCCGCGCCGGTCGCGGCGCAACCGATCGGGCGTGGCCCGTGTCCAAGAAGGTGGACCGAGACCAAGGTCCAACCCCAACCAACGAGGAGGACGAGGCATGCGGATGTGGCGTGGTCGGACAGCGGGCGTGGTGGCGCTGATGGTGGTGGCGCTGACAGCGATGGCGGTAGGCAGCGTGGGCGCCGCGGATCAGACGAGCGGCCCGTTTGCGGGCAAGGCGGTGAACGGCGGCACCGTGACGGTGACCCAGCAGGGGAGCACGACGACGCTGACGCTGTCGCCGGACTTCCAGGTCCCTGGCTCTCCCGATCCCCACTGGCAGGTGGTGGACACCAGGGGGACGGTGTACCTGCTGGATCGGCTCAAGCTCAAGGACGACCGGATCAAGACCAGCATCACCGTGCCGGGCTACGTGCCGAGCATCGCCAAGGTGCAGATCTGGTGCGCGTGGGCGGAAGTGGTACTCGGCGAGACGGCGTTCGCCTCGCCGGTGATGGCCGCCAAGTAGACCCCACCCGTCGCGGCGTCGCGGCGGCCCGACGCATCCCGGGGCCGCCGCGGCCCGCGCAGCCGAGAAAGGGCATCCCCATGAACGGGCTCAGGACGATCGTGACCGCGCTCGCGCTACTTCTGGCCGCGGCACCGGCGCACGCCGAGGGCGTGGCCGCCAAGCGCGGGCTCACGCTGGAGGGCGCCAAGCAGGTGATCGCGGCGGCGGCGGCCGAGGCGCGCCGGCACAAGGTAGGGGGAGCGTTTGCGGTGGTGGATGAGGGCGGAAATCTCCTCGCCCTCGAGCGCCTCGACGGCACTTTCGCGGCAAGCGGTCAGATCTCCATCGGTAAGGCGCGGACCGCGGCCATCTTCCAGCACCCCACCCGCGCCTTCGAGGAGATCATCCGCGGGGGGCGGACCCCCATGCTCGCCCTCCACGACTTCACCCCCTTGCAGGGCGGCGTGCCGATCGTGGTCGATGGCCAGGTGGTAGGCGCCATCGGCGTGAGCGGCGCCGCGAGCGCCCAGCAAGATGATGAGCTCGCCATGATCGGCGCCGCGGCGGCGCGGGGCTTCAGCGCCGCCGCCTCCGCCGCACCCGCCATCACGTACATCGAGCGGGGCGCGGTGGCGGCCGCCTTCGCGAGGGGGATGCCCCTTCTCGAGGTGGATGGCTACAAGATCCACGCGAGCCGTCGTGAGGGTCCCGGCCTGGCCGAGGTGCACGACTGGGAAACCGACGTCGTCTACGTGCTCGAGGGAAGCGCCATCGTGGTCACGGGCGGCACCGTGGTGGACGGCCAGGTCACCGAGCCTGGGCAGGTGCGCGGCGCGGCTATACGCGGCGGCGAGACGCGTCCGATCGGCAAGGGGGACGTCGTGGTGATTCCGGCCGGCGTGCCTCACTGGTTCAAGGAGGTGTCGGGACCGCTCACGTACTTCGTCGTCAAGCCTATCTCCATGAGCGGAGGCGCGCGATGATTGCTGGGCGGCGCGCCCTCATCGCGGCGGTGCTGCTCCTGGCGGCGGCCGCCGCCGAAGCCGGACCTCGCGCGCTCAATCCCACCGAGGGCCGCCCCGATGCGGTGGTGGATCTGGCGACGGCCGAGGGCGCGGCCCTCGTGCACGGCCAGTGGCGCTATCGCGATGCCCGGTTGGTCGAGGTGGATTTCCGCGGACCGGGCCCGGATCTACGCGCGTCGGGCCAGCCCGTGCAGACCCTGGATGTGACCCCGCACGCGGGCGCGGGCGATCTCGATGACCGCGACTGGATCGTCGTCGACGCACCCGGCATCCGGGAGCGGCGCGGCAACGGACGGCTGGCGCTGGGGTGGTACCGCATCACGGTCACCGTACCCGACCGCATCGGCGCCTTCGATCCGCGCGGCGCGACCCTGGTGCTCGAGGTCGTGGTGGACGACTACGCCGAGGTCTGGGTGGATGGGCGGCTCCCGCGGCGCCTGGGGCAGGTGGGCGGCTCCCTCATCGGCGGATTCAACGCGCCCAACCGCGTGATCATCGGACGCGATGTCCGGCCGGGACAGACGATTCAGCTCGCCGTGTTCGGCATCAATGGCCCTCTCTCTGACCCCCCCGCGAATTTCCTGTGGATCCGGTCGGCGACGCTGGACTTCTACAAGGCGCCCCGCTTTCCCGAGGTGCCGGCCCGGGTGCTCCGGCGCGACCCCGGGCTCGACGGGATCGTGCCCGCGGAGCTGCGGGTCGAGAAGGTTGCGGAGGGATTCGAGTTCATCGAAGGGCCGGTGTGGGTGCGGGACGGCAGCGCTCTGCTCTTCAGCGATCCCAATGCCAACACGATCTACAGCTGGTCGGAGGACGCGGGGCTGGCCGTGTACCGCGCGAAGAGCGGTTACACCGGTCCCGACATCGGGGAGTACGGGCAACCCGGCTCGAATGGGCTCACCCTCGACCGCGACGGCCGCCTCCTGATCAACGAGCACGGCAACCGTCGCGTGACGCGACTGGAACGCACCGGCGCCCTGACCGTGCTCGCCGACCGCTTCGAGGGCCGGCGGCTCAACAGCCCGAACGACCTCGTGCTGAAGTCCGACGGCGCGCTCTACTTCACCGATCCGCCCT
This sequence comes from Verrucomicrobiia bacterium, assembly GCA_035495415.1. GTDB lineage: Bacteria > Methylomirabilota > Methylomirabilia > Rokubacteriales > CSP1-6 > DASRWT01. Next base: position 181,587 of record DATJFY010000051.1, read on the forward strand.
TCGGCCTGCCGCGCTCCCACGCCGATCCACGAAGGGAGCTGCCATACAGTGGAGTATTCCGATACGCCGAGGGGACCCTTCGCCTCGTGAGTACCGATCTCACCGGCCCCAACGGGCTTGCGTTCTCGCCGGACGAGCGCTTTCTCTACGTGACGAACTGGGACGAGAACAACAAGGTGGTGATGCGCTATGCGGTCACGTCCGATGGTGGGCTCGCCGACGGCCACGTGTTCTTCGACATGACGGGCGCGCCGGGCGAGGAGGCGCTCGACGGCATGAAGGTGGACGCGCGCGGAAATCTCTACGTCTCGGGTCCCGGCGGCGTCTGGGTGATCTCGGCCGAAGGGCGGCATCTCGGTACCATCCAGCTTCCGGAGCTGCCCGCCAACTTCGCCTGGGGGGGCCCGGACGGCGCCACGCTCTACATGACGGCACGGCACGGCCTCTACCGAATGCGTCTCGCCGTGCCCGGCGCCGGGCGGTGAGCGGCCGATGATCTTTGCCGTCGCGCTGCTCGCCTTCGCCAGCCTCGGGCTGCCGGACGGCGTGCTGGGCGTGGCCTGGCCGTCGGTGCGCGCGGCCTTTCGTCTGTCGGTGGGGGAGCTCGGCGTGCTGGTCGCGGTGACGATGGTCGGCTGCCTGGGCTCGAGCGTCAGCGGCGGCTGGGTGGTCGCCCGCCTTGGGATCGGGCGTCTCCTCGTGTGGAGCAGCGCGCTGATGGTGGCGCACGCCGTCGTCTGCGCGCTTGCGCTGGAGCCTGATGATGGCGGCGGGCGTCCTGGCCGGTCTCGGCGCGGGCGCGATCGGCCGGCATCAATGCGTTCGCGGCGATGGCTTCCCCCCGGCGCGGCTCAGCTGGCTCCATGCCGCCTACGGGGTAGGCGCCATGACGGGCCCGCTCCTGATGACGGCGGTGCTGGCGGGCCGCCGCTCCTGGCGCGTGGGCTATGCGGTCCTCGGCGCATCGCTGGCGGCGCTAACGGCCATCTTCCTCCTCACACGGCCGCTCTGGGAGGTGGACCGGCGCGGCGCCGCCGTGGCGGCATCGGCGGGTTCGCGTAGTCCGGCGGCAACACTCGGGCGCCCGGCCGTCTGGCTCAACGCGGGCCCCTTCTTCGTCTACACGGGCGTCGAGGTCGCGGCAGGCCAGTGGACGTATAGCCTCTTCACCGAGGGCCGTGGCGTCGCGTCGACGACGGCGGGCTTATGGGCGGCCGGATACTGGGGCGCGCTCACCGCGGGTCGCGTGGCGTTCGGTTGGCTCGCCGAACGCGTCCCCGCGCCCATCCTCCTGCACGTCGCGATTGCCGGAGCGCCCATTGCCGCCCTCGCGCTCTGGCTGGCGCCCGGTGGCTGGGGCAGCGGCGCCGGGTTGCTCGCGCTCGGAGTCGCTCTGGCCCCGATCTATCCACTGCTTGTGGCCGAGACCCCCGGGCGCCTGGGCGAGGCCGACACCCCTAATGCCATCGGCCTTCAGGTCGCGTCGGCCTATCTCGGCGCGGCGGCGCTTCCGTGGCTCGGGGGCGTGCTCGTCCACCGACATGGCCTTCCAATCATCGCGCCATTCCTGCTGGGCGCGACGATGCTGCTCGGCGTCCTGCACACATTCGCCCCCCGCCCTCCGGGGCCGGCCCTCAGGAGTCCAGCCGCGGTCCCAGCGCGCGGGTGAGCTCCTCACGCAGCACCATCCGGGCGCGGTGGAGGCGGGACTTCACCGTGGGCACCGACTCGTCCAGGACCTTCGCGATCTCCTCGTTGTCGAGACCCTCCACCTCGCGGAGCACGACCACCGCGCGGTAGTGATCGGGCAGGCGGTCGAGCGCGCGCTCGAGCGTCTTGCGTGCCTCGCCGTTCAGTAAGGTCTCTTCGGGCGTCTCGGACCAGTCGGCGAGGAGGAAGGAGCGATCGCCCTCGCGGTGGCCGTCGGCGAGATACGTGGGCAGCTGCTCCTCCAGCGACACCTCCAGCTTGGCCCGCTTGCCCCGGTGCTTGATGAGGGCCGCGTTGGCGGTGACGCGGTAGAGCCAGCTGCCGAGCGCCGCGCGTCCCTCGAAGCTGTCGATCTTCCGGAACAGGGCGAGGAAGGCATCCTGAACGACCTCCTCGGCGTCGGCGTCATTTCTCGTGATGCCATAGGCCACGCGGTAGAGCCGTCCGGCGTGTCGCTCCATGAGCACCTCGAGCGCACTCGCGTCGCGGGCGCGCAGCCGCTGGATGAGCTGGGCCTCGCTCTCAGTGCCCATTCGCTTCCCTCGCTTTCAGCTGCTCATGGAGCAGGCGGGTACAATTCCGCAGGGTGACGCCGCTTCCCTTCAGGCGGGCAAGGAGCTCGATCCCGTCGCGCCCGACGAAGGACACGGCGCCGAGGTCCAGGATGAGGGGCTTCCCCCCGTCGAGAAGGGGCTCGCACACGCGCGCGAGCTCGCCGACCCAGGGGCCAATGATCTGGCCCTCGAGCACCGCGCACGCGCCGGCATTGCCATCCGTCCGCATGGAGATCCGGAGCATGCCCCCGTGGAAGGCAAGACGCATGCCCGGCAAAACAGGCTGTTTCGGGAGACTTCACCACGAGATCTCGTGGCCGCCTCCCAGGGAACGGAGAGGGCTACGAGCGTTCGGAGCGGCGACGAATGCCGAGGCGGTCCATCCGGCTGCGCAGGGTGTTGGGATGGAGGCCGAGGATGGCGGCGGCGCCCCTCGGCCCTTGCACCACCCAGTTGGCCTTCTCCAAGATGCGGACGATGTGGGCGCGTTCCACGTCCTCGAGCGTGGTGGCTTCGGGATCCGACTGCGTCGCGGGGGAGGCGAGCGCCCCCGCGCTCGGCGGCGGCGTTGCCGCGACGGCGCCCGCGAGTGGGCTCGAGGCACGGAACAGATCCGCGGGAAGCTCCAGTAGAGGTCCCGCGCTCAGCACCACGGCGCGCTCCATGACGTTCTGCAGCTCACGAACATTGCCCGGCCAATCATAGACCGTGAGCCGGTCGAGGCTGGCGGGAGACAGCGCGGTCACCGGGCGGCCAAAGGCCTTCGCGTAACGTGCCAGGAAAAAGGCCGCAAGCTGCGGGATATCCAGACGTCGTTCTCGCAAGGGCGGGACGTGTAGCGGGACCACGTTGAGGCGATAGAAAAGGTCGGCCCGGAAGCGCCCGTCCCGCACGGCGCCCTCGAGGTCCCGGTTGGTGGCGGCGATCACCCTCACGTCCACCTTCACGGTCCGGTTGCTGCCGACCGCTTCGAACTGTTGCTCCTGTAGCACCCGCAGGAGCTTGGCCTGTGCCTCCAGGGGGAGCTCTCCGACCTCGTCGAGAAAGATGGTCCCCCGGTCCGCCAGCTCGAAGCGCCCGATACGTCGGTCGATGGCGCCGGTGAAGGCGCCCTTGGCGTGGCCGAAGAGCTCGCTCTCCACCAGACCCGAGGAGAGCGACGTGCAGTCGACTTTGACCAGGGGCCGCTCGCGCCGGGGACTTGCGCCATGCACCGCCCGGGCAATCAGCTCTTTGCCGGTTCCCGTCTCTCCGAGGATCAGGACGGTGGCCTCGGTGGGCGCTGCCTGCTCCACCCGCTCGAGGAGGGCCAGCAGGACCGGGCTGGAGCCGACGAGTTCCACGAAGTTGTGACTCTGCCGGATCTCCTCCTGGAGATAGACGTTCTCGCGCTCCAGCCGGCCCTTGAGCGCCGCGATCTCCTCGTAGGCGATCATGTTGGCCACGGCCAGCGCCACTTGGCCCGCGACCTCCACGAGAAAGCCGCTATCCGCCTCCGAGTAGCGGTTCGGCGCGGTGCTGGCGATGGCCAGGGTGCCGATGGCACGCCCCCCGGCGATCAGGGGCACGCTGATGAAGGAGTGGATTCCGTCGGCCAGCGCGAGCTCTTCGGCGGGGTACTCGCGCTCGACCTCGAGATTGCGGCGGAGCAAGGGGAGGCGCGCCTTGAACACATGCCCCATGTGGCTGGCGCCGGCGGGCATCTCGAGCCCCACTGCGAAATAGGTAGACGGCACGGTGGACTCGAGCACGAAAAGCCGCAGCACGTCCCGGGCGGGATCGTGGAGGAAGATCGCGATGCGCTCGAAGGGGAGGATGCGCCGGAGGGCGGGGGTCACCGCGGCGAAGAGGGTGTCCCGGGTGAGCTTGCCCACGACGGCGTTGTTGATCTCCAGGAGGGCCCGGTAGCGCTCCGCCTGAGCCTCCGCCTCGTCGTTTCCGCTCATCGCATTCATGGGTTTACGGGCACCTGGCCGGCAACGATTCTACCCGCGAATCGCCGGCCCGGCTCCCTGTGTCTAAGCGGTGTGCAGCCAGAGTCCAGGACGCCGCTGACATGCCAGGAGGCCATCGACCTTCTCGTGGACTATCTCGACCAGACCCTCGGCGAGCGGCTGCTGGCGGAGCTCGAGCGGCATCTCGCTGACTGCGCTCCGTGCCGGGCTTATCTCCGCACCTATCGGAGGACACGGGACCTGACCGCGCGCGCCGCCCCCGCCGACATGCCGCCCGAGCTGCGCGCCCGCCTCCGGGACTTCCTTCGCGAGCGTGTGCTCGGCGGCGACGTCTAAGGTTCGAAGCGATAGCCCTGACCGTGGACGGTCAAGATGTGAGCGGGCTCCTCGGGGTCCGTCTCGAACTTCTGCCGTAGCCGCAGCACGTGAGTGTCGACTGTGCGGGTCGTGGGATAGCGCTCGTAGCCCCAGACCGCGTTGAGGAGTCGCTCGCGGGTGAGGATCTCGCTGGGGTGCTCGACGAGATAGCGGAGCAGCTCGAACTCCTTCCGGGTGAGCGCGACCTCACGGCCCGCCTTCCAGGCTCGGCGGGTACGCGGCTCGAGCCGGGCCTCACCGAAGGCGAAGCTCTCCACCGCGCGCCGTGGCCCCGGACGGCGGAGGACCGCGCGGATGCGGGCGAGCAGCTCACGCAGGCTGAACGGCTTGGTGACGTAGTCGTCCGCTCCCAGCTCGAGCCCACGCACCTGGTCCGCCTCCTCGCCCCGTGCGGTGAGCATGATGATGGGGATGTCGAGCCCGCGCTGTCGCAGTGCCCGGCACACCTCCCAGCCGCTCTGTCCGGGGAGCATGAGGTCGAGCACGATGAGATCGGGCGCTTCGGACACCGCGAGGGCGAGCGCGCGCTCGCCATTGCCTGCCGTCAGCGTCTGATACCCCTCGAAGCGGAGATTGTCCTGAAGCCCGCGCACCATCTCGGGCTCGTCGTCGACGATGAGGATGCGTGGCATCCGTTCAGGCCATCCCGCGGGACAGCGGCAGATACAGGACGAAGCGGCTGCCCCGGCCGCGATCGCTGTGCACGGTCACCCGGCCCCCGTGCGCTTCCACGATATGCTTGACGAGAGTGAGCCCGACGCCGCTGCCGCGCCGGCCCTGCGTGTCGCTGGACCCGACCCGGTAGAACTTTTCGAAGATCCGCGCGTGCTCGGCGGCGGGGATGCCGATGCCGTCGTCGGCCACCTCGAGCCGGATCTCGTCGCCCGCGCGGCCGGCGCGGATCTCGACGCGCCGGCCCTCGCCCGAGTACTTGATGGCGTTGTCCACGAGGTTGGCGAGCGCCTGGGCCAGCGCGTCGGCATCGAGCGGCAACTCAGGGAGATCGCGCTCGACGCTCACCTCGACCTTGAAGCCGGCCTGGGTCAACGGGTGCCGGAAGGCGTCGAGGACGTCGTGGATCACCGGCTCGAGGGGCCGCCTCATGAGCGCGTAGCGCTGCGCGCCGCTCTCGATGCGGGAGAAGTCGAGCACGTTATCGATCAGGCGGGTGAGGCGCTCGCTCTCGCGCGTGATCACGCTGTAGTACTCACGCCGGCTCGCTTCGCCCGGCACGCGGTTCATCTCCAGGGTCTCGGCATACATGCGTATGAGCGCCAATGGGGTCTTGAGGTCGTGCGAGACGTTGGCGACGAAGTCGGACTTGAGCCGCGCCATCTCCGATTCGCGCCGGACGAGCCGATAGCTCGCGGTGAGGCCCACGCCGATCACGCCCAGCAGGAGCACGAAGACCGCGGCGAAGAGCGTGGCCTGGCGCCGTACCGCGTCGCGAGGCGACAGCCCCTCAGGCTCGTAGAGGCCGAGCCGCCAGGTCGGCAGCGTCTCGCCGAACGGCACCGTGACCACGCGCTGGGCCCGATCGAGAGGGCGAGCCGCGAACACGGGACGATCGGACGCGTCCAGCACCGCGAGCAGGCTTTGCCCCCCGAGGCCGGCCTGGGTCTTTTCCAGGACGCCGCGTCGGAGCTCCGGCTCGCTGAGCCGGAGGACAGCGAGGTTGGGGCCCGGCGACCCGCCGGGGAACGCGGCGAGGAGCGCGACGCCATCGGCAAGCGGCACGTGTCGTCGGCTTTCGCGTTCCCAGAACCCCGGTGAGATCTCCGCGCGCAGGGCGGTGAAGACGGCGCTCTCCTCGGGTGCCCACTGCGAGGGATAGAGAACGCTTCCGTCACGACTCAGGATGTACGCGCGGTCGAAGAGCGGAGTCGCCCGGAGCCAGGCCTGCACGGGATGTGGACGGCCCGCCGAGAACTCGGGAGTGAGGATGGCTCGTCGCAGGCTCACGAGGCTTTCGTCCTCCGTCCTGAGAAGGGCGGCCTCGATCTTTTCCACGCACATGGTGGCCATGTCGCGGGCTTGCTCGTGCACGTGGCGCTGGGCGGAGGCTTCCCACCGGCGTAGTGAGAGCGTAGCCAGCACGGCCAGGAGGGCCGAGGCCAGGAGCACCGCCCCGAAGACCAGCAGGTCTCGGCGCTTCAGGGCTCGGCCAGCAGGCGCTGTATCAGCTGCTCCATCTCGGTATATCCGCCCTCGCCGACGTGGGTGAAGCGGATCACGCCCTTCTTGTCCACGATGACCGCGGCGGGCCAGTAGCGGTTCGTGAACCGCTTCCAGATCGTCAAGTCATTGTCCTGGACCACGGGGTAGGCCACGCCGAGGTCCTTCGTCGCGGCCACCACCCGCTCGTAGGGCTTCTCCCAGCTGAATTCCGGCGTGTGCACGCCCACGACGGTGAGTCCCTTGCCCTGGTACTTCGCATGCCAGTCCCGCAACTGCGGGATCACGTTCTTGCAGTTGTATCAGCCGAAGGTCCAGAACTCGACGAGCACGACTCGGCCGCGGAGGCCGGCCATCGACAAGGGCGCGCTGTTGATCCAGCGGTCGCCGGTGATCTCGGGCGCCGGATCGCCGACGCGAACCGTGAACGCGGCGGCCAGCGCGGGGATCGCGAAGAGGCCGACGGCCAGGAGCAGGGACGCGAGAGCTCGGCGTGCCATCCTACGGCTTCCGCTCCATCTTGTCCTTGTTCTGGTCCTGCATCATGCCCTTGTCTGACATCCTATCGCCATCCATCGCGCCCTTGTCCATCATCTTGTCCTTGTCGCTCGTCCCGGGAGCCTGCGCCCAGACTGCCGAGCCGGACGCCATCGTCGCCGCCAGCGCCATCGCCACGCTCGAAGCCATTCGCATGTCATCGCCCTCCCAGGGGACACGGTGAGTGTGTTGCCACGGCTCTCATCGTGGGCGTGTCGCGGCGGCTGGTTGTCACGAGCGTGTCAATTCTGCGTGGGTTCCAGACCGAGCAGGCGGTCGAGCGAGATCGGGCCTCCGCCGCGGGTCAGCAGGAAGGCCAGGATCGAGGCCCAGGTCAGATGCTCGGAGTAGGCGTCCGGATAGACGAAGAGCTGGATCACGCAGATCATGCCGAGCAGCGGCAGCGTGGCCAGCCGTGTGGCGAGACCGGCGATGAGCAGGGTCGAGCAGCCGATCTCGAAGGTGGTGGCCATGGTCGCGGCGATCTCCGGCGGAAGCGCCGGCACCCTGTACTCGTCGCGGAAGAGCTGCACGGTGATCTCCCACGACGCGAGCTTGTTGAGTCCCGCCTTGAGGAACACGCTGGCGATGGCCAGACGGAACCCGAGCTGCAAGACCCCGAGCGGCACACGGCCCAGCAGCCCGGTGACGGTGGCGACTCGAGCCCGGAGCCCGGAGGTCGGGACGGCGGACATGGTCTGTGTGGTCAGCATGGACGAGTCTCCTCTCGTATGGGGGTGAGGGTGAAATCGACGAGCAGGCCTTCGTTGAAGAGTGCGCCCAGCGCGCCGGCCAGATTCAATTCGCCGTCCGCGCTCAGGGCCTCGGCGGCCGCGTCCTCGAGCGATCGTCCTCCGGCGAGCCGCGCACGCAGCGTCCATTCACCGAGAGGCAGACTGCGGAATCCCGCCTGGTCCCTGGCGCGACGCACCTCGAGGTGGACGGACTCCCCATCGAGCACCACGGAGGCCTCGGGGTCGGCATCGGGCTGATTGGCGCGCCAGATGCGATCGACAGGATGGGGTGAGACCAGGTACCGGACCGACGGGTCGACGGCGAAGACGATCCGTGTCCTCTCGTCCCGAATGAGCGTCTCCAGTGCGCCGGCGAGCGCCGGGCCGTCCGGCGCCCGCACCGCGGGGGCGTGAGACGCCGTGTGCAGGGCCCACTCGAGACGCGCGACGTCGGGCAGGTAGGGCAGCCCGTGGCAAGGCGGGAAGCCCGCGAGGAAATCCGCGAAGCCCCCGCCATAAGCGAAGAGCCGGGGCTCCGTGGGCGGCTCGTCGCGGATGTAGGCGTCGGCTGCGTAGCCGAAGAAGCGGTCGTCCACCAGGCGGCATACCACGGGATAGGCGTCCTTGAGCACTGCCGTGAGGCTCGTCCGCACGTGATGCCGGTAGATGCCCAGCCGTGCCCGGGGATCGAGCCCGTCGGGCGCCACCGCCATCCTGACAACCTCCGCGTCGGCGCCGAGGAGCGCGGCGGTCATGCCCCGCTGCAGGTCAGCCAGCGAGAGCATGATGTCCCGCGCCCCTCGACGGTTCGAGCCGGCGCTCGGCCGCCGCGGCTTCCTCCTGGAGCACGGCCAGAGGCGGCAGGTCGGTGTCCCACTCGATCAAGGTCGGGACGCTGCCGAAGCGGGCAAGCGCCGCCTCGTAAAGGTCCCACACCGCCGGCCGCACCCGCGAGCCGTGGTCGTCGATGAGGACCGTCACGCCATCGGCGTCGTTCTCGGCATGACCGGCCAGATGGATCTCGCCGACCGCGTCGGCGGGCAACGCATTCAGATAGGCGAGCGGCTCGAGCCCCACGTTCGCGGCGCTCACGACGAGGTTGTTGACGTCGCAGAGCACTCCGCAGCCGGTGCGGCGCGTCAGCTCGGCCATGAACTCCCCCTCGGGAATGGGCGAGACCAGGAAGCGGAGATAGCTCGAGGGGTTCTCGACGAGGAGGCGCCGGCCCAGCCGATCCTGCGCGCGTCGCACGTTGTCGCTCACGACGACGAGCGTCTCGTCAGTCCAGGGCAGGGGGAGGAGATGGTTGAGATACACACCGCCGCTGAGGCTCCAGGCCAGGTGCTCGGACACGAGGCACGGGGCGAGCCGGTCGGCGAGCGCGTGGAGCCGAGCCAGATGCTCGAGATTCAACCCCTCCGCGCTGCCGAGCGAGAGCCCGACGCCGTGGAGCGAGAGGGGGTAGTCCTGGCGGAGCGCTTCCAGCATGGCGAGGGCGGGGCCGCCATCCATGTAGTTCTCGGCGTGGACCTCCAGCCAGCCGAGGCCGGGACGGGTGACAAGGATCTCGTCGACGTGCGGGGCGCGGAGCCCGATGCCGGCCCTGGCCGGCGTCCCGCGCGACAGGCCGCGCATGCGCCACCCGTCCCGGAGCAGGCGCGCCTTACGCCCGCTTGCCCTGGAGGCTGCCGCCCACGATCTTGTCGCAGGAGCCCTTGGGCATGTAGATCCAGGCGTCGCCCTGGTTGTCCTTCTTGGACGTGCCGGCGCACGACGTGTTGGCGGTCTGGCAATCGTTCTTCCCGGCCTTCGCCACGCCGTAGCACTTCTCGGATTCGAACTTGGGCACCGCAGCGGGACCGGCCTGAGCCAGCGAGAAGTAGGGCAGGCTGAGGGCGGCGGCGACAGCGGAGATCACGGCGGCCTTGGACGTCTTGTTCATGGGCGTTCCCTCCTCGTGAGTTGGGGCTGACTGCTTCCTCTTGGACACGCGGGCTCCCTCGCAAGGTTCGCCGGGCGAGAGCCGGGATCCGTCACGGCGTCGTCGCATCCGCCGAGGTCCCGACCGTGAAGACAGCGCAGAGCACGAAGCCCACCGCGAAGGCGGCGAGCATTCCCGCGACCAGCAGGGCCATGGACGTGTCCTCCTCGGCGTCTTGGACGCCGTGACGCGGTCAGGAGATCCGCGGGGATGGCTCGGTGGCCCACCGCGAACCTGGCGCACCTCACGGCGAGTCCAAGGGGTCATGGAGGCCGGGAAAGCCGAGGCGGCGCGGGCGAGCGGGCGTATCCTGGCCCGGCCGTCCACGTCGCTCACGCCGCGCATCGTCGTGGTGGGCGGGGGCTTCGCCGGAGTGACCGCGGCGGTCGAGCTGGGGCGTCGCTGCTCCGGCCAGCTCCCGGTTCACGTGACGCTGCTGAGCAACCGCAACTTCCTCCTGTTCACTCCCATGCTGGCGGAGGCTGCTACCGGCGCGGTGGAGAGCCGGCATGTGGTGCATCCCTTGCGTCCCCTCTGCGGTCGGTGGGGCGTGGAGTTCGGCGAGGTCGAGGTGGAGGCGGTGGACCTGGCGCGGCGGCGGCTGACGGTACGGCACCATCGCTCGGTGGTGCGGCAGCGCGTGCACTACGACCGCCTCGTCATCGCCCTCGGCGCCAGCCCCAACACCGCGGCGACCCCGGGAGCCTCCGAGCACGCGCTCACCTTCAAGAGCGCCGGCGACGCGATCCGCATCCGCAATCATCTGATCGACCTCTTCGAGGCGGCCGCCCTCACCGAGGATCCATGGACACGTCGCCGCCTCCTCACCTTCGTCGTCGTGGGCGCGGGTCACGCCGGGACGGAGCTGGCCGCGGCAGTGGAGGAGCTGACACGCGGGATCCTGGTACGCCACTACCCGACGATCCGTGCGAATGAAGTGCGCCTCGTCCTGGTGGGGAGCGCGGTGCTGCCGCAGACCGCGCCTGATCTGGCCGCGTACACGAAGGCGCGGCTGGTCGCCCGAGGGATCGAGCTCGAGACGGGCCGCGCCGCGCGTGTCTCGCCCGAAGGCCTGACGCTCGCCGACGGTCGTCTCCTCGAGAGCCGCTGCGTTATCTGGACCGCGGGCAACCGCGTGAGCCCCGTGGTCGCGGCGCTCGACCTGCCGAAGTCGAAGGACGGGCGTCTCATCGTGAACGAGCGCTTCGAAGTGGAGGGCGCGTCGGACATCTACGCCCTCGGCGACAACGCCGCCCAGATCGATCCCCACACGGGGCAGCCCTATCCCGCCACTGCGCAGGTAGCGCTGCGCCAGGGTCGGGCGCTGGCGCAGCTGATCGAGGCGCAGCTGACCGGCCGGCCCGCTCGACCCTTCGCGTTCCGGCTGCTGGGCGAGATGGTGCCCCTGTCCCGCCGCACCGCGGTGGCGGACCTGCGCGGGCTCAAGCTTTACGGCTTCCCCGCATGGCTCATGTGGAAGACGGTCTATATGCTGAAGCTTCCGACCCTGGCTCAACGGCTCCGCGTCGTGCTCGACTGGACAGTCGAGCTCTTCTTCGAGCGCGACGTGTCCGAGCTGTCAGTCGAGGAAGGGGCCGCGGCGCCGAGGTGATGCCCATGAAATCTCCGGCCGTCCGTCTGCCCATCTGGCGCCGGCTCGCCGTCCGGCTGGCCGCGGCCTTCGCCCTCCTGGCGGGCGCCGGCATCCTCGCCAGCGGCTTCGTGCAGTACCGTGCGGAGGATGCCGAGCTGCGGCGGTCGCTCGGGGCCCTGCTCCTCAACATCGGGCGCACCGGGAGCCTGCTCGTGGACGGCGATCTTCATGCCCGGCTCGGTCGGGATGGAGGCGCCCACGCGGCCATCCGCGATCGATTGCTCCTGATCCAGGAGGCCAACGGGCTCGACGAATCGCTCTACACGCTCACCGACGTCCAGGCCGATCACGCGCGTCTCGGCGTCGTCGGCAACGGCCTGGGCGCGGTGGGGTCGGACTATCATCTCCAGCCGGGCGTCCAGGAGATCGTCCGTCGCGCGTTCATCGAGGGCACGCCGGGCTTCACGGACGTCTACACGGGCCCCGACGGCGCGTGGATCAGCGCCTTTGCGCCGATTCGCGACGGCTCTCAGACCATCGTCGCGGTCCTGGCGGTGGATTTCCGCGCCAACACCTACTTGGGCGCCCGGGACGCCGTGCGGCGGCGCCTCTACTGGAGCGCCCTCGTGGGTGCGGCGCTGGCCCTGATCGCCAGCATGGCGCTGGCCCGGCACATCACCCGTCCGCTCGCCGAGCTTCAGGCTCTCGCGCACGGGGTGGTGGAAGGAGACCTCATGCCGCGCCGGATCGTCCGGACGCGCGACGAGGTCGGCCTCCTGGCCAACGTGCTGCACCTCATGGTGGAGCGGCTGCGGGTCTCCCAGCGGAGCGTCGTGGACGTGCTCACCCGCGCGCTCGAAGCGCGCGATGGACGGACGGGTTCTCTCGACCGCCTGGCCGCTGCCTCGCGGGAGCTCGCGGCCGGCCTCGGCCTGACCCCCGCCCAGCTGGAGTCCCTCGAGCTGGGCGCGCGGCTCCATGACATCGGCGAGGTCCAGACGCCCGAGGCCGTGCTCGCCCATCCCGGCCCGCTGCCGGCGACGGCGCGGCCGGTGGTCGAGCGGCATCCCGCCGCGGGCGTGGAGATCCTGGAGCCGGTGCCGTTGCTGACGCCGGCGCTCGACGTCGTCGGCAGTCACCACGAGCGCTGGGACGGTGGAGGCTACCCGCAGGGCCTACGCGGCGAGGAAATCCCGCTGGCCGCGCGCATCTTTGCGGTCGTGGACACGATCGACGCGCTCATGCATGATCGCCCCGATCGGCGCGCCTGGGAGCTGTCGGAGGCGCTGGCGCTGGTAGCGGCGGAGGCCGGCAAGCAGTTCGATCCGCGGGTCGCCGCCGCCGCCCAGGCCATTGCCCCCGCGCGCTGGGCGGAGCTCCTGCTGGATCGCACCGCCACCGCCTGATGCCGTGTCCAAAGGACATGCTGGGGAGACCATGAACGCACAACCTCTGAAGGGACAGACGGCGCTCGTGACCGGGGGCAACTCGGGGATCGGCGAGGGCGTGGCGCGCGCACTAGGCAAGGCCGGGGCTGACGTCGTGGTGAACTACGTGAGCCATCCCGATGCCGCCGAGCGAGTGGCCGCGGACATCCGCGCGGGCGGCGTGCGCGCGCTCGCCATCCGGGCGGACGTCTCGCGCGAGGACGAGGTCCAGGCGATGTTCGCCGAGATGGCGGGGGCATGGGGCGGCATCGACATCCTCGTCAACAATGCGGGGCTCCAGAAGGACGCGGCCGTCGCCGACATGACCCTCCAGCAGTGGAGCACGGTGATCGGCGTCAACCTCACCGGCATGTTCCTCTGCTCGCGGGAGGCGGTGCGCAGCATGATCGCGCGGGGCATCCGCGAGGACGTGTCGCGGGCGGCGGGCAAGATCCTCTGCATGTCGTCGGTCCATCAGCGCATTCCGTGGGCCGGACACGTCAACTACGCGGCGTCCAAGGGCGGGGTGAGGGCCTTCATGGAATCGCTGGCGCAGGAGGTGGCACCCCACCGGATCCGCGTCAACGCCATCGCGCCGGGCGCGATTCAGACGCCCATCAATCGGGGGGCCTGGGAGACGCCCGCCGCGCTCAAGGACCTGCTGCACCTGATTCCCTACGGTCGCATCGGCCAGCCGGAGGACATCGCCAAAGTGGCGGTATTCCTGGCCTCCGACGACTCGGACTACATCCACGGCCAGACCATCTTCGTCGACGGCGGCATGACGCTCTACCCGGAGTTCGCCCGCGGAGGCTAAACACATGGCCCACTACGACGTCGCGATCATCGGCAGCGGCGCGGGGGGAGGCACCCTGACCCACGCGCTCGCGTCCACCGGCAAGCGCATCCTGCTCCTCGAGCGCGGCGGCTATGTGCCGCGCGAGCGCGAGAACTGGAGCACGCGGGCGGTGAACCTGGAAGGCAAGTACCAGACCAAGGAAGTCTGGCGCGACGCGCAGGGGCGGGAGCTCCACCCCCATACCAACTACTACGTGGGCGGCAACACGAAATTCTACGGCGCGGCGCTGTTCCGGCTGCGTCGCGAGGACTTCGGCGAGGTGCGGCACTGGGGCGGGATCTCGCCGGCCTGGCCGATCGGCTACGACGAGCTCGAGCCGTACTACACGCAGGCCGAGCGTCTGTATCACGTCCATGGCCAGCGCGGGGCCGATCCCACCGATCCGCCCGCGAGCGCGCCGTATCCGCATCCTCCGGTGAGCCACGAGCCCCGCATCCAGGCCCTCGCCGAGGACTTCATGCGCCAGGGGCTGCAGCCCTTCCCGGTTCCGCTGGGGGTGATGCTCGACGAGCGGAGCCCGCGGACCAGCCCGTGCATCCGCTGCGCGACGTGCGACGGCCATCCCTGCCTGGTGAACGCGAAGTCGGACGCGCAGGTCGTCTGCGTGGACCCCGCGCTCGCGCATCCGAATGTGACGCTCCTCACCGGCGCCTACGTGGAGCGCCTGGAGACGAGCGCCTCGGGGCGTGAGGTGACGCGCATCGTGGTGCGGCGCGACGGCGGCCAGGAGGTGCACTCGGCGGACATCGTGGTCGTGTCCGCGGGCGCCATCAACTCCGCGGCGCTGCTGCTCCGCTCGGCGAGCGGCATGCACCCGCAGGGGCTCGCCAACGGCTCGGGCGTGGTGGGCCGCCACTACATGGGGCACGTGAACTCCATCCATCTGGCCGTCTCGCGGTGCCCGAATGCGACAGTGTTCCAGAAGACGCTCGCGCTCAATGATTTCTACTGGGGCTCCCGGGACTGGAGCTTCCCCATGGGGCATATCTCATTCGTGGGGAAGGTGGATGGGGACACGCTCAAGGCGGGCGCCCCCGCCATCGCGCCGGGCTGGACCCTCGAGCTGATGGCGCGTCACTCGCTGGACTTCTGGCTCACCTCGGAAGACCTGCCCGACCCGGACAACCGCGTGACCCTCGACGACAAGGGCGGCATCGTGCTGAGCTACCGGCCGAACAACACCGCCGGTCACGAGCGGCTCATCGCGACGCTCGAGGGCCTCATGCGGCAGCAGAGCAAATGCGGCGTCCACGGCGACGAGTGCCATCAAGGCCTGTTCGCCCGGAACCTCTTCATCGGGGATCGCATCCCGCTGGCCGGCGTGGCCCATCAGAACGGGACCGTACGCTTCGGCCGTGACCCCCGGCGGTCTGCCCTCGACCCGTTCTGCCGCGCCCATGAGGTGGACAATCTCTACGTGGTCGACGCGAGCTTCTTCCCGTCGAGCGGGGCGGTGAATCCGGCGCTGACCGTGATGGCCAACGCGCTGCGCGTGGCCGAGCACCTGCGGGCGCGGCTCGGATGAGTCTCGTCACGGCGCTGCGGCGACACTGGCCCGAATATCTGATCGAGGCGGCCGGCCTCGGCGCTTTCATGCTGTCCGCGTGCCTCTTCACGACCCTGCTCGAGCACCCCGGCTCGCCCGTGCGCCAGGCCATCGCCACCGCGTGGCTGCGCCGCGTCCTCATGGGGCTCGCGATGGGGGCGACCGCGGTGAGCATCATCTATTCGCGCTGGGGCCAGCAGTCCGGCGCCCACTTGAATCCCTCGATCACCCTGACCTTCCTGCGGCTCGGCAAGGTGGCGCGGTGGGACGCGGCGTTCTACGCCCTCGCGCAGGTGTGTGGCGGCGCCGCGGGCGTGGCGGTCGCGAGAGTCATCCTGGGCGGCGTCCTCGCCGATCCCGCGGTGAACCACGCGGTCACCCAGCCCGGCTCACCCGGCATCGCGGTCGCCTTCGCGGCGGAGGCCGTGATCTCGTTCGTCCTGATGAGCGTCGTCCTGACCACCTCGAACGCGGAGGGCCTCGCCCGCTTCACCGGACTCTTCGCCGGCGCGCTGGTGGCCGCGTACATCACGATCGAGGCCCCGCTGTCCGGCATGAGCATGAATCCCGCGCGCACGCTCGCGTCCGCGCTGGGCGCACATATGTGGCGTGCCTTCTGGATCTACTTTCTGGCGCCACCGCTGGGGATGCTGCTCGCCGCGGAGGTGTATCGGCGCCGGACCGGCCCGGGAGGCGTGATCTGCGCGAAGCTTCACCATGCCAGTCGTCGCCGCTGCATCTTCAAGTGCGGCTACGCGATGGGGGTGCTGCTCCTGGCCCTGCTCGTGGCCTCCCCGGGGGCGTCCGCGCAAGCTCCGAGCGCGCCGCGCGCCGGGGCGGTGGCCACGGTGGGGATCACGGTCACCGATCTCGACCGCTCGGTGGACTTCTACTCGCGCGTGCTGGGCTTCGAGAAGGAATCGGAGATCGAAGCGGCCGGCGACGCCTACGAGCATCTCCAGGGTCTGTTCGGCCTTCGGATGCGAGTGGCGCGGCTCCGCCTGGGTGCGGAGCGCATCGAGCTGACCGAATATCTCGCGCCCTCCACGGGCCGCCCGATTCCCCCGGACTCGCGGAGCCAGGACCAGTGGTTTCAGCACGTGGCCATCGTGGTGAGCGACATGGATGCGGCGTATCGGCGGCTGCGGGAGCACCGCGTGCGCCATGCTTCATCGGGCCCGCAGCGGCTGCCGGACTGGAATCCGGACGCGGGGGGCATCGAGGCGTTCTACTTCAGGGACCCCGACGGGCATGTGCTCGAGCTGATCGCCTTCCCGCCGGGCAGGGGCGATTCGCGCTGGCAGGCGAAGTCGGGCGCGCTGTTCCTGGGCATCGACCATACCGCGATCGTGGTGGCCGACACCGAGCGAAGCCTCCACTTCTACCAGCAGGCCCTCGGTTTCGCGGTGGCCGGCGGCAGCGAGAACCACGGCCCCGAGCAGGAGCGCCTCAACAACGTGTTCGGAGCGCGCCTGCGCATCACCACGCTTCGCGCGGCGGCAGGGCCCGGCATCGAGCTGCTGGAATACCTGGCGCCTCGCGACGGGCGGCCCTACCCCCCTGACACGCGGGCGAACGACCTCGTCCACTGGCAGACTACGGTGATGGTGGGCGACCTGACCGAAGCGATGGCGCGCCTGCGCGCGGGACGCGCGGCGCTGGTGTCTCCCGGGCCGGTGAGCCTGCCCGACGGCGCGCTCGGCTTTGGCCGCGGGCTCACCGTCCGCGATCCCGACGGGCACGTGATGCGCCTGATCCCATGAGGCCGGTGGACGAGGGGCGCGCGACATGACGGCGTACGGCGGCGCGGAGGCTCGGCGACTCTCGGAGTCCGACGCCCGGACGGCGCACTGGAAGCGCTGGGGCCCCTACCTCGCCGAGCGGCAGTGGGGGACGGTCCGCGAGGACTATAGCCCCCAGGGGCACGCGTGGGAGTACTTCCCGCACGATCACGCGCGCTCGCGGGCGTATCGCTGGGGCGAGGACGGGATCCTCGGCATCTCCGACAACCACGAGCGCCTCTGCTTCGCGCTCGCGCTGTGGAACGGCCGCGACCCCATCCTCAAGGAGCGCCTCTTCGGCCTCGCCGGCCCGGAGGGCAATCACGGCGAGGATGTGAAGGAATACTACTTCTACCTCGACTCGACGCCGACCCACTCCTACATGAAGGGCCTCTACAAGTACCCTCAGGCGGCCTTCCCCTACGCGGCGCTCGTGGAGGAGAATCGGCGACGGGGCCGCGACGTCCCCGAGTTCGAGCTGATCGACACCGGCGTCTTCGAGGGCGGCCGCTACTGGGACGTGACGATCGAGTACGCCAAGGCCGCCGTCGATGACATCCTGGTGCGCATCACCGCGACGAACCGCGGGCCCGAGGCGGCCGAGCTCCATGTGGCGCCGACCCTGTGGTTCCGTAACACGTGGGCCTGGGACGTGGGCGCGAAGCGGCCGCGGCTCGCCGCCGGCGCGCGGGGGGCGGGTTACGTCACGGTGGACGCCGAGCATCCCACGCTCGGGGCGCGCCACCTCTTCTGCGAGGGCGCGCCGCCGCTTCTCTTCACCGAGAACGAGACCAACACCGCGCGCCTCTTCGACGTCCCCAACGCCACGCCGTACGTCAAAGACGGCATCGGCCTGGCCATCGTGGGCGGGCACGCGGACGCGGTGAATCCCTCCCTGGTCGGCACCAAGATGGCGCCCCACTACCGTGTCACGGCTGCCCCGGGCGGCGAGGCGGTGCTGCGCCTCCGGCTGAGCGATCACGCGCCCGCCGCGGGTCCCTTCGGCGCCGCCTTCGACATGGTGATGCGCGCGCGGCGGGAAGAGGCGGACGCCTTCTACGAGGGGCTGCTGCCCCCCGAGCGCTCCGAGGACGCCCGCCGCGTCATGCGCCAGGCCGCGGCGGGCCTGCTCTGGAGCAAGCAGTTCTACCACCTCGACGTGCGGCGCTGGCTCGCCGGCGACCCGACGCAGCCGGCGCCGCCGGCCGCGCGGACGGTGGGGCGCGATCACGAGTGGACGCACCTCTACAACGAAGACGTGATCTCGATGCCGGACAAGTGGGAGTATCCGTGGTACGCCGCGTGGGATCTGGCCTTCCACACGATCCCGCTCGCCCTGCTCGACCCGGAGTTCGCGAAGGCGCAGCTCATCCTGTTCCTCCGCGAGTGGTACATGCACCCGAACGGCCAGATCCCGGCTTACGAGTGGAACTTCGGCGACGTGAACCCGCCCGTCCACGCCTGGGCGGCGTGGCGCGTCTACAAGATCGAGCGGCGGCTGCGCGGCAAGGGCGACCGGGCGTTCCTCGAAAAAGTCTTCCACAAGCTCCTGCTCAACTTCACGTGGTGGGTGAACCGCAAGGACGCCGAGGGGAACAACGTGTTCCAGGGGGGCTTCCTCGGCCTGGACAACATCGGGGTGTTCGATCGATCGGCCCCGCTGCCCACGGGCGGGCACATCGAGCAGTCGGACGGCACGAGCTGGATGGGCATGTACTCGCTCAACATGCTGGCCATCGCGCTCGAGCTGGCCCAGGAAGATCCCGCCTACGAGGACGTCGCGAGCAAGTTCTTCGAGCACTTCATGTACATCGCCCACGCCATGCACCATCTCGGCGGCGAGGGGGGGATCAGCCTCTGGAACGAGGCGGACGGCTTCTACTACGACGTGCTCCACGGGGACGGCAGCGATCCCATTCCCCTGCGCGTTCGCTCCATGGTGGGGCTGATCCCGCTGTTCGCCGTCGAGACCCTCGAGCCCGACAAGGTGGACCGCCTCGAGGGCTTCAAGCGCCGCATGCAGTGGTTCATCGACAATCGCCCGGACCTGGCGGACCACATCGTGGAAGTGCAGCGCCTGGATGGCAAGATCCGCCGGCTCCTCTCCATCGTGACGCAGCCCCAGCTGCCGCGCGTGCTGCGGTACATGCTGGACGAGAACGAGTTCTTGTCGCCGCACGGGATCCGCGCGCTATCCCGGTACCATCGCGACCACCCGTACGTCCTGGACCTCGACGACATGCAGCACCGGGTGGACTACGAGCCGGCGGAGTCCTCGATCCCGCTCTTCGGCGGAAACTCGAACTGGCGCGGGCCGATCTGGTTCCCGGTGAACTACCTGCTCATCGAGTCGCTCCAGAAGTTCCATTGGTTCCTGGGCGACGGCCTCACCGTCGAGTGCCCGACCCGATCCGGGCGGCGGATGAACCTCTGGGGCGTCTCGTTGGAGCTCTCGCGCCGCCTCTCGCGCATCTTCCTCCGCGGGCCGGAGGGCCGCCGCGCGGCGTTCGGCGGCGTGGAGACCTTCCAGCGCGATCCTCACTGGCGCGACCTCATCCCGTTTCACGAGTACTTCCACGGGGAGACCGGCGCCGGCCTCGGCGCCAGCCATCAGACGGGCTGGACGGGGCTCGTGGCCAAGCTCATCGCGCAGAGCGGCGAGTAGGCGCGGTCAGCGGAGCAGCGCCCAACCCAGCAGCAGCGTCGCCAGCGCGAGCGGCACCCCCACGCGGGCGTACTCCATGAAGCCGATGTCGATGCGCGCCTCGCGCGCCGCCTCCACGACGATGAGGTTCGCCACCGAGCCGATGAGCGTCAGGTTGCCGGCAAGGGTGGAGGCCATGGCCACGAGGAGCCACGCGCGCTGCGGCTCCCCGAGCGTCGTGACGACGGGCTTGAGCAGCAGCCCCGCGGGCACGTTGGACACGACGTTCGAGAGCGCGGCCGTCACGGCGATGAGGACGGGCGGCTGGTGGAGGTTGGTCCGGCGCGCCAGGGCGAGGAAATCCTCGGCGAGCCCGAGTCCTCCACCGCGCCGATGACCACGAAGAGCCCGGCGAAGAGCACGAGGAGGCCCCAGTTGATCTCGGCGTAGACCTTCTCGGGCTTCACGCGCCGGGTGATGAGCGTGTAGGCGGCCCCCGCGATCGCCACCAGCGCGATCGGCACGCCGGCCAGGAAGCCCGCCAGCATCACGAGCGCCACCGCGCCGGTCTTCCACATGAGGGGATAGTGGAGCGCCAGCCGCTCGTCCGGGCCACCGGCGCGAGCGCGGGGGGCAGCCGCCGGTGGTACGTGAGCCACACCGCGAGGAACACCGCGGCGAGGCCGACGAGGGCGACGGGGGCCTCGGCGAGGAGGAACGCGCGAGAGCTCACCCCCGAGTAGCTCCCCACCAGCATGTTCTGCGGGTTGCCGGTAAGGGTCGCCACGCTGCCGACATTGGAGGCGGCCGCGAGCGCGATGAGATACGGCACGGGCGGCAGGCCGTGCCGGCGCGAGGTCCACCACCAGCGGCGCCAGCACGAGGCGCACTACGTCGTTGACGAAGAGGGCGGAGAGCACGCCGGCGGCCAGGACGAGGAGGCCCAGCAGCGCCACCGGGGTGCGCGCGAGGCGGACGGTTTGGCGCGTCACGAGGGCGAAGAAGCCCGAGAGGCGGAGATAGGCGCCCACCACCATCATGCCGAAGAGCAGAATGAGGGTGTGGGCGTCCACCGCCGCGACCGCGCGGTCCCAGGCGATGGCGCCAGTGGCCACCGCCGCGGCCGCGCCCACGATGGCCATGCCCGTCCGGTCGATGCGGAAACCCGGCACCCGCCCCAGGGCGAGGCCGAGATAGGTCATGAGGAAGATGGCGAGCGCGAGGGCCCGCGCAACGGTCACGAGCGACGTCGGGCCAGCGCGCCCAGTCCGTCGTACGCCGCGTACTTGTACGCCTCGCCGAGGCTCGGGTAGTTGAAGACGGCGTCGATGAAGGCGTCGATGCAGCCCTGGGCCTGCAGCACCATCACGCCCACGTGGATCAGCTCGGCGGCGTCCTCGCCCACGATGTGGACGCCGAGCAGCCGGCGGTCGCGCGGGTCGAAGACGAGCTTCACCTGGCCGGCGAGGTCGCCCACGATCTGGCCCCGCGCGTTGCCGCGATACTCCGCCCGCCCCACGCAGTACGGGCGCCCCTTCTCACGGCAGCTCTCCTCGGTCTCGCCGACCATCGACACCTCCGGGATGCTGTAGACGGCGAGGGGGAGCACGCGCGAGACTTCCGTCTTGTAGGCGAAGCCGAAGGCGTGGCAGATCGCCACCCGGCCCTGCTCCATCGAGGTCGCGGCCAGCCCGGGGAAGCCGATGACGTCACCCGCCGCGTAGATGTGCGAGACCTGGGTCTGGAAGTGCTCGTTCACCCTGATGTGCCCGCGGTCCTCGACCCTGATGCCCAGGCGCTCGAGGCCGAGCCCGGCGGTGTTGCCGAGGCGGCCCGCCGCTACCAGCACCGCATCCACTTCCACCGTCGCTCCGCTCTTGAGGTCGAGGCGCACCGCGTCGGCCTCCGGCCGCACCGCCGTCACCCCATCGCCCAGCGCCATGCGGATGTCGAGCAGCTCCATCTGGAGGCGCAGCCGGTCGGAGGTCTCGGCGTCGAGGAATCCGAGCAGCCGCGAGCGGCCGTCGATCATCTGTACGGCGATGCCGAGCACGGCGAAGATGCACGCGTACTCGCACCCGATGACGCCGGCGCCTATCACCGCCAGGCGTCGGGGGAGGCGGTTCATGGTCAGGATCGAGTCGCTGTCGTAGAAGCGCGGATCGTCGCGGGGGAAATCGGTGCCGCGATTGGGCACGGAGCCGGTGGCGATGAGGATCACCGGCGCGCGGAGGCGCAGCTCGCCGGTGGGCGCGCCGCTCACCACCACGGTATGGACGTCCTCGAAGCGCGCAGTCCCGCGGATCAGGTCGATCCCATGGCGGGCCACGTTCCGCTCGACCGCGCCGCGGAGGGAGTCCACCACCTCGCGCTCGCGATGCATGAAGTGGCCGATCGTGAGGGCGCCATCCAGACGATAGTCCACGCCGTAGAGACCCCGCTGGCGGATGCCGGAATAGTAGAGCGCGGTCTCGCGCAGCGTCTTCGACGGCACCGTGCCGGTATTCACGCCCGCGCCGCCGAGATACGGCGCGCGCTCCACGAGGGCCACGCGCTTGCCGAAGTACGCGGCCTGCGCCGCGCCTTTTTCACCGGCCGGCCCGGATCCGATCACGATGAGGTCGTAGTCGCGAGGCTCCGTCATGAGCGTTGCTCGAATCATTAGCATGGATGCGTCGAAAGCGCCGCCTATTCGTCCCACCGAAGTTGCCGGACGACCGTTCCGCGGCTGGGCGTCTACACGGTAAAGCTGACGTCTTCCGGTAAAGTCTCGCCGTAACGCTCCGACGCGTCCTCGGATCGTTTGTTCCCCGACGCGCGAGCGGACCGTCGGTCGCGGTACGGGGTCCACGTCATCCCGCACCCATCGTCGGTCGCGGATGGCGTGGCACATGCCTTGCTCGCGGTGAAGCGCCATGTTCGAGGTGGCGCCCGGCGGGACGGGCTCTATAGGACCGGAGTTCTATAGGGCATGAGGCTTCAGCTCGTACCAATGGGCGCCGCGCTCGCGCTCAGCGCGGCCATCGTGGGCGCCTGCGCGTCGACGCATCGCGCGGAGGCGCCGCCCTCGTCGCTGCCACCGGAAGTGGCGCGGGGCGCAGCTGCGACCGAGAGCGGGGCCAGCGCCGCCATGCTCAATAGCCGGCTGTTTCGCCGCGCCGCACCGTCGGGCGACCCGGCGGATCTTCCGCTGGGCTACGGCGACCTCATCGAGATCTCGGTCATCGATCTGTCGGAGCTCTCGGGGCGCAGGGTACGCGTGCCCAAGCAGGGCTCGGTGAACTTGCCGCTCCTCGGCGAGGTGCCCGTGGCCGGACGCACCGCCGCCGATCTGGAAGAGGACATCCGGAAGCGGCTTCAGCAGAAGTACATGCACGATCCCCAGGTGTCGGTGTTTGTGCACGAGCGGCGCAGCCAGCGGGTCTCCGTGCTGGGCGCGGTGAAGAAGGGCGGAGTGGTGGAGCTCTCGGGTCGCCTCCGGCTCGCCGACGCGCTGGCGATGGCGGAAGGCCTCACCGACGACGCCGACCAGATCGTGTACCTCTTCCGGCGTGCGCCGCGCGAGGCGGTGGCGGCCGCACAGGCGAACGGCGCTGTCGCGCCTCCCGGCCGCCCGGAGGGCGGGGGCGCGCCGGCGGGACCCGTGCGGCCCGCCGGGAATCCCGCCGCCGCGGCGCCGCCGGCGACCGTCCGGCCCGCGGGGAGCCCCGCCGTTCCCGCCGACCCCGAGATGGCGGACGTGATGACCACCATCGACCTGGAGGCCATCGCCAACGGGAACGAGGAGCTCAACGTGCTGCTCGAGGCAGGGGACGTCATTCAGGTGCCGCGCGCGGGGTCGGTCTACGTCGGCGGCCAGGTGGCGAAGCCGGGCCCGGTGCAGCTCAAGGGCCGCACCACGCTTCACCAGGCGATCGTCGCCGCCGGCGGTCCCACGAACGTGGCCGCGTGGGGCGACGTGCGCCTGTTCCGAAAGAAGCCCGACGGTCAAGTCGACATGCAGTCGTTCGATCTGGACGACTTCGAGGCGGGGAAGGAATCCCCGAGCGTCCAGAAGAACGACGTCGTCGTGGTGGGCAAATCCGCGATCAAGGCATTCGTCTACGGAGCCATCGACATACTCCGCGGCGTCTTCGGTGTGGGGGTGGGGTTGTGAGAGATCGACGTGACCCCGCGGGCGAGCTCGGCGCGGGCGATCTGCCCGTGCGGGCCTCGTCACGCGACGTGGGCAGCACGCTGATGTGGGCGCCGCCGGGGGGATTCCCCTGGGGCCCCGAGGCCGCCGAGCCGGTGGTCGAGGGCGCGGCCGCCGCGCCTGGGACGTTCTGGAAGGCGCTGCGGCGCCGGCGGCGGATCTTCTTCCTGGTGCTGACCGTGACAGTGCTGATCGCGGCGATCTGGGTCCTCGTGACGCCGCCGACCTACACCGCGACCGCCACGCTGCGCATCGAGAAGGAGGAGCCGCGCGTCCTCACCTTCGACGAGGTCGCCAAGCAGATCGATCCCTTGCCGGACGCCCTCATCACCCAGCAGCGGCTACTGCAGAGCCGTACCCTCGCCAACCGGGTGATCACGCGGCTGAACCTGGGCAGCCATCCGGATTTCCAGGAGGGGCCGCCCGACCTCGTCTGGGGGTGGATCGACGAGGCGCGCGGATGGGTGCGGACGCGACTGGCCGCGCTGCGCCCACCGCCGATGGAGTCGGGCTCCAACGAGGGTCTGGTGATCGAGTCCCCCCTCGCGCGGGTGTTCCAGAGCCGCCTCATCGTGGAGCCGGTGCGCGGCTCACGGCTGGTGAAGGTGTCCTTCGAGAGCCGTGACCCGGCCCTCGCCGCGCGCGTGACCAATACGCTCAGCGACACCTTCCTCGAGCAGGCCATCGAGGGCAAGGTGACGAGCGGCCGCTACGCGAGCGGATTCCTCTCCAAGCAGTTGACGGAAGCGCGCGGCCGGCTGGAGGCGGCGGAGAGCAAGCTCGCGGTCTTCCTCAAGGCCAACGGCATCAACTTCGTCGCCCCGGCCACGCTGATGGGCCGCAATACGGGCGGGACGGAGCGCCAGGACCTCATCACCCAGCAGCTCGCCACCCTGTCCGACGCGCTCATCAAGGCCCGCGGCGACCGCATCGCCAAGGAGAGCCTGGTGCAGCAGGCGCGGGGCAACCAGGACATCGCCGCGCTGCCCGCGGTGCTCCAGAGCCCGCTCATCGTCAAGCTCCGGGGCGATCTGGGCGGCATGGAGGCCGAGTATCAGCAGCTCGCGCAGACCTTCCGCCCCGAGTATCCGCGCATGCGGCAGCTCGAGAAGAGCATCGGCGAGATGCGCGCGCAGATCCGCGCGGAGGTGGACCGCATCGTCCAGGGGATCGAGACCGACTACCGCGCGGCCCGCGAGAACGAGCGCCAGGTAGAGCGGACGATGGACCAGCAGCGCGCGGAGGCTCTCAAGCTCGGCGACAAGATGGTCGAGTACAACATCCTTCGCCGCGACGTGGACGCCAACCGCGAGCTCTACACGTCCCTGCTGACGCGACTGAAGGAGACCCAGATCTCCGCCGACCTCCTCACGTCGCCGATCTCCATCGTGGACCGCGCCGAGGTGCCGCTGTGGCCGTCGCGTCCGCGCAAGACGCTCACCGTGGCGCTGGCGACGGTGGTCGGGCTGCTCGGCGGCCTCGCCGCCGTGCTGGTCGCGGAGCGGATGGACCGGAAGATTCGGAGCGATGACGAGGTCGAGCGCCTGCTCGGCGTGCCCCGCCTGGGCGTAGTGCCGCGCGTCGCGCGGCTCGGACGGCCGCCCCGGCGGGGCGCCCTCCCGGGGAGCCCGCGCCAGTTCCGCTTCGCACTGCTCACGCATCAGGAGTCCGCTTCGCGCTTCGCCGAGTCGTTCCGCGAGCTGCGCACGAGCCTCCTCTACTCGACCCCGGGGCGGCCCCCGCGGACGGTGCTGGTGACCTCGCTCGATGCGGGAGACGGCAAGACCGCCCTGGCGATGAACCTCGCGGTGGCCCTCGCCCAGCTTGGCTCGGGTGACGTGCTCCTGGTGGATGGCAACCTGCGTCATCCTGAGCTCCACACGATCCTGGGCGCGCCCCGCGGGCCGGGACTCTCCGCGTATCTCTCCGGCCAGTCGGACCTGCGGGGCGTGCTGATGGCGACGGGCGTGCCGAAGCTCCACCTCATTCCCGCCGGCCGGAGGCCCCAGAACCCGGCCGAGCTTCTGGCCTCGCGGCGGTTCAATCGCGCGATGGAGGAGCTGTCGGAGCGCTTCGATCACATCGTGATCGATGCGCCTCCGATGTTCGGCGTCAGCGACGCGATCACCCTTGCCCCCCGGGTGGACGGCGTGGTCCTCGTCCTGCGCCAGGGACGCGCGAACCGCGAGGAGGCGCAGGAGGCGGTGCAGCGTCTCTGGATGGTGCGGGCATGCCTGCTCGGCGTCGTCGTGAACGGGGTCGACGGCAGGCCGGTCCGGCCGCGGCCCGAGTACTACCGCTCATGGCGCATGGACGATGACGGTCGCGACGATCGGTAGACCGGGCCGCGTGGTGCGAGGGTTCGCCGCCCTGATCTTCGGGCAGGGGATCCGGACCTTCGGGCACCTGCTCCTGGTGCCCCTCTACCTGCATCACTGGTCCGCCACCGCGTACGGGGAGTGGCTCGCCCTCGCCTCGCTGACCGCGTATCTTTCCACCTTCGATCTCGGGGTGAGCACGGCCGGGGTCAATCGCCTCACCCAGGAGTACGCGCGCGGTGACCTGGACGCCTATGCCCGCTACCAGGCCTCGGCGCTCGCCTTCTACGGCGTGGTTGCGGGCGCGGGCACCATCCTGCTCGCGGTGGCGGCCTTTCAACTGCCCCTGGCGGCCTGGCTGGGGCTCCACGCGATTCCCCCGCGCGACGCGGCCTGGGTGGCGTGGCTGCTCGGCGCGCAGATCCTCTTCGCCATGCCGGTGGGGGTCCTCGTCGCGACCTACCGGACGACGGGGCGCCTGGCGTGGTCCGAGTGGGTCGGGAACGCCCGCGCGCTCACCGCGCTCGGGTTGGTTCCGCTCGTGCTCGGCCTCGGCGGCGGCATGCCGGCGCTCGCCGCCTCCCAGCTCCTGCCGCTCGCCGCCGTCGTGACCTTCGTCCTGTGGCACGTGGCGCGGCGCTGGCCCGTGCTCTGGCCGCGGCCGATGCGGGCCCGGGCGCAGGCGCTTCGCGTGCTGCTGGCGCCGAGCCTCCTCTTCGCTCTGATGACGCTCTCCAATGCGCTGATCCTCCAGGGTTCGGTACTGCTCCTGGTCACGCAGCTCGGCGGCGCCGTGGTCGCCGTGTTCGTGGTGTCGCGCACGCTGACGAGCCTGGTGCGTCAGGTGGTGTTCACGGTGAACAATGCCCTCTGGCCGCACCTGACCGCGCTCGAAGCGATCGGCGACTTCGCGCACCTCCGCATGATGCACCGGCTGAGCGCCCTGGGCAGCGGCGCGCTGTCCGTCGCCTTCGCGGCCGCGCTCTGGCAGGTGGGGGACGAGGTGATCGCGCGGTGGACGGGCGGCCGGCTGACCGCCGATGTCCACCTCCTGCACCTGCTGCTCGTTCAGGTGCTCCTCCAGGGCCCCTGGGTGGCGAGCAGTGTGCTGCCCGTGGCATTCAACCGCCCCCAGATCGTGGCGGTCGCCACCGTCGCCTCCAGCGTCGTGGGCCTCAGCGTGGCGGCGCTCCTGCTCATGCGGGGATTCGGCGCCACCGCCATCCCGCTGGGCCTGATCGCCGGCGAGGCCGTGGCCTGCTACGTGCTCGTGCCGTGGGAGGCCTGCCGGCTCGTGCGGGCGGATTACCTCTCGTTCGCGGCCCGGCAGTGGGGGACCTTGATCGCCGCCGCGACGCTGGCGTTTCCCGCGGCGTGGGGGCTGGCACTGCTCGTGGGCGGCCCCGCGCTGATCCGGTGGGGCCTCGTCGGCGGCGCCGCGCTCGCCGGAAGCTGCCTCGCGGTGTGGCTGATCGGCCTTCAGGCCGGCGAGCGGGCGGTGGCGATGCGCGTCGGACGGGCGTCGCTCACGCGCCTCGGCCTCATGACCGCGGTGCAGGGGGCCTAGGCGATGCGGGTGCCCGGATCTTTGTCGAGCGTCTCCCGGCCCGAGACGGGGGGGTGCGCCGCGCGCCCGAGAGTCGGCGTGGTGTCCCACACGCCCTTCTGGCTGTTCGACCACGGGCGCGAGCTCGGCCGACGCGGCTGGGACGTATCGCTCTACACCGCAACCCCCCGACGCATGATCGATCCTGCCGTCGCCTCGCGGATCCACGTCAAGCTCGGGTGGGCGACATCCAGCCAGGCGCTGCGCCGGCTGGCGCGCTTCGGGCTCTATCTGCCCGGCCCGTGGTTCTGGGCGATGGAGCGGCGGGCGCGCGCCGAGCTGGCGCGGTGGGCGGCGCCGCGGCTCGAGGGCATCGCGCTCGTCGACGCCCTGTCCACCTGGGGCACGGAGCTCGGGCCACTGGTGCAGCGGAGCGGCGGGCGCCACGTCTGCAATCGCGGCTCCTCCCACATCCTGTTCCAGCGCGATCTCCTCACCGAGGAGTTCGCCCGCTGGTCGTGCCCGCCGCCCGACGGGTTCCCGGACTGGCTCGTGGAGCGGGAGCTCGCCGAGTACGCGAGCGCCGATGCCATCGCGGTGCCGTCGACGTTCGTGCGCCGCACGTTCGAGGCGCGCGGCGTGCCCGCGGCCCGCGTCCACGTCACCCCCTACGGCGTCGATCTGCGGCGATTCCGGCCGCACCCGCGGGAGGACGATCGGTTCCGCGTCCTCTTCGTGGGGAGCGCGTCGGTCCGGAAGGGGATCGGCTACCTGCTCGACGCGATGCGCCCCCTCGTGCTCCGGCGCCGCGCCGAGCTCTGGCTGGTGGGGGCCGTCTCCACCGAGGCGCGGGCGCTCCTGGCGCGCCACGCGGACATCGTCACGATGAAGGGGTTCGTGCCGCCCGATCAGCTCGCCGCGACGTACAGCCAAGGCTCGGTCCTCGTCCTGCCCTCCATCGAGGAGGGGCTGGCGCGGGTGCAGGCCCAGGCGATGGCGTGCGGCGTGCCCGTCATCGCCACGCCCAATACGGGGGCGGAGGACCTCTTCGACGACGGCCGCGAGGGCTTCATCGTGCCGATCCGGGATCCGCGGGCCCTCGGGGAGCGGCTCGAATGGATGCTGACGCACCCCGACGCCCGGCGCGAGATGGGCGAGGCGGCGCGGCGCCGCGTGGGCTCGCTCTCGGGCTGGAGCGCGTACGGCGACGCCGTCGAGCGCCTGTACGAGCGCTTGCTCGACGGCGGGAGCCGCGCATGAAGGTGCTCTACGTGGGGCCGGACAGCGGGACGTCGCGGCACCGCGCGCATGCCCTGCGCCGGCTCGGCCACGACGTGCACGTGGTCGATCCCCGGGTCAGCGTGTCTCGGCCGACCTGGCTGGCCCGCTGGACGTGGCGGACGGGAGCGCTCGGCCTCGAGGGGATGCTGCGCCGGTCGGTCCTGTCCCGGGTGCCGTCCGGTTCGTGGGACGTCGGGCTGGTGGACGGGGGCGAGCTCGTGGGCCCCTCGCTGGTGTGGGAGCTCCGGCGGCGCTGCGGCAGCGTGGTGAACTACAACCTAGACGATCCCTTCGGATCGCGCGACGGGCAGCGCTGGCGGCTCTATCTCCAATCCGTGCCGCTCTACGACTGTCTCGTCGTGGTCCGGGAGATCAACGTGACGGAGGCGGAGTCGTACGGCGCCCGGCGGGTGCTGCGCGTCTTCCGTAGCGCGGACGAGGAGGCCCACGCTCCCTCCACGCTGGACGAGCACGAGCGCGCCCGCTGGGCGCAGGACGTGCTGTTCATCGGGACGTGGATGCCGGAGCGCGGCGCGCTCGCCGTCGAGCTGATCGACCGCGGGGTCCCGCTCGCCATCTATGGCGACGGCTGGCAGAAGGCCCGCGAATGGCCGGCGATCCGGCCCTCGTGGCGCGGTCCCTCGATCTACGGCACCGACTACACCAAGGCCATTCGCGCCGCGAAAGCGTGCCTGGGGCTGCTCTCGAAGGGCAATCGCGACCTCCACACGCAGCGGTCCATGGAGATCCCGCACGCGGGCGGGGTGCTCTGCGCGGAGCGGACCAGCGAGCACCGCGCGCTGTACCGCGAGGGCGAGGAAGCGCTGTTCTGGAGCGATGCGCGGGAGTGCGCCGAGCGCTGCCGCGAGCTGATCGCCGACGGCGCGCGTCGTCGCGCGCTCGCCGAGCAGGGACGGCAGCGCTGTCTCGACAACGGACACCTCAACGAGCGCGTCATGGCGCGGATCCTATGCGCGGCGACCAGCTGAGCCTGCCCGAGCCGGAGGTCCTGCTGATGGGCGGCCTGCTCGCGGCGGCGGCCCTCACGCTGCTCGCCAACGATCTCGCGGGTCGCGGCCTGGTGGAAGGCTACGCCGTGCTGGCCTGGCTCTTCATGGGGACCGCGTTCGCGTACTGGGGGTACTGCTACTACGTCCGGCCCGTGCGCCTGGGGCTGTGGACGGTGCTGCTCGTGTCGACCGCGGTGTTCTTCGCGGCGGGCGGGGTGGTGGGTCCGCGATCCACCGGCGTGTCCTCGCTGCGCGTCGGCTATGCGGTTCAGGCCCTGCTGCTGCTGGCGGTCGGCCTGAGCGCGGCCCGTGCCGGCTTCCGTCTGGTGAGCCCGGCGGGCGGCGTCGGCTTGCGCAAGGCGGCGGTGTGCGGGCGCATCCAGGCCACCCGCCCCGTCGTCGTGCTGGCGCTGGCCGGTGTCATCTGGGCGCTCCGCGCCTACGCGGCGTCGCAAGGCCTGGTGCTCTCCCATGCCGGCGACATCATGACCGAGGTCGGCACCGGCGCCTCCATTGCCATTCAGCTGAGCCTCCTGGGGCGGCCCCTCATCGTGATGCTCGGCGCGGTGCTCGCCATGGATCGCCGGCCGGCGCGGCGGACCCTCGGCCTCCTGATCGTGGGCGGCGAGCTGCTGTTCTCGGTTCTCTGGGCCCGGCGTCTGCTCCTGGACATCATCGTGGCCCTGCTTCTGGTGGGGATCTGGACCGGGCGCCGGCTGTCCTTGCGCCGCGTGGCGGTCTACGCGGCGATCGCCGCCTTCACCACGTTCGTGATGTGGCCGTTCATGTTTCATCTGCGCACGGTGGCGGATCAGGCCGGGATCTACGGCTCGGACTTCACCAGCCGGAGCGACACCCTCCTCCACCAGGTGATCCCGGAAGCCCTCGCCACGTTCGATTGGGCCGACTCGTTCTCCGCCGACAGCCCCTACCTCGAGAACGTCCACGATCGGACCCGCATGATCGATCTCCTGCTCGACATCGCTCAGTCTCATCACGAGGGGACGCCGGTCATGCGCGGGGAAGTCTTTGCGGCCGCGCTGGTCTCCACGATCCCCCGCTTCATCTGGCCGAACAAGGAGCGGGTGATGGCGGTGGAGACGTGGCAGGTGGAGGAGCTGATCGAGCAGCACTTCGGCTTGCCGCTCATCGACATGGCGAGCACCGTGCTCACCCACGGCTATGCCGACGGCGGCGTGCTCGGCGTCATTCTCTACATGGCCGGCTTCGGGCTCGCGCTGGGATTCTGCGAGCGGTTCCTGGGTGGGGCGCGCAGCGCGCTGATCGGCCTCGCTGCCTATGCGATGGGGATGTCGCTGGCCGTACAGGTCGAAGGCAACGTGACCGACGTTCTCGCCGTCGGCCGCGTCGTCCTCGCGCTGGTGGTATTCGACAGGGTGGCGGGCCGATGGCTCGAGCGCTCCGTGACGGTGCGCCGCCGCGCGCCGTCGCTGACGCGGCCCCGGTGGGCGACATGAGCGGGTGGGCCGGCTGCCGCGTCGCCCCGGCGAACGAGGGAGCGCCGCGGGCCCGTGAAGTCCCGCGGGTCGCGCATCTCGTCTCGCACCCGGTGCAGTACTACGCCCCGCTCTATCGCGAGCTGGCGCGACGCGACGCGATCGATCTCACGGTGTTCTTCTACTCGGCGGCCACCATCGCCGCGTACCACGACCCGGGCTTCGGCCGCACGGTGCGGTGGGACCGCGAGCTGCTCGACGGCTATCGCGCGCGGTTCTGCCCCAGCGCCTCGCGGACGCCGGCGGGCGCGGGCTGGGGCCGGCGGCCGAACTGGGACGTGGTGCGGGCGGTAGCCGGCGGGGACTTCGATGCCGTCTGGCTGCACGGCTACAACCATCCCACCAGCCTGCTCGCCGCGGCGGCGGCCCGCGCGCGCGGGGCCGCGCTCCTCATCCGCGACGACCAGACCCTGCTGCATGCCCGGCCCTGGTGGCGCCGCGCCGCGAAGGCGGTGGTGCTCCGCGCGCTCTTCCGACGTGCCACCGGCCTCTACGTGGGCGCGCACAGCCGCCGGCACTTCGCCCACTACGGGGTTCCCGCCGAGCGCCTGGTGGCCGCGCCGCACTGTGTGGACAACGCCTTCTTCCAGTCGCGCGCGGACGCGCTGCGGCCGCAGCGCCGCGCGTTGCGCGAGGCCTTCGGCATCCTGGACGACGCGCCGGTCGTGCTCTTCAGCGGGAAGCTCATCCCCAAGAAGCAGCCCCTGGCCCTTCTCGATGCCTACGCGCGCGTTCGGCGGGAGCGCCCATGCTGGCTCCTCATGGTGGGCGAGGGCGGCGAGCGCGCGGCCATCGAGGAGCGGGTCGCGCGTGACGGCCTGCTCGGTGTGCGCCTGGCCGGCTTCCTCAATCAATCCGAGCTGCCCAGCGCGTATACCGTGGCCGACCTCCTGGTCCTGCCGTCCGGCTGGGACGAGACCTGGGGCCTGGTCGTCAACGAGGCCCTCAATTTCTCCCTGCCCGTGATCGTCTCCGACCGGGTGGGCTGCGCGGAGGACCTGGTGCGACCGGGCTGGAACGGCTTCGTGGTCGAGCACACGAATGTGGCGGCACTCGCGCGAGCCATCGGCACGCTGGTCGCCGAGCCCGGGGCCCGCGCGATGCTGGGCGCGCGGGGCCGCAGCCTGATCGAGGGCTACAGTGTGGAGCGCTGCGCGGACGGGATCGAAGCGGCATGCCGGCGCGCGGTGGCGTCCACCTCGGAGGCCGCGGCATGACCACCCGGCCCGTCGCCACCGCGCTCCGGGTCGGCTTGCTCCCGACGCTGCCGTTCCACGCCGGCGTGAGCATGCAGGTGTACGCGAGCGGGTTGATGGAGTCGCTCGAGCACGTGCCGGGCGTGCGCGCGGAGCTCCTGACGCCCCCGTTCCTGGGCGGGCCCGCGCCGGGTTGGAGCCGCAGCCGGTGGATCCGCTACGTGGCGTATCCGCGCTGGGCGGCGAGCCAGCGGGCCGACGTCTATCACGTCGTGGATCACGGCAATGCCCAGCTCCTTTGGCGGCTCCCGCGCCATCGCACCGCCATCACGTGCCACGACCTCTATCCGCTCGCGGTGGCGCGCGGGCGGCTGCACTATGCCGGCGCGCCGCGGCGGGCGCGCATGCTCGCCACCAGCCTGCGGCTCCTCGCTCTCCGCCGCGCGGGGATGATCCTCGCGGTGTCCGCGCACACCGCGGAGGAGTGCCGCCAGTACCTGGGGGTGCCGGCGTCGCGGGTCCGCGTGGTCTACGAGAGCATCGCGACCGTGTTCACCGCGCCGCGCGAGAGCGGGACGGCCGCCGCCACCCGCGCCGCCCTCGGCATGGACGGCGACGACGTGATCGTTCTCCACGTCGGCAGCAATGACCCCCGGAAGAATTTTGCGGGCGTCTGCGCGACGGTGGCACGGCTGCGCGCGCTCACCGCCCGCGCGGTGCGCCTCGTGAAGGTCGGCGCGGCCTTCGGGGAGCGTGAGCGCGCGCTCCTGCGCCGGCACGAGCTCGGCCCCGACGTGGTCCGTCATGTCGGCCGCGTGGACGATGGCTGGCTCCTCCGCCTCTACCACGCGGCCACCGTGCTGCTCTATCCGTCCTTCCACGAGGGGTTCTGTCGTCC
Source organism: Verrucomicrobiia bacterium (assembly GCA_035495415.1). Lineage (GTDB taxonomy): Bacteria > Methylomirabilota > Methylomirabilia > Rokubacteriales > CSP1-6 > DASRWT01. Next base: position 215,423 of record DATJFY010000051.1, read on the forward strand.
CGTGGTGGAGGCGATGGCCGCCGGGCTGCCCGTGGTGGCGGGGCAGGCGGGCGCCATCCCCGAGGTCGCCGCCGGCGCCGCCGCGCTGCTGCCGCCCGGGGACAGCGCCGGCATGGCGCTGGCCATCGCCGATCTCGCTGAGCCGTCACGCCGCCGCGACGCGATGGTCGCGGCGGCCTGCGAGCGCAGCCGGCGCTTTCTCGCTCCGGCCCACGGGCCGACGCTGGCCGCCGCGTATCAGGAGGTCGCGAGAGCATGAGCGACGGCGCGCCGCTGCGCATCCTCCACGTCATCGCCAGCCTGGCCACTCGCTATGGCGGCCCCTCCCAGGTCTGCCGCGAGCTCTGCGGCGAGCTGGCGCGGCGCGGCCATCAGGTCACGATCTACACCACGGACAAGGACGGACCGGGGCGGGAGGACGTGCCGTACGGGCGTCCGGTCTGGGCTGACGGGGCCAAGATCCGGTACTTCCCGGTGCAGACCCCTCGGCGCTACGTGACCTCGTGGCCCCTCGCGCGCGCCCTGCGCGAGGCGGTGCCCCGCCACGACATCGTGCACATCCATTCGCTGTATCTCTTCCCGCCCACCGTCGCCGCGCACTACTGCCGACGCGCGGGCGTGCCATATCTCGTCCGGCCGCACGGGACGCTCGACCCGTATCTCTACCGCCGGCACCGCATGCGCAAGTGGGTCTACGAGCAGCTGTTCGAGTGGCGCAATCTCACGCACGCGGCCGCGCTGCACTTCACGACGCTGGAGGAAGAACAGCTGACGCGCCCCCTCGGGATCCCGACGCGCGGCGTGGTGGTGCCGCCCGGCCTCCACGTGGAGCGTTATCAGCGGGAGCCGGCTTCGGGTCAGCCGCCGCCGTGGCCGGAAGCCCAGGGGCGTCGCGTGGTGCTCTACCTCGGCCGGCTCAATTTCAAGAAGGGGCTGGATGTCCTCGCCAAGGCCTTCGGGGACCTCGCGCGGCGCCGGCCCGACGTCCACCTGGTCCTCGCGGGCCCGGACGACGACGGCTACGGCGCGCGCGTCCGGAAATGGCTCGCCGAGGTCGGTGCGCTCGAGCGCTGCACGATCGTCGGGATGCAGGTGGGGGCGGCCAAGCTCGCCGCCCTGCACGGCGCGGACGTGTTTGTGCTCCCCTCCTACAGCGAGAACTTCGGCGTCACCGTCGTGGAGGCCATGGCGAGCGGGCTGCCGGTGGTCATCTCGGACCGCGTGAACATCTGGCGTGAGGTCGCGGCGGCCCGCGCCGGGCTGGTCGTCCCACCGGACCCGGGAGCGATCAGCCGCGCGCTCGCCGCCGTGCTCGACGATCCCGACCGCGAGGCGATGGCGGAGCGCGGCCGCCGTCTCGTCAGCGAGCGCTTCAGCTGGGCGGCGTCGGGCGAGCGGATGCTCGACGTCTATCGCGAGATCGTCGGCTCCCGGGAGGTAGCGGCATGCGCGTGAAGGAGTTCTACGAAGGGTACTGGCAGCAGGACTACGCGCCGCCGCAGAGCGATCCGACCTCGGCCCAGCGCATGGTCCGTCTGGAGGCGGTGCTCGGGCCGCTGATGGCGGCGAGCCGAGGCACGACCCGGCACGTGCTCGACGCGGGCTGCGGCGACGGCGCATTCCTCGTGTTTCTGCGCCGGCTGGGCCTGCGGGTGTCCGGCCTCGAGCTGGCCGAGGCGGCGGCGGCGCGCGCCCGCCGCCGCTGCCCCGACGCCGACGTGCAGGTGGGATCGCTCGAGGAGCCGCCGGTGCGCTTCGACGACCAGACGTTCGACGCGGTCTGGTGCAGCGAGGTGCTCGAGCAGCTCTTCGGCGTCCACAACGCCCTGGCTGAGCTGAACCGCCTGCTGAAGCCGGGCGGGCTGCTGATGCTGACGACGCCGTATCACGGCTTCGCGAAGAACCTGCTGATCGCGGCGGTGGCCTTCGACGGGCACTACAACCCCGACCTGAGCCACATCCGCTTCTTCACCCGCCGCACCCTCGCGCGCAGTCTCCGCCGCGCGGGGTTCGAGCCGGTCCGCTGGGAGGGCCTGGGGCGGGTGTGGCCCCTGTGGAAATCCGTGTTCGTCGTCGCGCGCAAGGCCGGGCCGCCCGGGCCGCCGCCGCAGGTGGTCGGATGACCGCGCGGGCGCTGTTCGCGGCGCTCTGGCTCGTGGCGGCGTCGCCGATGACGGCCTGGGCCGCTCCGACGATTCTGTGGGTCACCGAGCCGGCGGAGCCGGGTGACGTGATCCTGCTCCAGGGCGACGGGCTCGACGCGGCCCGCGACGCGCAGGTGTGGCGGCTGGGCGACGGCGATCCGGGTGCCGCGCCCGCCGCCGCGCCGCCCGCCCCGGCCGCGGGCTCGGCGCCGCAGCGGGTCCCGCTGCTCCAGCCCACCCGCTCCTCGGCGAAGCTCGTGCTCCCCGCCTCGCTGAGCGCCGGCGTCTTCGGGGTCGATGTGGGCGGCACGGCGCGCCTGATCGGCCGCCCGCAGCTGGACTGGTCGCAGCCCACGCGGCTGACCCCGGGCCTGGATGCGGACGCGGCGGCCCCCGGCGCCACGCTCGAGATCATCGGACGGAACTTCGCGAGCCGCGGCGCCGAGGACGCGGCCGCGCGCGCCCGGCTGCGCGTGGTCCTCCGGGCTTCGAGCGGCCGTGAGATCACGGCGCCCGTGTCCGAGGCCGACCGCTACCGCCTGCTCGTCACGCTGCCGCGGGACCTGGCGCCAGGCGAGTACACGCTGTGGGCGCACAACGGCTACGGGGGCCCGGCCGGCTGGGGTGGCGGGCTCAAGCTCCGCGTGGAGCGGGGAACGGCCTGGCCGGACCGCGTGGTGAACGTGCGCGCGCTCGGGGCGCGCGGCGATGACGTCACCGACGACAGCGAAGCCTTCCGCCGGGCGCTCGAGACCGTGGAGCGCCAGGGCGGCGGCGTGGTCATGGTGCCTGCGGGCACGTACCGGATCGCGGGCCCGGTGCGGGTGCCGAAGCGCGTGGTGATCCGTGGGGAGGGGAAGGACCTCACCTGGCTCAAGTGGCCGCTGGTGGCTCCGCGGGCCCCCTCGGACTTCATCCCCGCTGCGCTCACCGTGGGAGGCGAGGTCGGAATCGAGCGCTTGTCGCTCATGGTGCGGAATGCCCAGAACGTGATCCGGGCCGCCGGGAAAGAGCGCGTGCGCGATGTGTTCCTGCGCGAGCTGCGAGTGCACTACCTGCCCTGGGCGGGCCGTCCGGGGAACGATCCGGAGAAGGACCCGCAGTGGGCGTTCAGCAAGTGGGGGATCATCAACGGCACCGAGAAGGATGTCGCGGTGCTCGTGCGGGGGATCGACACGCTCGAGGTGTCCGACTGCGAAGTCATCGGCACGCAGCGCTACCTCGACGTGCGCAACGCCCGCTTCAGCGGCAATCACTTCGCCAACCCGATGGGCGTGTCGTGGACCGACATCGGCGGCCAGCACATCGTCTTCGAGCGGAATCAGGTCGAGGGCGTCTCGAGCTGGCGAGCCGGTACGCTGCCTCTGCGCTGGATCTATGGCGCCGACAACACCACGCGCAATCTCGGGCGCGGCGAGCGCGAGGCGTTCACCTTCGACGTCAACCGCGACCTGGGCATGTACCAGGAGAAGCGCGGGCGGGTGGAGCCCTGGGTGGGCCCGGTCGGCTCGGCGAGCAAGCGCGACGTGCGCCTCGCCAAGGGCGAGCTCCCCGCCGGCGCCTACCGCGGCTTCGATGCGCTGGTGGTGAGCGGGCGGGGCGCCGGCCAGTATCGCGAGGTCGAGGACAACGAGGGCCAGAACGTGCGGCTCGCGCGCGACTGGGACGTCACGCCGGACGCCACCAGCGTGATCCTGCTCGCCCGCGTGATGGGCCACTGCGTGTTCCAGCGCAATACCGCCGAGGACGTGAGCGCGCTGCTCCAGATGTGGGGACCGCTCTACGACTGCACCTTCGACAGGAACACCGTCGCGCGCAGCCAGGGCATGTGGGGGCTGGGCGGCTGGCACGTGCAGTGGATCGACAACGTCCTCGACGGCGCCGTGAGCTACCAGAGCGGCATCGGTCCCACCGGATCCACGCCGGAGCGTACCGCGGAGTACGGCTTCGTCGGCTTCACCATGAGCGGCCGCCTGGCCGAGCTGGGGCGCTTCGAGTACGTGAACGGCGCGGTGATGCGGGGCAACCGGCTCTCGCGCGGCCATCGGGTGCTCGTCATGTGGGGCTACGGCGGCGAGCGCCGCGCCGGCAACTTCGTGGCGGCCCGGGACGTGATCGTGGACCGGAACCAGATCGCCCACTCCCCGGTGGGGATCGAGCTCGACGCCAATGTCGAAGGGGCGGTGGTGGCCGGCAACACGTTCACCGCGGTCGAGGAGCCGTTACGGCTGCGGGCCCCCGACAAGGTGCTCGTGATCAAGCCGCCGGCCGGCGCCACGGGGAGCACCCGATGAGCACGGTCCCCTCGCCGCCGCGGCTCGGCGCCTCGGTCATCGTCATGACCAAGGACGAGGAGGCGAACATCGCGAAGTGCCTGCGCTCGGTTCGGGGGTTCGACGAGATCTTCGTGGTCGACTCGGGAAGCCGCGACCGGACCTGCGCGATCGCCGCGGAGATGGGGGCGACGGTGGTCGACTTCCGCTGGAACGGGCGCTACCCGAAGAAGAAGCAGTGGTGCCTCGACGAGCTGCCCTTCCGGCACGACTGGGTGCTCTACGTCGACGCCGACGAGGAGGCGACCCCCGAGCTCACCGAAGAGATCGGGCGCGTCCTCGCCGGCCCGCCGCGGCACGCGGGCTACTTCGTGGGGTACGACTACGTATTCCTGGGGCGCGTGCTGTCCCACGGGCACCGCGTCTACAAGCTGGTCCTCCTGAACCGCCACAAGGCGCGCTTCCCCGACCGCGACGATCTCGACGTGGCCAACATGTGGGAGGTCGAGGGCCACTATCAGCCCGTCGTCGAGGGCAGCACCGCGATGCTGCGGCGCCGGATGCGCCACGACGATCACGCCACCCTCTACCACTACTTCGAACGGCACAACCGGTACTCCGACTGGGAAGCGACGCTCCGCGCGCGCGGCACCCTCTTGCGGGAAGCGGAGGCCCAGCCCACCGGGCGCCGGGCCCTGAAGGCCCTGTTCGCGAAGATGCCCGTCAAGGGGCTCGTGGCCTTCCTCCACTCGTTCGTCCTCAAGGGCGGCTTCCTCGACGGACGGGCGGGGTTTCACTACGCCATCGCGCGCGGCGTCTACTACTGGCAGATCGGGATCAAGTCCCGGGAGGCATCGTCTCCACGATGAGCGCTCACCACGTCCACTACGAGCATCAACAGCACTACTACGACGAGGCCTGCAACCCGGAGTTCGAGATTCGCCGGCCCCACGGGTGCGGGCGCGTGTACGAGTTCCTCATTGACCACAAGTTCAAGACCGGGATCGAGGTGCTGGGCCTCGACCTCGCCGGCCGAACGGTCCTGGAAGTCTGCTGCGGGTCGGGGCTCATGACGGAGACCCTCGCGCGCCGCGGCGCGCGTGTCACCGGCACCGACGTGTCCACCCAGGCCCTCGCGCGCGCGCGCGAGCGCGCGCGTCGGTTCGGCTTCGCCGCGACCTTTCACGCCGCCGACGCCGAGACGCTGCCGTTCCGCGAGGAGAGCTTCGACATCGTGGCCGTCCATGACGGACTGCACCATCTGGACGACCCCGCCGGCGCCATTCGCGAGATGGCGCGGGTGGCGCGTCACGGCGTGCTCATCCTGGAGCCGGCCCGGGCGGTCCTCACGCGGCTCGCCGTCCGCCTCGGCTTCGCCGAGGAGGTGGAGGAGGCCGGCAATCGGGTGCAGCGCCTCGCCGCGCCCGAGGTCGCGGCCTGCCTGCGTGACGCGGGATTCCCGCGGGTGGCCTGGCAGCGCACGCTCATGTACTACCCCCACGAGCCCTACCGGTGGTTCCGCTGGTTCGACGCGTCCCCGTCGTTCGGGCTGTTCCGGGCCGGCTTCTGGGGCGTGAACCGGGTGATGGGCCGCTGGGGGAACAAGCTCGCCCTCGCGGCGACCCGCCACGCTCGCTGAGGGAGGCGACCATGCGCATCCTGGTGCTCGGCATCAATTACTGGCCCGAGGAGACCGGCATCGCCGTGTTCAACACGGGGCGCTGCGAGTACCTGGCCGCGAAGGGCCACCACGTCACGATGGTCACGGGCTTCCCGTACTATCCACGCTGGCGGGTGGCCCCCGAGTATCGCGGGCGCCTGGTCGCCCGGGAGCGGCGCAACGGGGTCGAGATCCGGCGGTCGTGGTTGTACGTGCCGCGCCGGGTCACGACGCTTCGCCGGGTGCTGCACGAAGCGTCGTTTATCGCGTCCGCTACCCTCCGCGCCGCCCTCGGTTCTCGACCTGATCTCCTGATGACGGTCTCGCCGCCGCTGGGGCTCGCGCTGTCGTCGGTGCTGCTGGGACGCCTCTGGGGCATCCCGTACGTCTTTCACGTGCCCGATCTGCAGCCCGACGCCGCGGTGGAGCTCGGCATGCTGCCGACCGGCCGCGTGGTCCGGCTGCTCTACGCGGTCGAGCGCCTGGCGTATCGTCACGCCGCGCTGATCTCGACCCTCACCCGGGCCATGCAGCAGCGCATCATCGACAAGGGCATCGCGCCCAGCCGCGTGACGCTGTTCCCGGACTGGGCCGATCCCGCGCTGTTCAGCCTGCCCACCACGGGCGGGGGGGCGGAGGCGCGCCGGACGTTCGACCTCGGCGAGCGCTTCGTCGTGCTGCACGCGGGCAACATGGGCGTGAAGCAGGGCCTCGACGTGGTGGTCGACGCGGCGGCGCGGACGCGGGACCGCGCCGACATCGTCTACTTGCTCGTCGGAGACGGGGCCGCCCGGCCCGCCCTCGAGGCGCGCGCCGCCGCGGCGGGGCTCCCGAACCTGCGGTTCCTCCCGTTGCAGCCCGATCCGGTGTTCCGCGATCTCCTGGCCGCCGCGAACCTCACGCTGGTGACGCAGCAGGCCGTCGTGGCGGACATCGTGTTCCCGTCCAAGGTGCTGACGGTGCTCGCCGCCGCGAAGCCGGTGGTGGCGTCGCTCAATGCGAGCAGCGAGGTGGCGCGCGTGATCATCGAGGCGCGCGCGGGACTCGTCACCCCCGCCGAGGACGGCGCGGCGCTCGCGGACGCGGTGCGAGCCCTGCGCGACGATCCGGAGCGCCGGCGCCAGATGGCCGCGGAAGGCCGCGTCTATGCGCGCGCCCACTGGGACCGGGCGCTGACCCTTGGGGACATGGAGCGAGCGCTGCGCGCGGTCGTGGTCGACGACCCGCGGGCCGCCCGCCTGGCGGCGTCGACGGCATCCGGCGGCCCGATCGGAGGGGTCGGTGCTCGTTGAATACGCCGCGCTCCTCCGCCGTATCGTCATCCTGAGCGACGTCGCGGTCCTGGCCGGCTCGTTCTTCGTCGCGTACGTGGTGCGCGACTGGATCTCGCAGGCGGGCGTGCAGCCGGTGAGCTCGCTCGAGAGCCAGATGTGGCTTCTCGCCCTCGTGCTCGTGATCTGGCTCGCGTGCCTGAGCGCCTTCGGCATCTACCGCTCCTTCCGCTATCAGCACTACACGGATCCCTTGCGCCGCCTCGCCCGGGCGCATCTCGTTGGCGCGCTCATCTTGCTGAGCCTGGCCTTCGTCGGCCGCCGGTGGGAGATCAGCCGTTTGCTCGTCCACCTGTTCCTCGTGACCTCCTTTGCGGGCCTGGCAGTCAAGCAACTGGCCCTCAACTACGTGCTCCGGCGCCACCGGCGCGAGGGCTTCAATTCCCGGCGGGCGCTGATCGCGGGCGGGATGGATCGGGTGGGGCGCTACATCGAGTTCCTGCGTGAGCATCCGTACTGGGGCGTGCGGGTGGTGGGCGTGGCGGACGATCGAACGGGCGAGCCCGCGGACCACGTGGCCGGGGTCCCCGTCCTCGGCGCGCTGAAGGACTTGCCGGAGATCATTCGCAGCCAGCCGACCGACGAGGTGGTGTTCGCCATCGGGCCGCGCGAGTTTCCCCAGGTGGAGGAATACCTTGACCTCTGCCAGGAGATGGGCGTGACATCGCGGCTCATTCTCGACCTTCCGCAGCGCCACTGGACGCGTCCCGAGCTGGCCCTGGTGGACGGGCTCGGGATCCTCTCGCTGGACCCGGTGCGGCGATCCCCGTGGCCGCTCGCGCTCAAGCGCGCGATGGACATCGCGGGCGCGCTGGTCGGGCTCACCGTGTTCGCGGTGGCGTACTGCTGGCTGGCCCCCCGCATCCGTCGCGACTCGCCGGGCCCGGTGCTGTTCTCGCAAGTGCGGGTGGGGCAGAACGGCCGGCTCTTCGCCCTCTACAAGTTCCGGACGATGCGGGTCGATGCGGAGGCCCGTCTTGCCGAGCTCCAGCGCGCCAACGAAATGCAGGGCTTGGTGTTCAAGCTGCGCGACGACCCGCGCGTCACTCCCCTGGGCAAGTGGCTGCGGGCGCGGCATCTCGACGAGCTGCCGCAGTTCTGGAGCGTGCTGCGGGGGGAGATGAGCCTGGTGGGCACCCGCCCGCCCACGCTGGAGGAGTTCGAGTGCTACCGCCCCCATCACCGGCGACGGCTGTCGATGAAGCCGGGGATCACCGGGCTCTGGCAGCTCGCCGGCAACGAGCGGGTGCCCGACTTCGAGGACATCGTCCGGCTGGACTGCAAGTACATCGACACGTGGTCGTTCCGCCGCGACGCGGAAATCCTCGTGCGGACGGTCATCAAGGTGCTGAAGCGAAGCGGCTGGTGAGCCAGCCGACGGAAAGGAGCGAGGGACATGATGAAGAAGGTGCTCGTCACCGGCGCGGGAGGATTCATCGGCCATCACCTGGTGTCGTACCTCGTCGACCGCGGCTACTGGGTCCGGGGCGTGGACATCAAGCATCCCGAGTACGAGCGGACGCGGGCGAACGAGTTCGATCTGCTCGACCTGCGCCGCTGGGACAACTGTCTGATGGCGACCCAGGGCGTGAACGAGGTGTACGCGCTGGCCGCCAACATGGGGGGCATCGGCTTCATCCACTCCCACAAGGCGGAGATCAGCCGCGACAACGTGCTCATCAACGTGCACACCCTGGATGCCGCTCGGGTCAACCGGGTGCAGCGGCTTCTCTACACCTCGTCGGCCTGCATCTATCCCGGCTATCTCCAGGACAGCCCGGACGTCACCCCGCTCCGTGAGGAGGACGCCTATCCCGCCGACCCCGAGGACGGCTACGGCTGGGAGAAGCTCTACACGGAAAGAGTGTGCCGGCACTATCGCGAGGACTTCGGGCTCGAGACCCGCGTGGTGCGCTTCCACAACATCTATGGCCCGCTCGGGACCTACGATGGCGGCCGCGAGAAGTCACCCGCCGCCATCTGCCGCAAGCTCGCGCTCGTCGAGGACGCGGGCGTGGTGGAGGTCTGGGGCGACGGGAAGCAGACGCGCTCGTACTGCTACATCGACGACTGTGTCGAGGGGATTCATCGGCTGATGGAGTCGCATCACGCGGAGCCGCTCAATCTCGGCCAGGACCGCATGGTCACCATTGACGAGCTCGTCGACATCGTGAGCGCGATCGCCGGCAAGCGGGTCTACAAGCAGCACGATCTCACCAAGCCGCAGGGCGTCCGCGGCCGCAACAGCGACAACACGCGCCTGCGTCAGGTGCTCGGCTGGGAACCGATGGTGAGCCTGGAGGACGGGCTCGCCCGCACCTATCGCTGGATCGCCGAGCAGCTCCGGCTCACCGGCCGGCTGGCCGCCTGAGGCCCCGCCATGGCGGTGCTCGTCACGGGCGGGGCAGGGTACATCGGAAGCGTGGTGGTGGAGGCCCTGCGCGAGCGGGGCGAGGACGTGGTGGTGCTGGACAACCTCTCGCGCGGCCACCGGGCGGCGGTGGCGCGGCTCGTGCCGTTTTATCTGGGCGACGTCGGGGATGCCGCGCTGGTCGCCCGCATCGCCCGCACGCACGCGCTGGAAGCGTGCTTGCACTTCGCGGCGTTCGCCTATGTCGGGGAGTCGATGACGGCGCCGTCGCTCTACTTCGGCAATAACGTGGCGCAGGGGGTCAGCTTCCTCGACACGCTCGTGAAGGCGGGCGTGCGGCGGCTCGTCTTCTCGTCGAGCTGCGCGACGTACGGCGACCCGGGCGCGGGGGCGCTCAAGGAAGACACCCCCCAGTGGCCCAGCAATCCCTATGGCTGGACCAAGTTCGTGATGGAGCGGATGCTCGAGACCTACGATCGCGCTTACGGCCTTCGCTCCGTCGCGCTGCGCTACTTCAACGCGGCGGGGGCCACAGCGACGCGCGGAGAGGATCACGCGCTCGAGACGCATCTCATTCCCAACGTCCTGGCCGCGGCGCGCGGCACTGCGCCGGGCGTGGTCATCTACGGGCGCGATCATCCCACGCCGGACGGCACCGCGATCCGGGACTTCGTCCACGTGAGCGACCTGGCCGAGGCCCATCTCCTGGCGCTCGATCATCTGCGCGCCGGGCGAGCCTCGGAGCAGATCAACCTCGGCAATGGCAAGGGCGCGTCGGTGCTGGAGGTGCTCGAGGTCGCCCGCCGGGTGACGGGACGGCCGATCCCGGCGCGCTTCATGGGCGCTCGGGCCGGCGATCCGCCGTGCCTGGTGGCCGACGCATCCCGGGCGCACACCGTGCTCGGATGGCGACCGCTCCGGCCGGACTTGGGCACCATCGTCGAGACGGCCTGGACCTGGCACCTGGCGAACCCGGACGGGTACCCCGGCACCAGAGTGTGATTCCGGGTTTTCTTGACCTAAAAGGGAGGGGAGCCGCATCCTGATCAGGTGACGTCCGCGCCGCGCCCGCCTCGGGAGGTCTCCCAGCGCCTGGCCGCCAGCATCGGCCGGGTCATGAAGGGCCAGGATGCCGCGATCCGCAAGCTCCTGGCCGCGTTCGCCAGCGGCGGGCACGTGCTGCTGGACGACTTTCCCGGCACGGGAAAGACGACCCTGGCCAAGGCCCTCGCGCGCTCCATCGGGGCGCAGTTCAAGCGCGTCCAGTTCACTCCCGATCTCCTGCCGTCAGACATTCTGGGCGTGTCGATCTTCGACCAGCGCGATCAGGCCTTCCACTTCCACCGTGGCCCCATCTTCACCAACGTGCTGCTGGCGGACGAGATCAACCGGGCGTCGCCCCGCACGCAGTCGGCGTTGCTCGAGGCCATGGCTGAGGGCCAGATCAGCGTGGATGGGACGACCCATCGTCTCGAGTCGCTCTTCTTCGTCATCGCGACGGAGAACCCGGTGGAGTTCCGTGGCACCTATCCCTTGCCCGAGGCGCAAATGGACCGCTTCGCCCTGCAGTTCGGGCTCGGGTACGTGGCGCCGGACGACGAAGTGGCCATCCTCTCGGACCAGGAGCGGGGACACCCCATCGATGAGGTGACCCCCTGCGTGTCGATCGACGACGTGGTGGCCCTGCGGGCGCAGGTCGGCGCCGTGCGTATCAGCCCCGAGCTCAAGCGCTACGTGGTGGACCTGGTGCAGGCCACGCGCGGGGCCGCCGGCGTGTCACTCGGAGCGAGTCCGCGCGCGTCGCTCGCGCTCATGAAGGCGGCCCAGGCCCTGGCCCTGCTGGACGGCGGCGACTTCGTCACGCCGGAGCACGTCCAGGAGATCGCGCTGCCGGTGATGGCGCACCGGATGGTGGTCGACTCGCAGGCCCGCTTCACCGGCGTCACCGCGCAGAGCATCGTGGAGGAGATCGTCAAGACCTTGCCGGTGCCCGCGTAGCCGGGATCGGGCGCGGCATGCGGCGCCTGCTCTTTCGCGCGTTCCGGTGGACCTGGGTGGCGCAGCACTGGCAAAGCCGCCGCTTCACCCGCGCCGGCTCGCTCGCCCTCGTCAGTGTGCTGGCGGCGGCAGTGGTGGGGCTCGACACCAATCGCACGCTCGCCTACCAGGCGTTTGCGTTTCTCATTGCACTCCTGACCGCCGCGCTCCTCGCGAGCCTCACGTTCCGCGCGCGGCTCACCGTCCGCCGCGCGATGCCGCGCTTCGGAACCGCGGGGGAGCCGCTCCGCTACCGGGTGACAGTGCGAAACGACGGCAGCCGGGCCCAGCGCGGGCTCGTGTTGCTCGAGGACACCGAGGACCCGCGCCCGTCGCTGGCCGAATTCCTGGCGGCGCGGGAGCCGGGCGAAGAGCGGCGCAACTGGTTCGACCGGACGGTCGGCTACCCGCGGTGGATGTGGCTGATCGAGCGGCGCCGCGGCGCGCGCTTCACCGCGACGGCCGTGCCCCCGCTCCTGCCGGGCGGCGAGGTGGAGGTGCGCATGGAGGCGGTGCCCGTCCGCCGCGGCCGGCTCCGACTGGACGGCATCACGATGGGGCGCCCCGATCCATTCGGGCTCTTTCGAGGCTTCGTCGGCGTGCGCGCGCCGCAGTCGCTCATGATCCTGCCGCGGCGCTATCCGGTGCCGGATCTCGACCTGCCGGGCTCGCGCCGCTATCAGCAGGGGGGGGTGCAGCTGGCCGCCTCGGTGGGGGACTCCGAAGAGTTCGCCTCGCTGCGCGACTATCGCCCGGGCGATCCGCTGCGCCGCATCCACTGGCGGAGCTGGGCGCGCGTGGGGAAGCCGGTCGTGAAGGAGTATCAGGACGAGTTCTTCGTGCGGCACGCGCTCGTGCTCGACACGTTCGGCCACCCGCACGCCGCGCCCGTGTTCGAGGACGCGGTGTCGGTGGCCGCCTCGTTCGCCGTCGCCATCCCGAGTCAGGACTGCCTGCTCGACCTCATGTTCGTGGGGACCGAGGCCTACTGCTTCACCGCCGGCCGGGGCCTGGCCCACGCCGACCGGATGCTGGAGATCCTGGCCGGGGTCGAGCCCTGTGTGGGGAAGCCCTTCGCCGCCCTCCGCGGCGCGGTCCTTGCGCGGCATGGCGAGCTGTCGGGCGCCATTGTCGTGCTGCTCGCCTGGGACGCAGAGCGCCGCGCTTTCGTGGAAGCGCTTCGCGGGGCCGGTATCCCGACCCTCGCCCTCGTGATCACGCCGCCCGGCGCGCCGCCCGAGCCGAGCGCGGCCGACCACGTCCTCGCGCCGCACTGGCTCGAAGTGGGAAAGATAGCCGAGGGCCTCGCGCGTCTGTGAAGTCAACGCGTACGAGCGCGGGGCCGCGTCCGTGAGTCGATGCGTATGAGCGCGCGGCCGCGTTCCGGCTCCGCTTCTCCCCCAGACCCCCCCACAGCCACTGGCGCCGCCGCTCGCGGCGCCAGTGCGCCTCCCGCTCTTTTGCTTGCTGGTGGGTTGCTCTTTTGGGGTGGGCAGACGGGGTGGTGGCCGGCCGCGGTGGTGATGGCGGCGCTACTGGAGGGCGCGCGGCGCGTGCCGTGGCGCTGGGATCTGGCGCGCGCGGATTTCAACCGGGTGTCGGATCTCTGCTCGGTGATCTTCGTGGGGCTGGTGGCCTATCTCGGGGTCACCCGGGATGCCCCCCGCGTGCTGGCCCTGATCTTCCAGTGGTTCCCGCTGGTGGTGTTCGCCCTGATTGCGGCCCAGGTCTACAGCACCTCACCGGGCGTGGACGTGCGCATCTTCCTCTGGAGCCAGCGGAAGAAGGCCGACGCCGACGGCACCCCCGCCCCGAGCACGCTCGACCTCCGGTATCCCTACCTGGTGATCTGCATTCTCGCCGCCAGCGCGGCAAACGTGCGGAGCGGGGGCTTCTACCTGGGCGCGGTGGCCCTGGCCGCCGTCGCCCTCTGGCGGGTGCGGACGCCCGGTGTGCCGGCCCGGACGTGGGGCGTGCTGCTGCTCGCGGTGGCGGCAGCGGGTTGGGCGGGGCACGTGGGGTTGCAGCAGGCGCAGCGCGCGGTGGAGGCCACGGCCCTCGAGTGGCTGGCCGAGTGGATGCGGCGCGACACCGATCCGTTCCGGAGCAGCACGGCCATCGGCTCGATCGGGCGGCTCAAGCTCTCCGATCGTATCCTCCTACGCGTGGAGGCGGGCGAGAGCATGCGGCCGCCCCTGCTCCTGCGCGAGGCCAGCTACAACGTGTTCGCCACGCCGTCATGGCTGGCGGTGGACGCGGGCTTCACGCCGGTGTCACCGGAGGCCAATGGGATGACGTGGCGGCTGGGCGAGGGAGGGCCGCCGCGCGCGCGGGTCACCGTGTCCGCATCCCTCCGTCGCGGGCGCGGTGTGCTCGCGCTGCCCTCCGACCCCTACGAGATCGATCGCCTGGCGGTCGTGCGCGTCGAGCGCAATCGCCTGGGCGCGGTGAAGGTGGACGAGGGGCTGGGGCTGGTGACCTACACTGCGCTCGTCGGCGATCGATCGCACCTCGACGGGGCGCCGGGCGACCCGGACCGGCAGCTTCCTCTCGTCGATGGCCCGGCGGTCGCGCGGCTGGCGAGCGATCTCGGGCTCGTGGGGAAGCCGCCGGAGGCGGTGGTGGGGATGCTCCAGCAATACTTCCGCGAGAGCTTCCGCTACTCCCTCGAGCGGCCGAAGCCGGACGCCGACGTCTCCGTGCTGGAGGACTTCCTGCGCCGCTCGCGGGTTGGCCACTGCGAGTACTTCGCCACCGCGACCGTGCTGCTCTTGCGGGCGGCGGGCATTCCGGCCCGGTACGCGACGGGCTACTCCGTGCAGGAGTGGAGCCCACTCGAGGGCGCCTGGGTGGTGCGCGCCCGCCATGCTCACTCGTGGGCGCTCGTGTGGCTCGGGGGCGCCTGGCGCGACGTCGACACGACGCCGCCCGGCTGGGGCGAGCTGGAAGAGCAGCGGGCGTCCTGGTGGCAGCCGGCGTCGGATCTCTTCGCCTGGGCGGTGCACGGCTTCGACCGGTGGCGCTACGGCGAGCGTCGTGCCGGGGTTACGACGTGGTTGGCCTGGCTCCTGGCTCCCCTCACGGGGCTGTTGATCTGGCGGCTCTTCTTCGTGCGCCGCCGGCGACGCGCGGAGGCCGGGCGACCGGCGCCACAAGAGCCGCGTGCGCGCGCGGGAATGGACTCCGAGTTCTACCAGGTGGAAGCGCGCCTCACCGAGCTGGGACTGGGGCGGCGCCCGGCCGAGCCGCCGGCCCAGTGGCTGCGCCGCGTGGAGGACCTCTCCCCCGTCGCCGAGTCGCGCGCGACCCTGACCCGACTGGTCACCCTGCACTATCGCTACCGATTCGACCCCGAGGGGCTGCCGGCCGCCGAGCGCGCGCGGCTGCGCGACGAGGCGGCGACGTGGCTGACCGCTACCCGAGATCGCGCAGCAGCCCCGCCGTCGTCCGTATCCCCTGGAAGAGGTGGTCGAGCCTGAGGTGCTCGTTGGGGCTGTGCTGGCGGTTGTTCGCGTTGGCGTAGGGCACCACCAGGGTCGGCAGCTTCAGGATGTCGGTGAAGGCGAAGAGGGGCACGCTGCCACCGAGGGTGGGGAGGAGGAGCGCGCGCTCCCCGCCATGCGCGCGCTCGACGGCGGCGATGACTTCGCGGCACTCCGGAAGATCGAGCCGCGTCTTCGCGGGATCGTAGCCGCCCTTGCTGACGATTCGAACAGTTTTTCCACGCAAGGCGTCGGGCAGCGGCTCGGCCGGCGACTCCAGCACGGTGAAGCCCTGGGCGCGGATGTGGGCGACGATGCGCTCGTACACGCGCGCCACCGTCTGGTTCTTCACCAGGCGCACGTCCAGCAGCACCGTGGCCCGGTGGGGGATGATCGTGTTGGCCTCCTTGCCGAGGAAGCCCGAATGCAGGCCCCGGATCGTCAGCGTGGGATGGAACATGAGGCGGTCGAGCAGATCCGCGGGCGCCTTGACGCCGAGATCCTTCTCGAGGGCGGCGAAGTCCACAGGGATGTCCGCCATGAGCGCGCGCTCCGCGGCGGTGGGGAGCTGCACGTCCTCTTCCAGCCCCTCGATCAGCGGCGTGCCATCGGGTGTGGCCATCGAGGACAGGAGACCGTTGAGCCGCCACGCCGCGTTGGGCACCACGAAGTTTCCCGAGTGCACGTCGCGGCGGGCCGCCTCGACCTCGAGCTCGAGCTTCATGTTGCCCCGGGCGCCGCCCGAGATGGTGGGCCGGCCGCTGTCGTGCTTGGGGCCGTCGGTGACGAGCACCAGGTCGGCGGCCAGCAGCTCGCGATGGGCCTCGGTGAAGTCGCCGAAGAAGGGGCTGCCGATCTCCTCCTCTCCGTCGAAGATGAGCTTCAGGTTCACCCGGGAGGCGAGCCCCGCCGCGTCCATGCACGCGAGCGCTTCGAGGTGGCACCAGATGGGCCCCTTGTCGTCGGAGGCGCCGCGCGCGTACACGCGATGGGTTGCGAGAGCGTCCGTGGGCACCGACT
Source organism: Verrucomicrobiia bacterium (assembly GCA_035495415.1). Taxonomy (GTDB): domain Bacteria; phylum Methylomirabilota; class Methylomirabilia; order Rokubacteriales; family CSP1-6; genus DASRWT01. Next base: position 231,741 of record DATJFY010000051.1, read on the forward strand.
CGAAGGGGACGATGGACGCGCCCGCCTCGGCGAGGCCGGCGCGGAACACGGGCTCGACCGGCGAAGGCTGAAGCCACCCATCGAGCGGGATCGGCTTGGTGTCGTAGTGGCAGTAGAGGAGGAGCGTGCGCGTGGCGCCGGGCGCGCGCCGTTCGCCGAACACCGCGGGATTGCCGCCCGTCTCCAGCACCTGCGGACGGAGGCCCAGCGCCTGCATGCGGCGGGCGAGCCAGTCCGCGCAGAGCCGCACGCGCTCGGGCTCCTGGCTCACGCTGTCGCGGCGTAGGAACTCGAGGAAGCTCGCGACCTGCTCGCGGCGGCGCTCGTGACGGATGCGATCGAAGGCGCTCCAGTCGGTCTCGGGAGGAGTCATGCGGCGAGCATACCCGGAAGCTCCGGGCGCGGGTAGACTATCGCCCATGCCCAAGGAGAAGCCGCCGGGGAAGAGCTACCGCGACTGGGTCGAGGAGATGATCCAGGAGGCGGAGCAGGCCGGTGACTTCGATCGGCTCGAAGGAACGGGACAGCCGATTCCCGGCATCACCGAGCCCTACGATCCCGACTGGTGGGTGAAGAAGCTCCTCAAGCGGGAGAAGCTCTCCATCCTGCCTCCCGCGCTTGATCTCTTGAGAAAGGTGGAGGCCGGCCTCGATGCCGCCTTGGCATCGGCGCGCGAGACGGACGTGCGGGCGCACGTGGCGCGGCTCAACGCCGAGATCGCGCGGGTCAACAGCCGTATCGCCGAAGGCCCGGCGACGCGCCTGGCGCCGCTGGAGGTCGAGTCGATCGTCCACGAGTGGCGCACGCGGCGCGCCGCGTCTCCGTAAGCCGACGCATGCGCGCGCGGGGGCGCGGCCTGGCCGCGGCGGTGCTGTTCGCCTTCGCGGCGCTCTCGGCGGTACGCGCGGGCGCCCAGTGCACGCCGTCGGCGCTCCCGCTCGAGACGCCCATCGCGCTCGTGCTCTCGGGCGGCGGCGCCAAGGGCGCCTACGAGGCGGGCGTGGCGCTCGGCCTCGTCGCGCGCGGGGTGCCGGTGCGGCTCGCCGCCGGCTCTTCCGCGGGCGCCCTCACCGCCGCCGCGCTGGCCGACGGCCGGCTCGAGCGGCTCGACGCGCTGTGGCGCGGCGCGACGCGTGAGCAGGTCTACGCCCTGCGTTCCGGCGTGTTCTTCGCGGGACTCTTGCCGGGGTGGCTGACCCTTCTCGCGCTCGACGGCGCGGGCTCGCTGCTCGACCCCGCGCCGCTGCGGCAGCTCATCGCCAGCGCGGTGGACCTCGATCGCATCCGCGTCTCGCCGGTGGCGCTGCGGGTCGTCGCCACCGATCTCGAGCGGCGGGCGGTGCGTGTGTTCGACAATCGGACCGTGAGCGTCGACGCGCTGGTCGCCGCGTCCGCGGTGCCGGGGCTGTTCCCGCCGGTGCCGGTCGGCGGCGCGCTGCTGGTGGACGGGGGCCTGGTGGCCCGCGCGCCGGTGCTGGAGGCGCTCGACGGCGCGGCGCCGCCGCCCCGCGTGGTGGTGGTCCTGAGCTACGCCTCCGGCGAGGGCGGCCCGCCTCCGACCACCATCCGCCGCGTGCTCGAGGAGGCCTTCGAGACCGCGATGGTCCATCAGATCCGGCGGGACGTGGAGCTCGCGCGTCTCAAGTATCCGACCCTGGACCTCCAGCTGGTCGTGCCCACCGCGCCGCTCGGGCTCCGGCCGCTGGACTTCGAGGCGGCGGCGATGAGTCGGGCGCTCGAGCGGGGGCGCGCCGACGCGCTCGCATGCGTCGGCGGGTGGAGCAGGCGCTAGGCGGGCGCTCAGCTCTCGCGCCCGCTGCCCTGCACACCGCGCAGCTTGGGGTCGAGGAGATCGCGGAGCCCGTCCCCGAAGAGATTGAGCCCAAGGATACTCGCCATGATGGCGGCGCCCGGGAAGAGGGTGAGCCACGGCGCCTGCTGGAGATACGAGCGGCCTTCCGCCAGCACGTTGCCCCAGGACGGGATCTGGGGCGGTACGCCCACGCCGAGGAACGACAGCGCGGCCTCACCGAGCACCGCGGCCGCGAAGATGAACGTGCCCTGCACGATGACCGGCGACATGCAGTTGGGGAGGACGTGCCGGGCGATGATGCGGCCGTCGCCGATGCCGAGCGCGCGGGCCGCCTCAACGTAGGGCGTCTCCCGGATGACCAGCACGGAGCCTCGAACGATGCGTGCGACACGGGGGACGTACACCACCCCCAGGGCGACGATGACGTTGAGCACGCTCGGGCCGAGCGACGCCATCATCGCGATGGCGAGGATGATGCCGGGGAAGGCCATGAGACCGTCCATCACCCGCATGAGCACGTTGTCGAGGTTGCGGAAGTAGCCGCCGAGCACCCCGAACACCACCCCGCCCACGAACGACAGCGCGACCACCGACCCGCCCACGATCATGGAGAGACGCGCGCCATGGATCACCCGGCTCCACGCATCCCGCCCCACGTGGTCGGTGCCGAACCAGTGCTGCGCGGTGGGAGGGGCCAGGCGCGCCTTCACGTCGAGGACCTGGGGATCGACCCTGGCGATGGGCGTGGCGCCGATCGCGATCAGCACGTTGATCACCACCAGCGCGGCCCCCAGCACCGCGCTGCGGCGGCGGAGAAAAGCCCGGAGCGCGAGGTTCTTCTGATTTGATCCACGGGCGCCCCAAGGGGCGACCTTCGCCAGGAGGCTGCGCATTATCTGAAGCGAATCCGCGGATCAATCGCCAGATAGGCCAGATCCACGAGGAGATTGATGGCGGTGTAGGTGACGGCGATCAGCAGCACCACGCCCTGCACCACGGGGTAGTCGCGGCGGAGCACGGCCGAGATGATGAGGCGCCCCAGCCCCGGGATGTTGAACACGGTCTCGATGACGACCGCCCCACCCACGAGAAGGGCGAAGGTGATGCCGATCACGGTGAGGGTGGGAATGATCGCGTTCTTGAGCGCGTGCTTGTAGATGACGGTTCGCTCGGACAGGCCTTTCGAGCGCCCGGAGAGGATGTACTGCTCTCGGAGCACGTCGAGCATGCTCGAGCGCGTGATACGCGCGATGAGGGCGGACTGCACGAGCCCGAGCGCGAGCGCGGGCATGATGAGGGAGCGGAGATTGGGCCAGATCCCGGTCTCCAGCGTGGCGTACCCCGCCACGGGCAGCCAGCCGAGCCAGACCCCGAAGCAGAGGATCATCAGCAGGCCGAGGAGGAAGTTCGGCACCGAGAGACCGAGGAGCGCCAGCGCCATGAAGGACTGATCCAGCACGGTATTGTGGTAGCGGGCGGAGAGCACGCCGACCGGGATTCCCACCAGCACGGCGACGAGCATGGACCATCCGGTGAGAAGCAGCGTGGGTTCGAGGCGCTCCAGGATGGCCTCGATCACGGGGCGGCGGAGGAAGATCGAGTCGCCCAGGTCTCCCCGGGCGAGCCGACCCCACCATTTCACGAGCTGCACGGGCAGGGGCTGATCGAGGCCCAGCGCTCGCTGCATCTGCGCGATGTCCTCCGCGCTCGCGTAGGGGCCGGCGATCACGCTGGCTGGATCGCCGGGCGCCAGGCGGATGAGAACGAAGGACACCGTCGCCACGACGAGCATCACGGGCAGCACGGCGATCAGGCGCCTGACAACGTACGCGGTCACGGAACCCGCGTCTCCGAGCCCCCCTCGCTACGCTCGGACCCCATCATGTATCCGCTCACCTCGCCTTCGGCTGCGGCTCGCCAATTAGCTGCCCCGGAAGACCGATGGTGGTCCCTACTTGGCGAGCCACGCGTTCCAGAAGTAGAGGAAGGGCTGGGGTCGGAAGCCGCGCAGCTCCTTGCGCGTGACCTGGAACGTGAAATAGTCGCCGAACTTCACGCGTCCGACGTCGTCGTAGAAGATCGCCTGGACGCGCTCGATCTGCGCCTTGCGCTTCTTGGGATCGGTCTCCTTCAGCATCTCCGCCACGAGCCGCTCCTTCTCCTCGTTGCACCACCAGCCCGGCCAGTTGCACTGGATCGACGTGGCGAGCGCGGGATCGGCGCCGAGGGTGAAGCCGGTGGAGAAGATGTCGTAGAGCTCGGGCTTGTTGCGCCGCTGCACCAGCGTGGCCCAGTCCAGCACCTGCAGGTCCACCACGAAGCCCACCGCCTCCATCTGCTGCTTGGCGACGAGGGCGGCGTTGTACATCCAGTCGTACTCCTTGGTGGTGATCCAGCGGACGGGCTCGCCCTTGTACCCCCCCTCGGCGAGCAGGGACTTGGCCTTGGCGGGATTCTTTTGGCTGTAGCCGGTCACCCCCGACGGGCTGTGGAACGCGGCCTGCTCGGGATAGAACAGCGAGCCGTCGAGCCGGTAGAACGCCTTGTTGCCGATGGCCGCGGACATGATCGGCTCCATGTCGAGCGCGGCGAGGAAGGCCTGACGGACCTTCTTGTTGGCCATGACGCCCTGCTTGTGATTGGGCACCGCGGTGATCCAGCCGTAGGGCTTCACCACCTGCGGCTCCAGCGCGGACAGGGACTTCACCCGGTCGTACTGATCCGCCTTGATGGTCTGCGCGTAGTGGTACTCCCCGGTCTCGACACCGGCCAGGCGCACCGCCTCGTCGGGCACCGGGATGAACAGGATCTCGTCGAAGTACGCCACCCGCTTGCCGCCGTACCCGCCGTCGGCCGGCTCGCTTCGCGCCGCGTACTCCTTGAAGCGCGCCAGCTTGATGTGGCGATCGGGCTTGTGCTCGACGAACCGATACGGACCGGTGCCGATGAACTCCTTGATCTGACCCTCGCCGGCGGCGGCCATGACCTCCTTGGGATAGATGGCGGCGCCGTTGTTGGGGCTACCGAGGCCGAAGAGGAGGGAGCCCGACGGCTCCTTGAGGTGGATGATCACGGTGTAGGGGTCCTTGGCCTCCACCGCTTCCACGCTCTTCCAGAGGGCCTTGCCGGTGGTGGACATCTTTCCCCAGCGCTGGAGCGAGGGCACCACGTCGGCCGAGGTCATCTCCTTGCCGTTGTGGAACTTGACGTTCTTCCGAAGGGTGATGGTGTAGCGGCGCGCACCATCCGTTACCGTGTGGCTCTCCGCGAGCATGGGGACCGGCTGCAGATTCTTGTCGTAGGTGTAGAGGGTTTCGTAGATGTGCCACGTGATCTGCTGGGTGATCACCGCGGTGGTCCAGTGAAGGTCCAGCGAGGGCGGCTCGCCGATCATGGCCGCCTTCAGCACGCCGCCCGGGCGCGGGGTCTCCTGGGCGAGCGCGGGCATGGCGAAGAACGACAGGACGAGGGCGACGAGCATGAGGCGCTTCATGGGGGCTCCTTTCACGACACGCGCGCGCGGCGCCCCTGCCAGAAGGGCTCGCGCAGGACGCGCTTGAGGATCTTCCCGGAGCCGGTCCGCGGAATCTCCGCGGCGAAGGTCACCGAGCGCGGCGTCTTGTAGCCGGCCAGGTCCTTGCGCGCGAACGTCATGACGTCCTCCGGGGCGAGCGCGCGTCCGGGGCGCGCGACCACCACCGCGTGGACGCTTTCCCCCCACTCTTCGCTGGGGATGCCGAACACCGCCACGTCGGCGATGTCGGGATGGCGCTCGAGCACGGCCTCGATCTCGGCGGGGTAGATGTTCATCCCGCCGGAAATGATCATGTCGCTCTTGCGATCGCAGATGTAGTAGAAGCCGTCGGTGTCGCGATAGGCGATGTCACCCACCGAGGCGAAGTCTCCACGCCGCGCGGCGCCGGTGGCGGCCTCCGCCTTGTAGTAGCCGACGAAGGTGTTGGGGCTCTTCACGAACACCTCACCCGGCACCTCGGGCTCGGTGATCTCGTGACCGTCCTCGGCGAAGAGACGGATCTCCACGCTCGGCAGTGCCCGCCCGCAGGACCCGGGCCGCTTGCGGTGATCGCCCGGACCGAGCACGGTGTCCACGCCCAGTTCCGTGGAGCCGTACACCTCCCACAGCGACTCCTCGCCGAAGTCGCGCATGTAGGCTTCTTTGAGGGCCATCGACCACGGGGCCGCGTTGGCGACCATGCGCTTCATGCTGGATACGTCGTAGCGGCGCTTCACGTCGTCGGGCAAGGCGCAGATGATCCGGATCGGCGCGGGCGCGGAGAAGGTCATGCTCACGCGATACTTCGCCACCAGCCGTAGCCAGTCCTCGGGGTCGAAGCGCCGCTGCAGGACCACGGTGTTGCCCAGGCGCTGGCCGAGGCCCATGTAGCCGAGCGGGCCGGAATGATAGAGCGGGCCGGTGGTGATGTAGATGTCCTCGGGCCGGTTGCCGCACACTTCCAGCAGAGGCCGGGCCTGACTCGGGTCGGTGGGCAGCCGCACCGCGCCCTTCGGCCGTCCGGTAGTGCCGGAGGTATACAGCATGCTCGCCGGCGTGCCCACCGGCACGTCCACCTCGGGCTCGGTCTCGGCGGCGCGCGCGAGGAGGGCGTCGCTCGCGAGCATCCCGGGTCCCGCCGGGCCGCCGAACACGATGATGTGGCGCACCTGCGGCACGGCGTGGCGGATGCGCGCCAGCAGCCCGGCCTGCTCGGCGTCGGCATACACCACCGTCGCGTCGGAGTTGCCGATGACGTAGGCGGCCTCGTCCGAGGTGAAGCGGTAGTTGAGCGGCACCATCACCGCGCCGATCTTGGGCAGCGCGTGGATCACGCGCAGCACGCCGGGCGAGTTTGGCCCGCACCAGACCACTTTCTCGCCCGGCTTCACGCCGAAACCCAGCAGCACGTGGGCGAGCCGGTTGGCCTGCCGGTTCAGCTCGCTCCACGTCCACGTGGTGACGGCGGCGCCCGGCCGGTCATCGATCACCGCCGGTTTGTCACGGAGGGCGACGGCGTGGTCGGCCAGATAGGACCGGACGACGGGCATCAGCGATGATCCTCGGCGCGATCCTGGGGCACGTAGCCCAGCACCCGGCGGGCGTGCTCGAGGTCGCGATAGCTCCAGCGATTGTCCGAGACGGCGAAGAAGATGCCGTGGCGGAGGGCGGCCGGCGCCTCGATGGCGCGCTCGAGAATCTGGACCACGTCCCTCTGGCTGAGCCAGACGGAGAAGTCGCGCGGGGTGGTGGGGCGGTCCTCCGCTTTCACGCGCCCGATGCGGATCGAGAGCACCGAGAGACCGTGCTCGTCCGCGTACTGGCGGCCCAGCGCTTCGCCGTACACCTTGCTCACCCCGTAGAGCGCGGCCGGCCGCACGGGCGCCTCGTGGGTGAGCATCGGCCAGGTGGTGAGCCCGTCGTACTGCCCGCCGACCAGGTTGGCGTAGGGCGCCTCGAGCTCGTAGCCCGTCACGGTCGCGCCGCTCGACGCGAAGATCACCCGCCGCGCCCCCGCGCGGCGCGCGGCCTCGAAGACGTGGTAGGTGCCCACGAGATTGTCACGGTGGATCCGCTCCCACGGCACCGCGCCGCCCGCCGCGGCGGCCAGGTGCACCACGATCTCCACGTCACGAAACGCGGGCTGGATCTGCTCGAGATCCGCGATGTCGCCGCGATGGCACTCCACCCCGGGGAGGTCCCGCCGGTTCAACGCCCGAAGCGCATAGCGGCCCTCCAGGCGGCGGCGGAGCGCGGTGCCGATGAGACCGCTCATGCCGGTCACGAGGATGCGCAGACCGGCCATCGCCGCGCTCAGACCGCCACCCGGACGCGCTCCACGAAGTCACGCCGGAGCGTGAGGCCGAGGCCGGGTCCGGTTGGGGCGAGGACGTGGCCGTCCGCGAAGGCAATCTCTTCCTCGACCAGGTCGTTCAGGAGCGGGTTGTGGCCGCGTGAGTACTCGAGGATGGTCGCGCACGGCGTGGAGACGCAGAGATGCAGGCCGGTGGCGAAGAGGATGGCCGAGCCCCAGAGATGCGGCGCCATCGTGAGCCCCTGGCTCGCGGCCAGCCCCGCAATCGTCCGCACCTCGGTGATCCCACCCGCGATGGCGGGGTCCGGCTGCAGGATGTCGACCGCGCGGGCGTCGAGCATCTCGCGGAATGCGAAGCGCGTCTGCTCGCTCTCGCCGGCGGCGATCGGGATGTCGGTGGCCGCGCGCACCTCCGCCTGGCCGGCGAGGTTGTCCGGCGACACCGGCTCCTCGAGCCATGCGAGATCGTACGCCTCGACCTTGCGCGCGAAGCGCTGGGCCTCGCGCACGCTCCACGTGCCGTGAGCGTCCACCATGATGCCCACGCCGGACCCGAGCGTCTCGCGCGCCTCCGCGACGCGGGCCGCGGAGTCGTCCACGCTCGCGTCCTGCAGCCCGACGCGCATCTTCACCGCACGGTGACCGCGCTCGACGTACTGGACCATCTGCTTGCCGATGCCGCCGACCGGCGCCCAGCCTCCCGAAGCGTACGCGGGAACGCGGTCGCGATACCGCCCGCCCATGAGGCGCCAGAGCGGCACGTCGAGGGAGCGGCCGAGGATGTCCCAGAGCGCGATGTCGACGCCGGATACCGCGGACAGCGTGACGCCCCGACGGCCGATGGTGGGGAACGTGCGCCCCTCCCGCGCGGCGTAGTGGGCCCGCGTGCCGTTGTAGAGGAGGTCCCAGGCTCCCGTGATGTCGCGCGGGTCACGGCCGACCAGGAGCGGCGCGAATTCCTCCCGGATCAGCGTGACGATGGCGGCATAGTTGCCGAGGTTGCCGACCGCGGCCTTGGCCTCCCCCAGCCCGGTGATGCCCGCGTCGGTGTCGATCTCGACCAGGCACATGTTGAACGAATCGTTCCGGCCGAAGTCGCTGACGTGGGCGGCGGCGGCAGGAATCGGGGCGCGAAGCCAGGAGGCGCGGACTGCGGTGATTCGCATGGGCGAGGAGTGCGACGAGCCTAGCCGGGCGGCCCCCGTGAAGTCAAGGCGCGGGCCGCCCGGCGGCGGTCACGAGCGCGGTCACGCCGGCCGCCGCCACCACCGCGCCCAGCGTGGCAATGGCGACGACCGCCGGCAAGGAGGCGCCACGGAGCGCGGCGGCGACGAGGGCGCCCGCGATGACGAGCGCGGACGCCGCCAGCACCCCGACCGCCAGGACGGGCGCCCAGGACCACAGCAGCAGGCGCGCCGCCGCCGGCTCGAAGGCCGCGCCGCCGGTGCGCGCGGCGAGATGGGTGAGGACCAAGAGCAGCACGAGACCCGCCCCGATCGCCACGCCGGCGAGCGGATGGGAGGCCGGCTGCTCGGCTCCGAGCGCGAGCGCGTAGCCGATCAGCGCGAGCGCCCCACCGGCGGTGGCCAGCGGCACTATGCGCGCCAGCGTCCCCGCGCCTCCGACGAGAAACGCGATGAGGCCGAGCGCGCTCACGCCGGGCCAGGGCGAGAGCGCGGGCCCGACGCCGGCGAGCAGGGCCATGAGCGCGGTGGCGGCCAGCGCCGCGGTCACGCCCGCACCCGGCGCTGGCGCGGCCGCTGCCAGACGGCCAGCGCCGCCTCCAGGGGCTCCACGCCGTCCCAGTCGATGATCGTGAGGCCGCGCGCCCGGAGCTGATCGAGCTCCGCGCGGCGCTCCAGGGCCCAGAGCCGGGCCGCGAGGTCGGTCACCGCGCCACCCCCCGCGAGGGCGCGAGCCGCGGCGATCGGCGACACCGCGACGAGGAGCAGATCGAAGCCCCGCGCGGCGAGGTCGGTCGCCGCGCCGAGGAAGCGCCCGTCGAGGAGCGGGCTCAGCGCGATCACGAGCGCCTGGGGCGGGAGCACGCGCGGCGGAATGCGCTCGAGATCCCGCGCCACGTAGGTGAACACCACCGAGGCGCGTGCCAGCGTGTCGAGCAGCCGCTCCCAGTGGGCGCGGCCCGCCGCCGGCCGCACCTGGCGCAGGATGCCGCCGTACTCGATGAGCCCCACACGGTCCTTTCTGGCCAGATAGGCGGCGGCCAGGCTCGCCGCGCCCCGCACCGCGCGATCCACCGCGGAGTCGCCGGGCGGGCCGACGTCGGCGAGCGTGTCGAGCAGGAGCACGACGTCGGCATTGCGCTCCCGATGGTGCTGGGTCACGTGCAGCGCGCCGAGCCGCAGCGTCGCGCGCCAGTTCACGTGGCGCACCTGATCGCCGGGAACGAAGGGGCGGATGTCGCCGGGCTCGATGCCCTCGCCCTGCGCGGGGGAGACGTGATGGCCCACATAGGTCTGAGTGCGCGCGGGGCTCGGGGGGCGGCGAAGCGGCGTGACGTGAGGATAGACGGAGACGTCGGAGATCGCGTGGTCCACCGATTCGGCGGCGGCAAGCCCCAGCGGCTCCCAGCGCCGGAGGTGCAGGTCTCCGAGGCGCAGGCGCTGCCGACCCGCGCAGCTCAGCTCGAAGGACCAGCGGACCTCGCGATGCTCGCCCGCCACGACGAAGGCGTGGTGCCGTCCCTCGGCGAGCCGGACATGGGGCGGGAGGGGCTGATAGAGCTCCACCACCTCGCGTCGACCGGACGCGCGCAGCGTCACCGTGACGGTCACGCGCTCGCCTTCGACCAGGCGATCGCGCGAAACGTGACGGGCCACCTGCCAGTCCGCGGCCGCCGGCCGAGGGCGGCGCCCGGCGGCAAGGGCGACGACCAGCGGCACGGCGGCCACGATCAGCTCGGCGCGCCCGCCCAGCACGCCGAGGAGCAGCGCCCAGCCCAGCAGCGTGGCCAGCGAGAGGTTGAGGGTGGTGGGGCGCCAGGTCACGACGGCTCGGCGGCGGGCGCGGGCACTTGCTGGAGCAGACCCTCCACCACCTGCGCCGGCGTGATGCGCGAGACCCAGAGCTCGGGGCGCAGCACGAGGCGGTGGGCCAGGGCGGGCTCCGCCATTGCCTTGACGTCGTCGGGCAGGACGAATTCCCGTCCGCGCAGGGCCGCCTCGGCGCGGGAGAGCTTGAGCAACGCGAGCGCGCCGCGCGGCGAGGCGCCGAGGGCTACGCGGGCGTCGGCGCGCGTTGCCTGGGCCAGGGCCACGATGTAGCGCTCGATGGCGTCGCTCACGAAGACGTCCTCGAGGGCTTCCTGCATCGCGAGGAGCTCGATGCGCGTCACCAGCTGGGGCACGCTGGCCGCATCGGTGCGCCGCTCACGCCGGCCGCGCAGGATGTCACGCTCCGCTTCCGGTTCGGGATACCCGACGGCGACCCGCATGAGGAAGCGATCGAGCTGGGCTTCAGGAAGGGGATACGTGCCCTCGAACTCGATGGGGTTCTGGGTGGCGATGACGAGGAACGGGAGGGTCAGCGGGAAGGATTGCCCTTCCACGGTGACCTGGGCCTCCTGCATGGCCTCGAGCAAGGCGGCCTGGGTCTTGGGGGTGGCGCGGTTGATCTCGTCGGCGAGCAGCAGGTTTGTGAACACCGGGCCCGGGCGGAATTCGAAGCGGCCGGCGCCCTGGTCGTAGAGAAAGCTGCCGGTGATGTCGCTCGGGAGTAGATCCGGCGTGAACTGAATGCGCCGAAAGCCGAGGTCCAGCGCCTGGGCGAGCAGGCGCGCGATGAGGGTCTTGGCGAGCCCCGGGTAGTCCTCGATGAGGACGTGGCCGTTCGCGAGCACCCCGGCCACGATGCGCTCGAGCACCGCGTCCTTCCCCACGATGATGCGACCGAGGGTCGCCACGATCTCGCGCGCCCGCTCGGCGACGGCGGCGATCTTCATCGCTGGGACTCGAGCGCTGCGATGACGGCGCGCAACCCAGCCAGGCTTGGCCCGCGGCCGCGGCGGGTCGGCGGTGGCGTGAGAGGCTTGGTGGCGAGGGTTTGGAGGCGCGGCCAGAGGACCTGCTCGAAGTGCCGACGGCTGCGCCGCGCGGCGCGCAGGCCCGCGGCGGTTTCCCGAAGCCGCAGGGAAGTGGCGGTCTCGGCGGGCGCCGGGACGCGGGCCGCGTCGAGCGCCGAGGCCGGGTGGCGCGCGAGGCGCTGGGCCAGGGCCGCGCGCAGCTCGAGCAGCACGATGCCGAGCACGCCGGCAGCGGCGAGGCGCGGAACGACCGCGCGCCACGGCGCCTCGAGGTAGACGTACACCGGGACGGCGAGCAGCAGCACGAGCCCGCCCAGCACCGCGCAGCGCGCGGTCACCACCAGCGCGTCGCGATCAGCGCGCACGGGACGGCTCGGGAAGGGACGACTCGGTGTCCAGGGCGGCGCGCACGGCGTCCAGGCAGTCGCACGCGTCGTCACGGGCATCCGTGCCCAGCGGCCGGTCGCTGAAGCGGGCGAGCTCGAACAAGGTGGTGAGGCGGCGAACCGCCGGCGCCGGTACCGCCACCTGGGTCAAGGCGACCCGCATGAACTCGGCCGGCGTCTGCCAGGCCGCGCGTGGCATGCGCGCCGCGGCCAGCGCCAGCTCGAAACGCCGGTAGGCGCCGATGATCGCCGCCCGCACGTCCCGCTGCGCGCGCAGATCCTCCAGGCTCTCCTCGACGGCGACGGCGAGCGGGCTCGCGTCGCGCCGGCCCCGTGTCCGCCACCGGAGCAGGCGCTCGGCGAAGACCACGAACAGCAACAGCACGCACGTCGCGAGCGCCACGAGGAGGATCAGAAGTCCCAGCGCGTAGTCGTAGAACGGCACCGAGGTGGGCGGCTTGCGCGCATGCGCCAGGAGGTCCAGGAATCCCGCGAGCGCGGCCAGCGGCGCCTCCAGCGGGTGGCCGCCGCCCGGCGTCCAGCGTGCCCAGGTGTAGCAGGCGAGGATGGTGATCAGCAGCACGAACGGCAGCGCGACCAGAGCGGCGCGGCGCTGAGGGCGCGCCTCCCGCATGAGCTCGGCCGACTCGTCGAGGGGGCGGGGACGTCGCTGCAGCGAGAAGAACAGCAACAGGGACAGCGCGAGCAGCCCGACCACCAGCATGGCGAGCGCGTCGGGGATGTGCACGACGAGGCTGGCGCCCGGCGCCGCGCTCGGAGCGGGCGCCGGACCCAGCGTGGCGCCCAGCGCCACGACAAGGCCCAGGCCGGCGAGCGCGCCCGCGCGGAGCCGCGTCATCGTGGGCCGACCTTAGCCGGAGTGCACCCGGCGGTCAAGTTGACGCCCACACCGGCGCGTGACACGATGCCGCGGTGGACGGGATCTTTCACACGCAGGACGCGCCCGAGCGCCTCGCCGAGGGCGTGCACCTGCTCCCGCTGTTCGGCAACGCGACCTGCATCGACACCGGCGACGGGCTCATCGTCGTGGACACCTGCGTGCACGCGCGCGGTCCGAGGCTCGTCGAGATGATTCGCAGCCTCTCGGACGCTCCCATCCGCTACGTGATCTACACGCACGGACACCTGGACCACGCGTTCGGAGTCTGGGCGCTGCTCGAGGAGGCCGAGCGGCGGGGCCGTCCGCGTCCCGTCATCGTCGCGCACGAGGCGGTGCCTAAGCGCTTCGACCGCTATCGCGAGATGGCCGGCTACACCGAGCACATCAACCGCATCCAGTTCCGTGTGCCGGCGGGGCGGCGGATCATCGGCGCCGAGCGGTTCCACTATCCGGATCTGACCTACCGCGACCGCATGGAGCTCCGCGCGGGCGGGCTCACCCTCGAGCTGACTCACGCCAAGGGCGAGACCGATGACGCCACCTGGGTATGGATCCCCGAGCGGCACGTGGCCTGCGCGGGCGACCTCTTCCTTTGGTCCTGCCCGAACATCGGCAATCCGTTCAAGGTGCAGCGCTACGAGGTCGAGTGGGCGGAGGCCCTCGAGGCCATCGCCGCGAAGGCGCCCGTAGCGATGGCGCCGGGGCACGGGCCGGGCCTCCTCGGCGGCGACACCGTGCGCGAGGCCTGCCTCGACACCGCGCGGGCGCTTCGCTGGCTCCACGACGAGGTGGTGCGCCGGCTCAACGCCGGCATGTGGCCGGAGACGATCCTGCGTGAGGTCACGGCGCTGCCCACCGATCTCGCCGCGCGGCCGTATCTCGCGCCGACATACGGCTGCCCGACCTTCATCGTGCACGGGATACTCCGCCGCTATCACGGCTGGTTCGACGGCAATGCCGCCCATCTCTTCCCCTCGCCCGCGGCCGAGATCGCGGCGGACGTGGTGGGCCTGGCGGGCGAGCGCGCGCTCCTGGCGCGGGCGCGCGCGCGCGCCGGCTCGGGCGAGGCGCAGCGGGCGCTGCACCTGGTGGACTTCGTGCTCGACGGCGGCGGCCGCGCGTTCGCGGGGGAGGCGCTGGCGCTCAAGGCCGAGCTCCTCGCCGCCCGCGCCGCGGCGGAGCCCTCCTACATCGCGCGCAGCATTCTCGAGAACGGCGCGGCGGCGGCGGCCGCGGCGGCAGGTGACGAGGCGCACTGAAGTGGCGCTCGACTTCGCCCTCGAGCCGGAGCAGGAGACGCTGGTGCGGACGCTGCGCGCCTTCGCCCAGCGCGAGCTGGCGCCGCGGAGCGGCGAATGGGACCGCGCCGGCGTGTTCCCGGCCGACGCGTGGAGCGCGATGGGCGCCCTCGGACTCCTCGGGCTGCGGGTCCCGGCGGCGCTGGGCGGACAGGAGACTGATCTCGTCACGGTGGGCCTCGCGATGGAGGAGATCGGGCGCGGCGATCTCTCCTGTACCTACGGCATTCAGCTCTCGGTGCTCGCCGCCGAGATCCTGGGCGCGCAGGGCGACCGCGCGCTCAGCGAGCGGTGGCTGCCCCCGATGACGCGCGGCGAAGCGGTGATCGCGCTCGCCCTCACCGAGCCCTCGGCCGGCTCGGACGCCGGACGTCTGAGCTGCCGCGCGGAGCGCGACGGCGAGGGCTGGGTGCTCACCGGCGAGAAGTCCGGCATCAGCCTGGGCATGGCGGCGCATGCGGCCATCGTGTTCGCGCGCACCGGCGAGGGCGGAGCCCGCGGCATCTCCGCCTTCCTGGTGCCGCTCGACCTGCCGGGCGTGGCGCGGAGCCCGCTCCGCGACATGGGCTCGCGTGCCATCGGCCGCGCCGTCCTCGCCTTCGACCATGTGCGCCTGCCGCGCGCGCATCTCCTGGGCGGGGAGGGCACGGGCTTTCGCCAGGTCATGCGCGGTTTCGACTTCAACCGCGCGCTGATCTCTCTGGCGTGCCTGGGTGGCGCCGAGGCGTCCCTCGAGGAAACCATGTCCTACGTCAAGGAGCGCCAGGCGTTCGGGCGGCCGCTGGCCCGCTTCGAGGGCGTGACGTTCCCGCTCGCCGAGGCGGCGACGCTGGTGGAGGCGGCGCGGGGCCTCTGCCTGCGCGCCCTTTGGCTGGCCGACCGCGGCGCCCCGTGCACCAAGGAGGCCGCGATGGTGAAGTGGTGGGCGCCGCGGCTCGCCGTCGACACCATTCATCAGTGCCTGCTCCTTCACGGCCACTATGGCTATACCGACGAGCTGCCGTTCGAGCGGCGCATGCGGGACGTGATGGGACTCGAGATCGGCGACGGCACCGCCGAGATCATGAAGATGGTCGTGGCCCGGGAGCTCCTGGGCCGCGAGAGCCTGCCCTACTAGGCAGCCCACAGGAGATCGCCCACCCATGACCGAGTCCATCGCCATCAGCCACGTCGTCGAGGGGCCGATCCCGCCCACCGCCGCGCGCGCGACCTGGCCCAACGTCCTCCACACGCGGGTGGCCGAGCTGTCCGCGGAGCTGGGACCGGGCGCCTGGGCCAAGCGCGTGATCGCGGACGAGCGGCAGCTCGTCACGCTGATCTCGAGTCCCGCGGGCACGGGCAATCGCCCGCACTGGCATCGTGATTTCGACGAGTGGTGGGTGGTGATGGCGGGCCGTCTCATCTGGGAGCTCACGGGCGGCACCGTGCTCCACGCGGGGGCCGGCGACCTCGTGTGGGTGCCGCGCGGCACCGTCCACCACATCCGGACCGACGGCGCGGAGCGCTCGCTGCGGCTGGCGGTGGCCATGCCGCCGGCCGCGCACTTCTTCAGCCCGTGCGAGCAGTGCGGCTTCACCGACGACGGCCCGCGCGAGTGGCGGGCCTGAGGGGTTCTCGCTAGCGCGAAGGTTGGATCGGCCGCCCCGTGACCAGGATCTGTCGCAGGGCGGGGCTCAGACGCTCGAAGACGGGGTCAGGCTGTGCGCCCACCCCGTCGCATGTCTTGCTCAGGAAGCAGCGGGCCGCGGCGGCCGTGACCACGTCGAGGATCTCGTCGTCGTCGAGGCCGTGGCGGCGCAAACCCTCCACATCCTCCGCGGTGACCGCGGACGCATCGCGCACAACCTGCTGGGCGAAGGCCATCGTCGCCACTTCGGCGGGGGTGAGGCCGGCCCGCTCGTACGCGCGGGCGACCTCGCAGAGCTGCGCCTCGGTGAAGGCGCCCGCGTCCAGCAGCACGCTGCTGTGAGCGAGCTGTCAGTAGCTGGAGTTGAGCGCGCGCGCCGCGGCGATCGTCACCAGCTCGTAACGGCGCTGCTCCATGTGGCCGCGGATGGCGGCGATGAGCTGGCCCCAGGCGGCGAGGACGTCCGGGCGGTGGCCGAAGAGCTTCGCGTAGTTGGGCACGTAGCCCATCTGCTCGCGGAGCTTCTCCCGCTGCCGGCGCGCCTGCTCGGGGAGCTCGTCGCCCGCGGGCTCGCTGATGTACGGCATGAGGGCAGCATAGCGCAGCCCGCGCGGCTGCGCTTGACCCACCCCGGCCGGCCCCGCTAGGCTCCTGCCTCGTGACCTCTCTGCGCGGACGCGTGGCGGTGGTGACGGGCGGCTCGCGTGGGATCGGACGCGCCATCGCGCGACGGCTGGCCGCCGACGGCGCCGACTGCGCGATCACCTATCGTCGGGACGCGGAACAGGCGCGCGCCGCCGTCGCGGAGCTGGAGGAGCTGGGCCGCCGAGCCCTCGCGGTGCCGCTCGAGCTCGCCGAGCCCGAGGCAGTGGCGCCCGCCTTCGAGCGCATCGGCGCGGCGCTGGGCCATGTGGACATCCTGGTCGCGAGCGCGGCGGCGACCGCGTTCCGCCCCATGCTGGAGCAGAAGCCCCACAACCTCCGCCGCACGTTCGCGATCTCGCTCGAGAGCTTCGTCGCCGCGGTGCAGGCGGCGACGCGGCTCATGGCGGGCCCGGGGCGCATCGTCGTGATTTCCGGCATCGACAGCTTCCAGGCGATGGACGGCCATGGCGTGCTGGGCGCCGCCAAGGCCGGCATGGAGAGCATGGTGCGCGCGCTGGCCCTCGAGCTGGGTCCGCGCGGCATCACGGTGAACGGCGTCAATCCCGGGTTCGTCGAGACGGCCTCGTCGCGCTACTACATCGAGCAGGGACTGGGGCGCGACTACGGGGAGGCCATCGCCGAGCTCGCAGCGGCCACCCCGGTGCGCCGGCTCGGGACGGTGGACGACGTGGCCGGACTGGTCGCCTTTCTCGCCTCGGACGCGGCCTCATTCCTCACCGGACAGACCCTGGTCCTGGACGGCGGGCTCACCATCGTGTCGCCGCTCAATCGGCTGACCGATCGGCGACGGGAAGCGCCTTCTCCATGAACACGCTGAGCGGGTCGGGGGCATAGGCGCCGAACGCCGGGATCTCGCGGAAGCCGGCGGCGCGAAAGAGGCCGAGCGCCTCGGGCTGATGGACGCCCGTCTCCAGGCGGAGCAGGGCCAGGCGCTCCTGCCGGGCCTGGGCCTCCAGCGCCTCCAGGAGCCGGCGGCCGAGGCCCAGGCCCCGCGCCCGCGGCGACACGTAGAGCCGCTTCACCTCGCCCCAGTTCTCGGCATCCACGCGCAGCGCGATACAGCCCAGGGCCTCGCCGTCACGCCGCGCCACGAGGAAGCGGACATCGGGCTGAGCCAGGCTGTCGACGTCCAGCAGATGGTTGCTCTCGGCGGGATAGAGCGAGCCCAGGTAGGTATCCAGCTCCTCCACCAGGCCCACGATCTCCGTCTGGCGGGGAGACTCCCGGGCGATGCTGACGATCACGCGACGCCGGCTAGCTGTGAAGTCTCACGAGGTTCGTTGCAGTCGGGACCCGGGTGATGGGGGGTCGACCGCCGAAGCTCGTGTGGGGACGATGCCAGTTGTAGTGATGGAGCCAGAGGGCCAGGGCGCGGCGGCGCTCGTCGGAGTGGTGGTACAGGCGCGCATAGGCCCACTCGAGCAAGGCGGTCTTGATGAAGCGCTCGACCTTGCCGTTGGTCCGCGGGGTATAGGGCCGGGTGAAGAAATGGCGCAGGCCGAGCCGCTGACAGGTGGCCCGGAAGCGCCGCGAGCGATACCCGGCGCCGTTGTCCGTCATCACCGCGGCCACGCGCACCCCGAGCCGGCGCAGGCCCCGGACGGTGCGCGGGAGAAAGCCGGCGGCGGTGCCGCCGCGCTCATCGGGCAAGACTTCCCCGACGGCCACGCGCGAGGCATCGTCGACCGCCATATGGCCCAACTCCCAGCCGGCCCCGGCGACGGTGTCGCGCCGATCGCCGGTGACCCGATGGCCGGGGCGCACAATGCGCCCCAGCTTCTTGGTGTCCAGGTGCAGCAGTGCGCCGGGCTGGGCCCGCTCGTAGCGGCGCGCGGTCGGGGGCAGCTCCAGTACGTGCAGTCGCGCCCAGCCGCACCGCCCCACGATGCGCGCCACCGTCGTCCGACTCACGCCCACCTGCGCCGCGATCTCGCCACACGTCCGCCGCTGCTGACGCAGGACTGGGATGCGCAGCACCAGCGCCGGGGCCGTCGTCTGCGGGCTGTGCTGGGGGCGGGAGCTGCGATCCGCGAGGCTCTCGCCCGCCACCGCGCGCGCCACCCACTTCCGGACCGTGGTGTCGGTGGTATGCAGAGCCCGGGCGACCTGCCGCGCGGAGTGACCCAGCTCGGTCACCCGCCGAACGACGTCCTCTCGACCTCGCAGCGTCAATCGGGCATTCTTGTGGATGTTCATCCGGGGATCCTCCTCAGCGATCTGGAGTGCTTGGCAGCGTCCAGCTTCGTTGAGAGCCCCTGGATGGACAACCCCCCTGCAACGAACCTCGTGAGACTTCACAGCTAGCGGGCGGTGAGCCCGCCGTCCACCGGAATGGCCTGGCCCGTCACGAAGGAGGCGGCGTCGGAGCAGAGCCAGACCACCGCCTCGCCGATCTCTTCCGGCCTGCCAATTCGGCCAATTGGCTCGATGCGGGTGACACGCTCCTCGAGCCCGGGGTCGCGGGCCAGGAAGGGGCCGGTCATGCCCGTGCGGATGTAGCCCGGGCACACCGCGTTGACGCGGATGCCCTCGCGCGCGTACTCGAGCGCCGCGGTCTTGGTGAGACCGATGACCGCGTGCTTGCTCGCGGCGTAGGCCGCGTGGCGGGGAAATCCCATGAGCCCGGCCACCGAGGCCGTGTTCACGATCGCCCCACCGCCCTGGGCGAGCATGCGCGGGATCTCGGCCTTCATGCAGAGCCAGACGCCGGTGAGGTTCACGGCGAGGACCTGGGCCCAGGTCTCGGCGCCGTAGTCGGCGGTGCGGGCCTGCTCGCCGGGGATGCCGGCATTGTTGAAGGCGTAGTCGAGGCGGCCCAGGCGCCGCACCGTCTCGTCCACCATGGCGGTGACGTCCGCCTCGCGCGCGACGTCGGCGCGGATGAAGCACGCCTCGCCCCCCGCGGCCTTGATGAGGCGCACGGTCTCGTCGCCCCCCTCGGCGGCCACGTCGGACACGGCGACACGCGCGCCCTCGCGCGCGAAGGCCAGGGCCGCCGCGCGGCCGATGCCCGAGGCGGCGCCGGTGACCAGCGCGACACGATTCGTCAGCGACGGCATCAGACGCCCTCCGTGTACATGGCCTCGATCGCGTCGCCATACTTGGCACGCACGACCTTGCGCTTCACCTTGAGCGTGGGCGTGAGCTCCTCGGTCGCGGGGGACCACTCGTCGCGCAGGATGGTGAAGCGCTTCACCTGCTCGACTCTTGAGAACTCGCCGTTGCCCGCGTCGACCTCGCGCTGCACCTCGGCCTCCAGCGCCGGATGGGCGATCAGCCCCGCCCAGTCGAGCGCGTCTAGGCCCTGACGCTTGGCCCAGAGGCGCGCGGCGGGTTCATCGAGCGTCAGCAACGCCGTGAGATACGGGCGCCGGTCGCCCACCACCATGGCCTGGCTGATCAGGTCCTGGCGCTTGAGCGCGTTCTCGATGTTGGACGGCGTGATGTTCTTGCCGCCCGCGGTGATGATGATGTCTTTCTTCCGGTCCACCACGGAGACGAAGCCGTCCGCGTCGAGGGCGCCGATGTCACCGGAATGGAGCCAGCCGTCCGCGTCCACCGTCTCCGCGCTGAGGGCAGGCTCCTTGTGGTAGCCCGAGAAGACGTTGCCGCCGCGCAGGAGGATCTCGCCGTCCTCGGCCAGCCGCACCTCCACGCCCGGATACGCGAGGCCCACGCTGCCGATGCGCGCGCGGTCCGGCCGGTTGATGCTGGCGATGCCGCAGCCCTCGGTCTGACCGTAGACCTCGAGGATGGGGAGGCCGATGGCATGGAAGAAGCGCAGGACATCGGCGCCGATGGGGGCGGCGCCGCTCGCGGTGAGCTTGGCCTCGTCGAGGCCGAGGCGGCGCCGGAGATGCACGAAGAGCGCGGCGTCCGCGCGTGCCCGCGCCTCGGCGAGCGCCGGGGGCACCGGCTGGCCCGCCTGCTCGAGCGCGACGGCGCGCGTCGCGGCGGCAAGCGCCTGCCGCGCGGCCTCGCGCTTCGCGACATCGGGCTCGGCGGCGAGGCCGGCGGTGAGCGCGGCGTGCATTTTCTCCCAGATGCGCGGGACCGCGAAGAAGAGGTGCGGGCGTGCGTCGAGGAGCGTCTCGCCCAGACGCTCGATGGCGGGGCAGAAGTAGACGCTGCGCGCGGCGCGGATGGCGCCCCACAGCGAGATGCCGCGCTCGGCGACGTGGGCCATGGGGAGATAGCCGACGGACCGATAGCCCGGCTCGGTGGGGACGAGACGATGCCCGGCCTCCTGCGCCCAGCAGACCTGGCCGTGAGTCAGGACGGCCCCCTTGGGCGGCCCCGTGGTGCCGGAGGTGTAGATGTAGGTGGCCACCGCCTCGGGCTTCACCGCCTGCCAGCGCGCCGTGAAGGCGCTCGCGCCGGACTGCCGGGCCGCATCGCCGCCCGCGAGCCACTGGTCCCACGCGACCACCCACCCGGCGGCGCGCGCGTCGCCGCGTAGACTCTCGGCGCCCTCGAACACGATGAGCCGCCGGACGAGCGGGATCTCGGCGCGAATCGCGAGGAGCTTCTCCGCCTGGGCCGCGTTCTCGGCGAACGCGAGCACGGCCTCGGCATGCGCCACGATGTAGGCGACCTGACCGGGCGCGAGGCTCTGGTAGAGGGTGACCGGGATGCCGCCGGCGTGGGTGACGCCCAGGTCGGCGATGTTGTACTCCTCCCGCGTGCCGGAGAGCAGCGCCACCGCCTGGCCGGGCGCAAGCCCGTCGGTCATGAGGGCCAGCGCCGCCGCCTCCACGCGCCGGGCGTACTCGCGCCACGACACCGCCCGCCAGGCGCCGTCCCGCCTGGTGTGGAGCGCCGGCGCGTCGCCCTGCGCCGCCGCCTGCGCCTGGAACATCGCGCAGAGGGTCTGTCCCGCCACCGCGCGCGTGATGTCCGCCGCTTCTCGCCGAGCGGTCATACGCGGGTGGTGCGCCCGGCCCAGTAGGGCTCGCGAAGCACGCGCTTGATCAGCTTGCCCGCGGCGTCGCGCGGGAACTGGGGGTGGAAGGACACCTCGCGCGGCGCCTTGTAGTCGGCGAGGTGCTCCCGCGCGAAGCGGATGATCTGCTCGGCGGAGAGCCGCGCGCCGGCGCGGGGCTGTACCGCGGCGTGTACACGCTCGCCCCATTCCTCGTCGGGCACGCCGAACACCGCCACGTCCTCGACGTCGGGATGGCGATGGAGCGCGTCCTCGATCTCGGCGGGGTAGATGTTCACGCCACCCGAGATGATCATGTCGCGCTTGCGGTCGCAGATGTAGTAAAAGCCTTCGGCGTCCACATAGGCGACGTCGCCCACGGAGAGCCAGTCGCCACGTTGCGTCTCGCGCGTGGCGCCGGGGTTCTTGTAGTAGCCGTCGAAGACTCCCGCGTAGCGGCGCACGTAGAGCTCGCCGGGCTCGCCGACCGGCACGGGCGCGCCCGCGTCGTCCAGGATGGCCAGCTCGATGCCGGGCGCAGCGCGTCCGCAGGAGCCCGGCTTCCGGAGCACGTCCTCGGGCCGAAGAATCGTGTTCACGCTGAGCTCGGTGGAGCCGTAGAACTCGTAGAGCGTGGGCCCGAAGTACTGCATCGCCTGCTCCTTGACCCGCATGGGGCAGGGCGCGGCCGCCACCACGAGCACCTTCATCGACGACACGTCGTAGCGCGCGCGGACGTGGGCGGGTAGGTCCACGATGCGCTTCACCAGCGTGGGCGCCATGAACGTGCTCGTGCAGCGATGCGTGTGGATCGCGTGCAGCGCCTCCTCGGCGTCGAACTTCCGCATGACGACGACCTGGCCACCGAAGAGGAGGGTGGTGTTGGCGAACGAGCCGGGGGCGGAGTGATAGAGCGGCCCGGCGGCGAGATGGACGTGGGGCTCGGCCAGATCCAGCGCCTTCAGGAAGCGCATGGTCACCTGGGGATCCACCGCGCCGCGGATGGCCCCCTTCGGCCGGCCGGTGGTGCCGCCGGTGTAGATCATGGAGCCACCCAGTCCGAGCTCCGGATCCTCCGGGACGGTCTCGGGCGAGCCCTGGGCGACGAGGTCCTCGAGGGCGTGAGCCCACGGGCGGCGCTCCGGCCCCATGGTGATCCAGTGGCGCACCTTGGCGGCATCCCGGCGCACCGCGTCCGCGATGCCGAGGAACGCGTCGCCCACGAACACCACGGCAGCGTCCGCGTTGTCGAGGATGTAGGCGACCTCCTCGGCGGTGAGCCGATGGTTCATCGGCGCCGCGACCGCGCCGGTGGACCGCACCGCAGAGGGCGCGATCATGCAGTCCAGCGAGTTCACCTCGTACACGATGACGTTGTCGCCGCGGCCGATGCCGAAGCCGCGCAACGCGGAGGCGAGGCGATTGCGGCGCTCGAGCAGCGCCGCCCACGTCAGTCGACGCTCCCCCTCGATGAGGGCGACCGCCTCCGGCTGCTTGCCGGCGTACGTGGAGATGTAGTCCATATCCTCATAGAGGTCGTCGCTCGCGACGACCGTCGATCAAAATCAAACGCGGACGCGCGCTCTTAGGCGCCTTCTCCCAAGAATTCCCCCACCAGCCGGTTGAAGATCTCCGGCCGCTCGAAGTACACGGAGTGCCCGGCCTTGGGCACCCGGGCGAGGCGGCCGCGCGGCATGAGCCTCGCCAGCACCTCGATGGCCGGGGTGGGCATGAGGACGTCTTCCTCGCCCGAGATGCAGAGGACTGGCATCGTGAGCGCGGCGAGCGCCGAGGCGGGCGTGGTGCGCATGGCGAAGAGGACCTTGCGCGTCGTCTCCATGTCGAGGCCGATGCGGAGCCGGCCGATCGCCTGGTAGAGGTACTGGTGCGCGGGCTGCTCGCTCTCCATGGTCGCGCCGGCGGCGGGAGAGATGTTGCGGCGCACCAGGTCCGCCTGCGCCGCCGCGTACTCCGGGGCGGCGAGCACGCGGTCGATGTCGGGATGGGTGACCGTCCCCACCGTGCAGGCCATCACCAGCGCCCGGACCCGCGCGGGCTCCCGCAGCGCATAGCCGAGGCAGGTCCAGCCGCCCATGGACTGAGCCACCAGGCGCACGTCCGGCAGCCGGAGATGGTCGATCAATGCGGCCAGATCGTCGACGAAGCCCCAGGGCCCGACGCGGTCAGCGCCCGACTCGGACGGCGAGAAGCCGCGATGCGCGAAGGTGACGCAGGTGTAGCGCTCGCGGAAATGGGGCACCTGCTGCCACCACGAGAGATGGTTGCCGCCGAGCCCGTGGGCAAAGACGAGCGCGGGGCCCTGGCCTTCGGTCTCGTAGTAGAGGCGACAGTCGGGACGGTGAAGATACGGCATGGCGACCCTCTAGGACAGGAAGCGGCTCACCGCGCTCGCGAAGGCCTCGGGGCGTTCGTACGGGAGCATGTGGCCGGCATCGGGGAGGATCTCGACGGTCGCGCCGGGGCAGAGCTCCGCCCATCGGCGCGCGTAGACGGGCGGGATGAGCCGATCCTCGGCGCCCCAGAGGACGAGGGTGGGCGCGGCGAGGCGATAGAGGCGCTTGGAGAGGCGCCGATTCGGGATCGGGAAGAGGATCTTGCCCGCCATCCCGAGGCGGCGCGCGTTGCCGATGTAGAAGTCCTTGAGCACCTCCATGTCGTGGAGATCGAGCCCGCCGGTGAGCAGCGCGGCGCCCTTCCCGGCATCCGCGAAGAGCAGCCCCGGGATCTCGAAGGGCAGGGCGGCGAAGAGATCGGGGATCGGGTGCTCGTCCAGCCAGAGCCCGGCGGCGCTCGCGAGCACGAGCCGGCTCACGTCGTGCGGCGCGAGGCAGGCCATCTCCGCGGCGATCATGCCGCCCATCGAGTGACCCAGGAGATGCGGCTGGCGCAGGCCGAGGGCGTCCACCACGTCCCAGCCGTGCAGCGCGAAGTCCAGCATGTCCTCGAGCAGCTCCTCGCCGGTGGACTCCCCGTAGCCTGGCCACTCGGGGGCGAGCACGTGATGGCGCGTGGCCAGGTCGTCGAGGAAGGGATTGTCGCGGAGCAGGCCGCCCGCTCCGTGGAAGAACACCAGCGGCGCACCGCTGCCCGCCTCGAACACGCGGCACCGGATGCCGCGCCGGGTCTCGATGGCGCGCGCCTTCATGGACGCGGCGCGCCCGCGGGCCGTGTCCCGATCGCGTCGCCCGCGCCCACCCGCGGCAGGGCGGACGGGCGGAGGCGGTCCTCCATGGGCTTGATCCACCAGCGGTCGTCGTGCGACCAGTCCGGCCAGAGATCACGGAGCTTGGGCATGACGCGCTCGGCAAAGAGCTTGGTGGAGTGACGCGTCTTCCAGTCCGGCATGTTGCCGTTGTGGAAGAGGCAGAAGAGGTGTCCCACGTGAAGACCCTTGACGCACTCCTCGAGCTGCTGCCGCACCGTCTCCGGGCTGCCCGCAATGACGAAGCGCTCGTCCACGATCTGCTTCCAGGTGAGGTTCTGAAGGATCTTCTGGGCCTCCGCCCGCATCTGGGACAGGGCGCCGTACTTGATGGTGTTGATGGTGCGGTAGCCCGGCGGGTCCGCGAATGGCGGGAAGACGTGCAGGCACCGGTTGAAGAAGTAGAGCACGTGCTCCGCGTAGAGCGCTTCCGCTTCCTGGTCGGTGTCGGCGACGCAGATGATCTGGGCGAACGCCGCGCGGTACGGGGATTCGTCCTTCTTGCGCGCCGCCACGCGGTTCCAGTAGCCGTCCATCAGCGATTTCGCCCGCAGATACCCGAAGAACGAGAGGTACGAGTAGTTGTAGTCGTGGTCGAGGCAGAAATCCCAGGTCTCGATGGAGCCCCCGCCTGGGATGTAGATGGGCGGATGCGGACGCTGGATGGGCTTCGGCCAGCAGTTCACGTACCGGAGCTGATTGTACTTACCGTCGAAGGCGAAGGGCTCGTCCTCCGCCCAGGCCCGCATGATGAGCTCATGCGCCTCGCGGTACTTGTCGCGGGTGAGCGAGGGGATCTGGCCGTAGCAGAAGTTCGTGTCCATCGACGTGCCGACCGGGAAGCCGGCGACGAGGCGGCCGCCCGACAGCACGTCCAGCATGGCGAACTCCTCGGCCACGCGGATGGGAGGGTTGTAGAGCGCGATCGAGTTGCCGATCACGCAGAGGGCGGCCTTCGATGTCCGGCGCGCCAGCCCGGCGGCGATGATGTTGGGCGACGGCATGAGCCCGTAGCCGTTCTGGTGGTGCTCGTTGACACCGATCCCGTCGAAGCCCAGTGATTCCGCGTACTCGAGCTGATCCATGTACTCGTGGTACACGTGATGGCCCCGTCGGGGATCGTAGAGCGTGCTGGGAATGTCGACCCACACCGAGCGATTCTGCTCGCGGAAGTCGTCGGGCAGATGCGGCCACGGCATCAAGTTGAACCACGTGAATTTCATTGCGTTGCTCCGGATCCGGTTCTACGTCGATTTCTTGATATGTGGTCTACGGCCGTCGCAAGCGACGACCCCTGTAGGGAGGCTAGCGCATCTTTTGGAATCGCGCTCCGGTGATTTGCCGCGAGTAGTGTCGGTGGTCGGGGTCTACCTGAGGCGGCCGCCGCCGGAGCCGCGGAGGCGCGGGTCGAGGAGGTCGCGAAGGGCGTCGCCGAGCATGTTGAACCCGAACACGGCGAGGGAGATCGCCGCGCCGGGCCAGATCGCCATCCAGGGCGCGGTGTACATGTAGGACCGGCCGGACCCCGAGAGCATCGCGCCCCAGGCGGGGTAGGGGGGCGGCACCCCGAAGCCTAGGAAGGAGAGCGCCGACTCGGCGAGGATGGCCGCGCCGAGACCGATGGTGGCGAGGATGATGATGGTGGCGGCCACGTTGGGGAAGACGTAGTGGACCATGATGCGCAGATGGCCCGCCCCCACCGCGCGGGCGGCCTCGATGTACTGGTTCTGGATGACGCCGATGGTGGCGCCACGGATGACGCGGGATCCCGCGGAAGCGCCCAGCACGCCGAGGGCGAGGATGACGTTCAGGAGACCCGGGCCCAGCACCGCCATGATGGACAGGATGACGACGAGGAACGGGAACGACTGCCAGGCGTCCACCACGCGCTGCACACAGATGTCGTACTTGCCGCCGAAGTAGCCGCTGGTGATGCCGATGACGGCGGCGAGGAAGTTGGCGAGGAGCACGGCGCCGAAGCCGACACTCACCGACACCCGCGCGCCATAGACGACCCGGCTGAAGATGTCGCGGCCGAGGTTGTCGGTCCCCATCCAGAACTGGCTCCCCGGCGCCTTCATGCGCGCGCCGCGGATGGTCTCGTCGTAGCTGTAGGGCGCGATCCAGTTCGCGAACACCGCCATGACGATCATGAGGAGCACGAGGAGGCCGCCGAACGCTCCCAGCGGCTTCCGCCGGCAGAAGAGCCAGGCCAGGCGGAGGGGATGTGGCGCCGCCGGGGTGGCGATGGCGCGCGGCGCGTCGAGGGCGCTGACGTGATCGGCCATGGCTAGTAACGGATGCGGGGGTCGAGGAACGCGTACATGGCATCCACGAGGAGGTTCATCAGCACGACCACCGACACGATGATGAGGTTCACGCCCTGGATCACCGGGTAGTCGCGCTGATTGATGGCGTCGAAGAGGAAGCGGCCCATGCCGGGCAGGCCGAAGATCTGCTCGAAGATGACCGTGCCCCCGAGGATCTGCGCGATCTGGATGCCCATGACGGTGACCACGGGAATGATGGCGTTCTTGAGACTGTGCTTGACGACGACGATACCCTCCCGCAGGCCCTTGGCC
This sequence comes from Verrucomicrobiia bacterium, assembly GCA_035495415.1. Lineage (GTDB taxonomy): Bacteria > Methylomirabilota > Methylomirabilia > Rokubacteriales > CSP1-6 > DASRWT01. The sequence continues at coordinate 259,028 of DATJFY010000051.1, forward strand.
CACGCGGTGCGGACATAGTCCTGGCGCAGCACCTCGAGGAGCATGGCGCGGGTGAGGCGCATGATTGCGGCGGCGGAGGCGATGCCGAGAATGAACGCGGGGAGGAGAAACTGCGAGATGTGCGCCCACTTGTCCTTGGCGAACTCGGTGAACTGGATGGGCGGGCTCCATCCCCACCAGATCGCCGGGAGCAGCACCACGAGGGTGGCGATCCAGAAGCCGGGCACCGAGAGCCCGAGGATGGCGAGGCTCCGGGCGACGTAATCCGACAGCGTGTCCTGCCGCACCGCCGCGAGCACGCCGATGGGCAGGGCGATGAGGATCGAGAAGAAGAGGGCCAGCAGCCCGAGCTCGAGGCTCACGGGAAGGCGGCGCAGGAGCTCCTCCACCACCGGGCGGCGGGTCCAGAGGCTCTCCCCCAGGTCCCCGCGGCCGATCTTGCCCAGCCACTCCCAGTACTGGATGTAGATGGGCCGGTCGAGCCCGAGCTTGGCGCGAAGCTCGTCCAGATCCTTGCCGTAGGCCTTCTCCTCGAGCATGAGCTGCACGACGTCGCCGGGCAGGAGGCGCGGCAGCGTGAACACGATCAGCGACGCGATCAGCAGGGACGGGATCGCGACGAGGAGGCGGCGGAAGACGTATTTGTTCACGCGCCCTCGCTCCGCTCGGGCTGATTTGATCTACGGTCGTCGCACGCGACGACCTTCATGAGGTGCCTCCGCACTATTTATCGAGCCAGGCGCCCATGAGGCGGCCGCCGTAGTCGTGGCCGATGTTGGGACCGAAGTTCTTCACATACGGCATCCACGCCGCCACCGCGCTGACCGAGGCGCCGAACCCGTAGTACACCTGCTGCGCGGCGTAGCGCTGGATCTCGAAGACCAGCTCGCGACGCTTCTTCTCGTCGAAGGTCCGCCGCTGCTGCTTGATCAGGTCGGTCAGCTTGGCGTCGTTCACACCCGAGGAGTTCAGCGGCTCCCCGGGCAGCATCAGGGTGAAGTAGGTGTCCGGGTCGGTGGTGCCGCCCCGAAGCGTGAGCATCATCTTGTCGAATTTCCCCAGGAGGCTGCTGGAGACGAAGGCGCCGTATTCCTTCAGCTTCAGGTCCACGTCGATGCCGGCCGCCTTCCAGTTCTTGAGCGCGACCTGCACCGCGTCCATCCAGTCGGGGCCGTAGCCCGGCGTGGTCTCCAGCGCCACCTTGATGCCGTTGGGATGGCCGGCCTCGGCGAGGAGCCGCTTGGCGTCCGCGGGCGAGCTTTCGTAGAGCCGCCGGCCCTCGGGCGGCAGCTGGTCGATGGGAATGGTCCAGTCGCGGAACGCCGCGGGGATCAGGGGGTTGGGCGCGCCCTTGCCCAGCGACCAGGCATTGGTCTCGAGCACCTCGCGCCAATTGTCGGACATGGCCACCGCGCGCCGGACGCGCACGTCCTTGAACGGCTCCTGATCGAGCTTCATGGCGGTGAAGCCCCCGAACACCACGATGTAGTCGCGGGTGCCGAGGTTCTTGACCCGGGCCTTGGCGATCTCGAGATCGCTGCGGCGGATCACCATCCCGTACTCGGGGCCGAAGTCGAACGCGCCGGCGAGGAAGGCGGCAAAGCCCGCGGCGGGATCCTGGGACAGCGCGATGTCGACGTTGTCCACGTAGGGTTGGCCGGGAATGTAGTAGTTGGGGTTCCGGACGAAGCTCAGGCGCACGTTGGGCTCGTAGCGCTGCAGCATCCAGGGGCCGCTGCCCACCACCGAGTCGGGCGACTTGAGATCGCCGAACTGGTCCACGCACTCCTTGGCCACGATCCAGGTGGACGTCGAGGCGAGCCGGTCGA
>DATJFY010000052.1:0-36985 GCA_035495415.1 Verrucomicrobiia bacterium
TGATTGTCCGACGCGGTAGAAAAGATTTCCGATTTGCGCGTCGGGATGGTCGTGTTGCGCTCGATCATCGGCGTCATCACGCCGCCCAGCGTCTCCACGCCGAGCGTCAGCGGCGTCACGTCGAGCAGCACCACGTCCTTGACCTCGCCGGTCAGCACGGCGGCCTGGATGGCGGCGCCCACCGCCACGACCTCGTCGGGGTTGACGCCCTGGTTGGGCTCCTTGCCGGTCAGCTTCTTGACCAGCTGCTGGACCACCGGCATCCGCGTGCTGCTCCGCCTCGCGCACCATGCGGTCCACCTGCCCCTTGTCCAGGTGCGTGGAGGCCGTGATGGTGACGCGCTGCTCCTTGCCCGTGCCCAGGTCCTTGGCCGAGACGTTCAGGATGCCGTTGGCGTCGATGTCGAACGTCACCTCCACCTGCGGCACGCCTCGCGGCGCCGGCGGAATGCCCTCCAGCCGGAAACGGCCCAGCGTCATGTTGTCCCGCGCCATCGGGCGCTCGCCCTGCAGCACGTGGATGTCCACCGCCGTCTGGCCGTCCTCTGCCGTCGAGTAGACCTGGCTCTTGCGCGTGGGAATGGTCGTGTTCCGCTCGATCATCGGCGTCATCACCCCACCCAGCGTCTCCACGCCCAGCGTCAGCGGCGTCACGTCCAGCAGCACCACGTCCTTCACCTCGCCGGTGAGCACCGCCGCCTGGATCGCCGCGCCAATCGCCACCACCTCGTCCGGGTTGACGCCCTGGTTCGGGTCCTTGCCGGTCAGCTTCTTCACCAGCTGCTGGATCACCGGCATGCGTGTCGAGCCACCGACCAGCACCACCTCGTCGATCTTGCTCGGGTCGAGCTTCGCGTCCTTGAGCGCCTGCCGGAACGGCGGCACGCAGCGCTCGGTGATGTCGTTGGTGATCTCCTCGAACTTCGCCCGCGTCAGCGTGACCGAGAGGTGCTTCGGCCCATTCTGGTCCGCCGTGATGAACGGCAGGTTGATCTCCGTCTGCACCACGCTGGACAGCTCGATCTTCGCCTTCTCCGCCGCCTCCAGCAAACGCTGCAGCGCCTGGCGGTCCTTGCGCAGGTCGATCCCCTCGTCCTTCTGGAACTGATCCGCGACGTACTGCACCACCCGCTGGTCGTAGTCGTCACCGCCCAGGTGCGTATCGCCGGCCGTGCTCTTCACCTCGAAGACACCGTCGCCCACCTCCAGGATGGAGACGTCGAACGTGCCACCACCCAGGTCCCAGACCAGGATCGTCTCGCTCTTCTTCTTGTCCAGCCCGTACGCCAGCGCCGCTGCCGTCGGCTCGTTGATGATCCGCAGCACTTCCAGCCCGGCGATCTGCCCGGCGTTCTTCGTCGCCTGGCGCTGGCTGTCGTTGAAGTACGCCGGCACCGTGATCACGGCCTGCGTCACCTTCTCGCCCAGGTGGGCCTCCGCCGCCTCCTTGAGCTTGCGGAGGATCATCGCCGAGAGCTCGGGCGGCGAGTACTGCTTGCCTCGGATCTCGATGCGGACGTCGCCGTTGGGCGCCGGCACGACCCGGTAGGGGACGAGCTTGGTTTCCTGCTGCACCTCCTCGTAGCGGCGGCCCACGAACCGCTTGATCGAGAAGATGGTGTTCTCCGGATTGGTGATGGCCTGGCGCTTGGCGACCTGGCCGACCAGGACCTCGCCCTCCTTGGTGAAAGCGACGACGGATGGGGTGAGGCGGCTCCCTTCCTGGTTGGGAATGACGACGGGGCTGCCGCCCTCCATGACGCCGACGACCGAGTTCGTGGTACCGAGGTCGATGCCGATGACCTTTCCCATCGCCTTCTCCTTCTGTCGACCCTGAGCGAGCTCCGGTTACCGGGACACCTCCGCCGCGGTCGAGGTGAGGGCATGCTTCAGGACCTCCTCGGCATCCTCGACGAAGATGAAGCGCAGCTCGCGCCGGAGCTCCTCCGGCACGTCCTCGACGTCCCGCTCGTTGCGGCTGGGCAGGATGACTTCCCGGATGCCGGCCCGGTGCGCCGCCAGCATCTTCTCCTTGATTCCGCCGACCGGGAGCACCCGGCCGCGAAGGGTGATCTCCCCCGTCATGGCCAGGTCGCCGCGCACCGGACGCCGCGTGGCCAGGGAGGCGAGCGCGGTCACCATGGTGACCCCGGCCGAGGGCCCGTCCTTGGGGATGGCCCCGGCCGGCACGTGCACGTGGATCGTCTTGCCCTCGAAGATCCTCGGATCGATGTCGAGCGCGGCGGCATTCGACCATACGTACGAGACCGCCGCCTGGGCGCTCTCGCGCATGACGTCGCCGAGCATGCCGGTGAGGACCAGCCGCTCCTCGCTGCCGGGCATCATGGTCGCCTCCACGAACAGGACGTCGCCGCCGGTCGGCGTCCAGGCCAGGCCCGTCGCGACGCCCGGGCGAGAGGTTCGTTCCGCCACCTCGTCGAAGAACCTCGGGCGGCCAAGATACTCACCGACGTTGTCGGCGGTGATGCGGACGGGATCGCGCTGCCCTTCGGCGAGCCGGCGGGCGACCTTCCGAGCCCCGGTGGCAATCTCGCGCTCGAGGCTCCGCACGCCCGCCTCGCGCGTGTAGCCGCGCACGATGCCCCGGATGGCATCGGGGTCGAAGGTGAGCTCCCCGGCGGCGAGGCCGTGGGCGGCGAGCTGCTTGGGAATCAGGTACTCCCGGGCGATGCCCACCTTCTCCTCGTCCGTATACCCGGCCAGCGACAGGATCTCCATCCGGTCGCGGAGCGGCCCGGGAATGGTGTCGAGCGTGTTGGCCGTCGCGATGAACAGCACGTGCGAGAGATCGAAGGCCACGCCCAGGTAGTTGTCGACGAAGGTATGGTTCTGAGCCGGATCCAGCACCTCCAGCAAGGCCGAGGACGGATCCCCCCGCCAGTCCGCACCGATCTTGTCGATCTCGTCGAGCATGAAGACCGGATCGCGGCTCTCGGCTCGCCGGAGGCCCTGGATCACCCGGCCCGGGAGGGCGCCGATGTACGTCCGCCGGTGGCCCCGGATCTCCGCCTCGTCCCGCACGCCCCCGAGCGACATGCGCGCGAACTTCCGGCCCAGAGCGCGAGCGATGCTCTGTCCGAGGCTGGTCTTGCCCACCCCCGGCGGCCCGACGAAGCACAGGATGGGCTCGCGGGCCGGGCTGTCGCCCGTGACCGGCGGCGGCTCGACCGGCCGGGGCGCCTCGCCGGCGGTCGCACTCCTGCTCCCGCGCTCCTGCCGGAGCTTCCTGACCGCGAGGTATTCGAGAATGCGGTCCTTGACCTTCTCGAGGTCGAAGTGGTCTTCGTCCAGCACCTGCCGGGCGCGGCGCATGTCGATGGCGCCCGCGTCCTCCTTGCTCCAGGGCAGACTCACCAGCCACTCGAGGTAGGTGTGAATCATCCCGTGCTCGGGCGATGCGGGCGAGATCCCGGCGAGGCGGTCGAGCTCGCGCTCCGCCTCGCGCCGCGCCTCCTCCGGCAGATTGGCCTCCTCGAGGCGACGGCGGAGGGCGGTCACGTCGCTGCCGGCCTCGCCCTCGTCTCCGAGCTCGCGCTGGATGGACCGGAGCTGCTCGCGCAGGTAGTAGTCGCGCTGCTTCTTGGTCAGCCGCTCCTCGGTCTCCGTCGCGATCTTGCGGCCCAGCTCGCGCACCGCGAGCTCCTTCTGCAGAAGGTCCACGAGCCGGCGGAGCTTGGCCGACACCGGATCGAGCTCGAGGAGCGCCTGCCGCACCGTCCCATCGAGCGGGACCACCGTGGCCACGAAGTAGACCATCCGCAGTGGATCCCCGATGCTCTCCGCCGCGGTCACGAACTCGTCGGGCAGATCGGGCGAGGCCCCGACGATCCGTCGGAACACATCCACCACCGCGAGGCGGAGCGCTTCGATCTCCGTGCCCACCACCGTCTGCTCTCGCGATACCTCGACCCGCGCCACCAGATACGGCTCCGTGCCGACCAGGTCGAGCAGCCGGATGCGCTCGATCCCCTGGACCATCAGGCGGAGGGTGCCGTCCGGCATCCGCATGAGCTGGTGGATCAGCCCGGCGGTGCCGATGCGGTAGAGATCCTCCAGCGTCGACGTCTCGGCCTTCGGATCATGTTGCCCTACCAGGGCCACGAGCCGGCTGCCGCGCATGACGTCGTCGACGAGTCGGACCGAACGCGGCTGACCCACCGAGAGGGGCACGGTCGTCAAGGGAAGCACCACCGCGTCCCGCAGCGGCAGGACGGGAAGCGCGTCGGGGACGACGACGTCGCCGGTACCGCCGGTCGCCTCCGCCGTCATCGGTCGGCCCCTCCGCGCTTCGGCAACGTGATCCGAAGCAGGCCCAGATCGTAGCGCGCGTGGACGCGCTCGGAGTCCACCGGAGCCACCAGCGGCAGCTCGAGCCGGAACGGGCCCTGGCGGATCCTGACCGCGTGGAATGTCGTCACCTCTTCGGGCGCGGAGAGGCGACGTCGTCCTTCGACGACCAGTGCGTTGTCGAAGAGCTGCACCTCGAAGTCCTCCTCGTGGACCCCGGAGAGATCGATGACGATCTCGACCGTGTCCGGGGTCTCGTACGTGTCGGCGTCGGGTCGCCAGCAGCTCTCCACGAGGAGGCGCACCCGATCCGTCTGCAGGAGGTCATCGAAAGGTCCGGTCGGGCCCGACCGCATCAACATCGCGTAGCGATAACCAAACCGCCGGTAGCGCATCGTGCTCTCGTGCCGGTCAGCGAGGCCCCGCGGCATCGGGCCCGCCGACCGCGAGAGGCTCGGCTTCCGCGAGGCGTCGGCCCGCGTCGTGGGAGAGCGGGGTCGTCTCCGCGATGGCCGACACCCCGACGCGCTCGGGCGCATCCGGATCGCGGATGAAGCCTGGCGCACCCGAGACCACCGGCGACGTCGGCACGAAGGGTAACATCACCACCTCCCTGAGGCCCGGAGCGCAAATCCCACTCGCTTCAGCGGCACCCCGGTCTCCCGTCGGCTCACGATCGACAGCGTGGGCGCCGCAGTGCACCAGCATGGTCGTCTCCTCCGCTTCCGTTCGTGTGGGGTAACCCCCCAGGGCGGCTCGAGCCCATGCCCCCTGCGCCACATCATCCACCCGTCGGCAAGGATTGTCGACGCGGCGTGAGCGCCACCACCCGGATGCCTGCGTTCAACGCTCGCCCATGCCTTCGGCTCGTTTCGGTGCCCTACCCGAGCGCACCTTGTCCTCGATTCGACGCCCCGTCTCGGCATCGATGCTTCCCCAATAGCCGAACGCCCGGCCCAGCACCGGCTCCCGCACCCCGCCGAGCAGGCTGCCCGCTACCGTATCGACGAGCGCGCTGCGCTGCGCGTCGTTGAAGACCTTGCGCACCAGGACGCCGGGCTGCGTGAAGTCGTCGTCCTCCGGCCGCAGCGTGTAGGCGCTGCGCACCATCTCGCCGTCCGCGTCCCATCCGTCGGCGACCGGGCCAGTCGGGTCCGACCAGGACCGGCCGCCGCTGTTCGGAGCGTACACCGGTGCGTTGCCGCTGTGGTGGTAGGTCATCTGGCCGTCGAACATGTAGGTGTTCACCGCCACCTTGGGTCGGTTGACCGGCAGCTGGTGGAAGTTGGTGCCGATGCGATTGCGCTGTGCGTCGTTGTACGCGAAGGCGCGGCCGAGCAGCATCTTGTCGGGCGACAGGCCGATCCCGGGGACCGTATTGCCCGGCGAGAAAGCGGCCTGCTCGACCTGCGCGAAGAAGTTCTCCGGATTGCGCTCGAGCGTCATCGTGCCGACCTTGATCAGCGGGTAGTCCCCGTGCGGCCAAGTCTTGGTCAGATCAAAGGGATTGATCCGATAGGTTCTGGCCTCGGCATAGGGCATGACCTGTACCGACAGGGTCCAGCTCGGATGGTCGCCGCGCGCGATCGCCTCGAACAGGTCGCGGCGATGAAAATCGGCGTCGGAGCCGGCCATGGCGGAGGCCTCCGCGTTGGTGAAGAACGCCATGCCCTGATCGGTGTGGAAGTGATACTTCACCCAGGACTTCTCGCCGGCCGCGTTGACCCACATGTAGGTGTGCGAGCCATAACCGTTCATGTTCCGCCACGTGCGAGGCAGTCCCCGCTCACCCATCAGGTACGCCACCTGGTGCGCTGACTCGGGATTGCTGGTCCAGAAGTCCCATTGCATGTGATTGTCGCGAAGGCCTGAATCGGGGAGCCGCTTCTGGCTGCGGATGAAGTGGGGAAACTTCATCGGATCGCGAATGAAGAATACCGGCGTGTTGTTGCCCACCAGATCGTAGTTGCCCTCGTCGGTGTAGAACTTCAGCGAGAAGCCGCGCACGTCCCGCCAGGTATCAGGGCTTCCCATCTCTCCCGCCACGGTGGAGAAACGCGCGAGCATGTCGGTCGTCGCGCCTTTGCGGAACAGCGCCGCTCTGGTGAACGCCGAGACGTCTTCCGTCACTCTCAGAATCCCGAAAGCGCCCGCGCCCTTGGCGTGCGGCTGGCGCTCGGGAACCTTCTCGCGGTTGAAATGCGCCATCTGCTCCAGAAAATGGACGTCGTGAAGGAGGATGGGACCGTCGCGGCCGATCGTCAGAGAGTCGCGATCGCTCGGCGCCGGGGTGCCCGTGCTCGTCGTGGAGCCGCTCGCCTGCTTGTCGGAATCGGCCATGTGCGCTCTCCTTTGAACATCGGCATCATGTGGGTCACGCGGCTGGTCCTGCTTCCGCGCCGCCTTTGGACGGCACGACGACCCCGTGAGAGGGCAGGTGGTCTTTCACGGCCTGACCTGCGCGCTGAAGCCGGCCGCGTTGAGCGCCTTCACGAGCGCGGCGGCCGGGAAGTCGCCCGTGACCTCAAAGGTTGTCGCCCCCGGAGTGGCCGTGTCGGCGGTTACGCCGTCCACGGTCGCGATCGCCTCCTTGATGGCCTCGCAACACAGATCGCAGCAGTTGTGGATGCCCGAGACCTTCAGGCGCTTCACCCTGCCCCGGGGAATACTGCTCGCGGCCTGCATCGCCAGGCGCGCGTTGTCGGTGCTGCCGTGGAAGCCGGCGGCCGCAATGGCGTCGAGAGCCTTCTGAGCCGCCGCGCCGTCCCTGGCCGTGAGCGCCACGGTCTTCTTCTCGATGTCGCAACGGGATGCGACCCCCGCCACGTTCTTCACCGCGGCGTCAACCGCATCGACGCAGCCCTGGCAGCAGAGGTGGACGCCCCTCACTTCCACCTGGATCTCATCGTTTCGACGCCGGTACGCGACGGCGTACACCGCCGACCGCGCGAGAGGCAGTGGATCCTCCGAGACCTCGATGCCGTCCACGAGCCGGGCCGGGTCGAAGAGCAGCCGGCGCTCGACGGCCACGTTGTCCGCGAGCCGGGAGGTGACCGCGATGGTGCCCAGCTCGACCTGCCGTCGCCCTTCGGGCCAGGGTAGAGAGCCATCATCGATCGGGTCGCCTTCGTCGGCGAGCTGGACGAGGAGGCGGAACCTCGCGGGGCCCCGGAGCAGTCTCTCTCGAAGCTCTTCGAAGAGAAAGCTTTCCGGCCGGCGGGCCGCCTCTGCGGCATCCAGGTGCTCTTCGCCTGCCTCCGGCCGGACGCGGTATCGGCCGGCGCGGCTCACGCCTTCACGGTTGGTAAAGCGGAAGGCGTTCACGCCGTAGTACGACTCGGTTGCGAAGCTGGCCGGAACCGGCTTGGGCGCCTCCGCGAACCGCTTCGCCTGCGGATGGCTCGCCAGAAAGTCGGCGAGCGGTGTCGGACTCGGGACCTCGGGCCCGCTCGCGGCCAGAGCGCGGACGAAGACCAGGAACTCTTCGGCGGTGCGGACGGGAAAGCCGTCGTACGATTGAGCCACGATGTCGGTGACGATCCCACCCGGCAGGTGGAACTTGATCGCCATGCCTCTCGGGCTGGCCAGCGGGTCGCCGTCGGGGACGGTGGGGACGCCCGCGAAGTCGGAGAACCGGACCGTTACCGGCACCGGGGTGTCTTGGAGGTGCGGCGCCCGGCTGACGGAAGCCGCGGTCGACGCCGGGTTGAAAGTCCCCTCACAGACGATGCCTTTTGCGTGAACAGCCCGGTAGCCGGGGTGAACCCCGAACAGGGCCTGCAGCGCGTCCACGATCTGTTCGTACAAGAGCTGTTTCTCCGGTGCGAGCCTACTTGCTGACCTTGCCATCGCCTCGCTCCTCTTCGGCCGACACAACCGGCCGCCGAACGATGCCGTCCCGACCTTCGTCGCACCCCGCCGCCATCAAAGACCCGGACTCTGCTGAGTCATGCCGCCGTCGACCACGACGGTCGTGGACGTCATGTAGCGCGCCTGATCACTTGCCAGGAAGGCCACCACGCCGGCGATCTCCTCCGGCTCCGCCATGCGGCCCAGCGGGATGGCCGCGTTCAGCCGCTCCATCATTGCCGGATCCTTCATCGTCACCCGGTTGATCGGAGTCGCGACGGCGCCTGGCGCGATCCCGACGACGAGCACGTTGTGAGGCGCCAGCTCGACCCCGGCGGTGCGGGTCAGCATGCGCATCCCGCCCTTGGACAGGCAATAGGCGATGTTGCCCGGCATCGGCCAGTCCTCGTGCACGGACGTGATGTTGATGATGCGCCCGCCGCCGCCTTGCTTGATCATCTGGCGGGCCGCGAACTGGGTGCCGAAGAAGGCGCTCTTGAGATTCGTCCGCAGCACCTGGTCGTACTGGGCCTCCGTCGTCTCGAGCACCGACGTGCGGGTCTCGATGCCGGCATTGTTGACCATGACGTCCAGCCGGCCGAACTTCTTGACCGCGCTGTCGATCAGGCGTTCGAGGTCGGCGACCTTGCCGACGTCAGCCTCGACACCGAAGGCCCGATGGTCGAGCGCTGCCACCTGTCGCTCGAGGGCCTCCGTCGCCTCCGGATGCATGATGTAGTCGATGACGAGATTCGCACCCTGCTTGGCCAGCTCCAGGACGATGGCCCTGCCGATGCCGCTGTTGCCGCCGGTGACGATCGCGACCTTCCCTCTCAAACTCACGCCCGTCATGACACCCTCGTTCACGCCCTTGGCGCGGCCAATAGTGTGGTGAGCGCGTTCCGATCCACGGCCTCCTTCTCGATCAGCAGCTTGGCCAGAGCCTCGAGTATGTTGCGCTTCTCCTCCAGCGTCTCACGGACCCGTTGACGGGCGGCCTCCAGCAACTTCCGCATTTCGTCGTCGATGACCCGAGCGGTGTCTTCACTGTACTCACGCTCGCTGACGCTCGGGCCCCTGAGGAACAGAGCCTGCCGCGGCCGCTCGAATGTTCCCAACCCCAGCGCGTCGCTCATGCCGTACTGGGTCACCATGTGCCGCGCCAGGTCGCTCGCCCGCTGTAGATCGTCGTGGGCGCCCGTCGAGACATCCCCGAAGATGATCTCCTCTGCTACCCGGCCCCCGAGGAATACGTCCAGGCGGTCTAGCAGTTCTGCGCGTGTCATCAGATACCGGTCTTCCGTGGGCTGTTGCTGCGTATAGCCGAGCGCGGCCACCCCGCGTGGGATGATCGAGATCTTCGAGACCTTGTCGGCATGTTCCCGTGACTCGGCCACCAGGGCATGCCCCGCCTCATGATGGGCGACGATCTCCTTCTCCTTCGGGCTGATGATCCGCGACTTCCGCTCGAGCCCCCCTACGATGCGGTCGATCGCCTGGTCGAAGTCCGTCAGGGCCACCGCGTCCTTCCCCTCCCGCGCCGCGTGGAGCGCTGCCTCGTTGACCAGATTCGCCAGATCGGCCCCGACGAACCCGGGCGTCCGGCCCGCGATGACGGACAGATCGAGGCCCGGAGCCAGCGTGACCTTCCGGGTGTGGACCTCGAGGATCTTCTCCCGGCCCTTGAGATCCGGCCGGTCGATGACGACCTGCCGGTCGAACCGCCCTGGCCGCAGGAGCGCCGGGTCGAGGATCTCCGGCCGATTCGTGGCCGCCAGGATGATCACGCCGGCTTGGGTGTCGAACCCGTCCAGCTCTGCGAGGAGCTGGTTCAGTGTCTGCTCGTGCTCGTCATGCCCTCCGAACCCGGGATTGACTCCCCGCGCCTTTCCGACGGCGTCGAGCTCATCGATGAACACGATGCTCGGCGCCTTCGCCTGGGCCTGGACGAAGAGGTCGCGCACGCGCGCCGCCCCGACCCCGACGAACATCTCCACGAAGTTCGACCCGGTCAGGCTGAAGAAGGGGACCCCGGCCTCTCCGGCCACCGCCTTGGCCAGCAGGGTCTTCCCGGTTCCCGGCGCCCCGACCAGGAGCACCCCCTTCGGGATCTTCCCACCCAGGCGCCGATAGCGCGCCGGGTTCTTCAGGAAATCGACGATCTCCATCAGCTCGCCGCGGGCTTCATCGATGCCGGCGATATCGTCGAACGTGACCCCGGTCTGATGCTCCACGTACACCTTCGCCCGGCTCTTGCCGATGGACATCAGCCCGCTCTGCGGGTTCATCCGCTTCATCACGATCATCCAGAGCCCGAAGAAGATCACCGCAGGCAGGATCCACGACAGCAGCGTCGACACCCATGGATTCGCCACGTGCCCGGTGAACCGGATGTGGGCGGCCTCGAGCTCCGGCACCAGCCCCGGGTCCTCGACCCGCGTCGTCACGAAGCCCGGCGCGCCCTTTCCCGCCCGCTTGATCTCCTCGATCTTCTCCTTCGGCAGCACGCCTTCCAGACCCGTGAGCGCCAGCGTCCCGGTGATCGTGTCCTTGTACAGCATCAGGTCACTGACCTTGTTCGCCTTCACCAAGCTCTTGAACTCGCTGTATGACACCGTCTCCGGATGAGGTGCCAGCAGGATCGCCTGAATGCCGAAGAACAGCAGCATGGCCGCCACGGTGTACCACATGGAAAACGCCCGTTGCTTCGGTTCCATCGTTCCCCGTTCAGTGCCCGTGCCGCGTCAGATCGCTTGGGCGGGCGGCCGGAAGGATGAAGCGCTCGACCGCGTTGGCAAAGCCTTCCTCCTCGTTGGAGGTCGTCACGTGCGTGGCTTCTCGCTGCACCTCGGGGCTGGCATTCGCCACCGCAATGCTCAGCCCGCTCTTGGCGAACATGAGCACGTCGTTGGGCTGGTCGCCCATCGTGGCGATCTGCTCGGCCGGAATGCGCATGGCATTGGACATCCACGTGACCACCGCGCCCTTGTTGGCACTCGGATGGGTCACGTCCAGGTAGTACGGCTGCGAGCGCGCCGCCGAGACCTGCCCGGCGAACGCCGTCTGGGTATCGGACTCACAGCGCTTGACCGCATCCAGGTCGTCGCTGACCGCGACGATCTTGACCACCTGGTCCAGGAGGCCCTCGAAGCTCGGAACGACGGTCGGCGGGAACTGGACGGTCGACTCCTCCCGGGCAACATGTGGCGCCTCTCTCTTGCGGACGAACCAATCCTTGCCCCGGTAGACCCAAGCGGGCAGGCCGTGCGCATCCACGGTCTCGATGACGCGCGCGGCCACGCTGGCCGGCAGGGTGTGCTGCTCGACGAGCGTCATGTCCGGACGGACGAACATGCCGCCGTTGAAGCCCGGGATGATGGTGGTCAGGGCGAGCGGCTCGACCAGCATGGTCATCCCGCGCGGCGGGCGTCCGCTGGTGATGGCGAAGGCGATGCCGGCATCACGGAGGCGGTGGACCGCCTGGATGGCGCGGGGGGTCAGGACCTTGTCCTGGGTGACCAGGGTGCCGTCCACATCCGCGATCAGCAGGCGGATCTGTAGCGGCCCTTCCTGGGAGCGATCGGCGCGTGCCCCCGTCATCGGTTCCTCCTCTCCCGGGATCTGCCCTGCGCGGGTGGACCCGCGTCTCCCGAGCGCGTCAGTCGACCGGCCGCGGCTTCATCGACGAGCCAGGTGACCGTCCCGTCTACGGGAGAGACGGCCGCCGCCGGCCGCGCCGCACGGCCGGGACGACCCTCCAGCACGTCTTGCAGCGCCTCGGCCTTGTTCGGACCGACGACCAGGAACATGATCTCGCGCGCCGCATTCAATACCGGGAGGGTGAGCGTGATGCGCTCCACCGGCGGCGGGAGGGTTCCGGGCGGGCTGGCCACCACCCACCGATCCGTCACCCGCAGGGACGCGGCGCCTGGAAAGAGGGACGCGGTATGCCCGTCATCGCCCAGACCCAGCAGGACCAGGTCGAATCGTGGCGGATCACCGCTCTCACCGACCCCGAAAGTCCTGCTGAGCGTGGCGGCGTATTCCTGAGCGGCGGCGGTAGCGCTTCCGAGGCGTGTCGGTACCGGAAACACCCGGCTGGCGGGTACGGAGGCCGGCTTCAGCAGAGTCTCCTGCACCATGGCGAAGTTGCTGGATGGATCGTCCGGCGGCACGAACCGCTCGTCCCCGAAGAACAGATACGTATGAGCCCAATCCATCCGGCCGCGGCGGGGCGGCTGCGCCAGCAGCCGGTAGCTCTTCTTCGGGGTCGAGCCGCCCGCCAATGCCACCATGGCGCGGCCGCGGACCCGGATGGCCTCCCGCGCGACCTGCACGATCTGATCGGCGGCGTGCGCCGCCAGCTCGTCGCCGTCCTTGAATATCCTCAGTGGCGAAGACATGATCCTTCAGCCAGCCACCTGGGTCGCTTCGCCCTTTGACGCGATGGACTTCATCAACTCGTCCCAGGACCGGACGAACGCTATCGCTCCGTCCTCCTGAAGGCGGGCGGCCAGGGCATCGATATCGATGCCGGCCTTGGTGAACTCGGCGAGGACTTCCTCGCAGTCACCGCCGTGGGCCGGCATGACGGCCCCGAGCCGGCCGTGGTCCGCGAGGGCTTTCAAGGTCCTCTCCGGTATGGTGTTGATCGTGAGCGGCGCGGCGAGCGACGTGATGTAGAGCACGTCGGACGCCTTCGGGTCCTTGGTGCCGGTGCTGGCCCACAGGAGCCGCTGAACCCGCGCCCCGGCGTTCGCCAGGCGCTGCCAGCGCGGCGAGTCGAGCAAGTCGCGGTACGCCTTGTACGTCCGCTTTGCGATCGCGATACCGAGCCGATCGCGCAGCGCATCAGGTGCCTTGCCCATCACCGCAACGTCCCAGCGGCTGACGAACAGCGAGGCCACCGAGAAGACGTCGGGCTTCAGCCCGGCGGCGAGCCGCCGCTCGATGCCCCGCAGGTACGCTTCGGCAGCCGCGACATACTGCTCGCGGGAGAAGAGGAGCGTCACGTTGATCGGCACGCCCGCGAAGGTCGCCTCCTCGATGGCAGGGAGACCTTCCCGAGTTCCCGGGATCTTGATGAAGAGATTGGGCCGGTCCGCGCGGTCGTGAAGCTCCTTGACCGCCGTGATGGTGCCGGCCGTATCGTTCGCGAGCAGCGGTGAGACCTCCAGCGACACCCAGCCATCCACGCCGCCCGTCTGATCGTGGATCGGCCGGAACAGATCGGCGGCTTGTCTCAGGTCCTCCAGTGCCAGCTCGAAGAACAGCGATTCGCGCGACTCCCCGTCCTTCCCTTTCCGGCGGATGGCCTCGTCGTAGTCATGACTGTTTTTGATGGCGTGATCGAAGATGGTGGGGTTCGACGTGAGCCCTGTCACCGAGAACTCCTGGATATACCGGCGAAGCGTACCGCTCATCAACAGACCGCGGGTGATGTTGTCGAGCCAGAGGCTCTGACCCATCTCATGGAGCTCTTGAGTCGCCTTCATCAGGACACCTCCCTGGGTCGGGGCTGGTGCGAGCCTCCGACGGGCGCCGACCGGATCCGCGACGCGACAGGCCGCCTCGCGCCCGCGGCCGGCGTCAGATGCTGGCCAGCTCGCCAAAGTACTCGTGGTCCTCGTTGTAGCCGCCTTCGCCTCGATTGATCGACCTGACGTCCTCGACGAATTCGATCCCCTGGACCCACTTGACCATCTTGAAGCCGAGCTGGTTCTCGACCCGCAGGCGCAGCGGGGCCCCGTGGAGATGGCTGAGCGGCGCGCCGTTCATCTCGTAGGCCAGCAAGGTTTGCGGGTGCAGAGCATTTTCGATCGCGAGACTGCCGTAGAATTGGCCGCCCTCCGCTCCTTCGCCGAATGAATAGAAGACGACGGCCTTCGCGCACGGCGTTGGCCTGACCACCCGGACCAGTTCGGCCACTGGCAGCCCGCCCCATTCGGCAATGCCCGACCAACCCTGAATGCAGTGGTGCAACGTGACCTGGGTCTTCATTCTCAGCGCCCGGAGGTCGTCCAGCGACAGCTCCACCGGGTTCTCCACCAAGCCGTACACTTTCAGACGGTAGTCCTTGAAATCGCCCGCGACCAGCGCGGTCCACTCGTCGCAGGTCGGCACCTTGCCGTTGACCCAGAAGAAGGGGGAGACGTCCTCGCGACGGAACTCGGCCCGTGCGGCGGCCCGGTCGAGCAGACACGCCATGACCGGCGTGACGACCGCCTTGGCGGCGTGCTGGACGGCTCGGGGGTACCTCCACGCCGCCCGATTGGCCAGCCCGTTCAGCAGGACGACCACGCCGATCCCTGCCAGGCCGAGGTCCAGGCCGATCGGGTGGGCGTCATCCGTCCCCATCACGATGTGGTTCATGTTCCGGACGAAGTCCGTGAGCCCGACCATGGTCACGTGCGCAATGATGAAGACGACGAAGGCACACATGACGAGGAAGTGGATCGATCGGCCGACCTGGCGGTTGCCGGGCAGCTTCGGGTACCACGTGAACCGGGCCGTGAAGGCCGGGGACATCGAGGGGCCGGTCAATATCGCCAGAGGGGCCAGGAGGAACACGACCCCGAAGTACGCCAGTTGCTGGAGCGCGTTGTAGTGGTAGAAACCGTTGGGCTCCGGCGGCAGGTGGAAGGTGGCGTAGTGGACGAAGACGGCCCAGGCGTCGGGTACGATCCGCCATGACGTCGGCACCAGCCGCCTCCACTGCCCGGTTCCGAACAGGAGCGCGACGAAGGCCACGCCGTTGCCTACCCAGAACAAGACGCTGAGGAAGTGCCAGTGCCGGGCCATACCGACCGTGTGCCGGTGGCCGGGCAAGCCGATCCAGGCCGAAAGAGGCCGAGAATCGTCTTTTGCCGTCCAGACGCGATCTTTCGGCACCTGGATCGGCGTGAGTCGGAGCCACTCCGTGCCGGGGGTGCAGTGGACGTTCCCGTACAGCCGGGGATGGTCCATGAGGATCTGCAAGCCGCTGCGAATGAGGAGCACCAGGAATAGCAGGTTCACGTAGTGGGTGATGCGCAGCCAGGCCGGGAAGCCGTAAGGCTCCGCCCGTTCGAGCATCGACGTGAGGCTGGACGACACCGTCGGAAGGCCAAACGTACCCCACTGGATGTACGCCGCGGCAACCGGGAGCAGCAGCAGCGAGACGAGCAGCAGGACCGTGTTGGGTCGAACGCGCATGGGATCACGCCGGCATCATCTGCGACCTTCGAGAACCTTCTTCAGGACGAGCGCCTCGTTGTGCTCTTCGTCCCGCGCGCCGTAGAGCAGGGTAACGGTGTGCGTCTTGCTTTTCTGCCTCAGCAGCCTGAGCGCATCCTTCTTCGCACGGAGCTCCTTCCGGTACCGGGCTTGAAACTGTTTCCATCTACCGGGAGCGTGGCCGAACCACTTGCGCAGCTCCGTGCTCGGGGCCACGTCCTTCAGCCACAATGTCACCGCGGCGCGCTGTTTGGTCAAACCGCGCGGCCACAGGCGATCGACCAGGATTCGCAGGCCATCCGTTCGGGAAGGCTTCTCGTAGACTCGCTTCAATCGGATCATGGCTCCGATTCTCCCTTACTGGTCATGGCGGCACCGTTCCCACCTGAAAATCCCGCCCTTCCCAGCGTCCTGCTACCGTCCAGAAGAAGGTGAAGCGGACCGGAGCCCTCTGCGCCGGCGGCACCTGGATGTCCACGTAGTGATGGCCGGTATCGATGGGCGTGGAGTCCGTGTCCTGGGCGCGCTGCCATTCGTCGCCGGTCCACCGCAACCGGAACGAGGAGGCCGCCTGGATCCGCAGGGTGCCTCCGGTCGATACCGAGCGCACCTGCCGGTTGAATGTCCAGATCTCCAACCGCGGCACCGTCCGGCGGGTGCGGTAACGGTCGGCGACGGCCGAGATCAGGCCGACGACCTGGCCGTCCGCGGCGGAGCGCACCAGCTGGATGTACTCGGCATGCGCCCAGGCCAGCGGCATGGCGCCTCCGGTAGGGCGGCCGAAGCTCATGTGGGCCCCGGGACGATCCGGCAACGCCCACACTTGCTCGGGCAGCAAGCACGTTTGCGTGGCAAACCCCTCCATGGCCCGGATGAACGGCCCTACGTCGCGCCCGGCCGCCAGCTCGTAGTGCCCCCGCTCTCCCGTGAGCAGCGGCCAGGCGTGTCCGTATCCCCATCCCTGATAGGGCCCGCCATCTTCCCGCTGCCCGTAGCCGTCGTGGTTGTAGCGTCGCCAGCAGGGGCCGAACGGGGTGTTTACCCGGAGGATCGCGTCCACCACGCGGAGTGAATCCTCGATCAGCGGGTCCCCCGGCTTGCGGATGCCGTAGCGGACCAGCTCGAGGAACCCCGCATCCACGATGTCCTTGGCCGGAAATGCGGTGGGCGCCCCGGGCGGCTGGTTGCGCAGATCCAGGAGCCCGTGGTTGGCGTCCTCGTCAGGTTGGGGATCGCGGACGTCCGCCGGATGGATGCGGATGAAGTGGCGGCGAATGCTCGGGACCAGCGATCCGTCCGTGGTCACCGTCCACCGTTCGAGGTGGGCGTCGAGAAAGTCGGCGTACTCTTCGAGGTAGTGCGCGGTGGCCGGGTGGCCCCGCTCCCGCGCGAAGGCCGCGGCACAGATGAGGGCGGCTATCTGGACGGCCAGGGTCGAGGGCGAGTACCCGCTGTTCTCCTCCCAGCGCTCCTGCGGGGTGACCGGGCCATGGTGGATGAGATAAGCGGCCGCCTTCAGCACGACCGGATACGGGTCGAAGTCCTGGAGCGCCTTGGCTTCGTGCAACCGCCAGGCGAACAAGATCGGGAAGGCCGTCTCGTCGAGCTGGGTACCGCGCCAGTACGGCTCGCCGTTGATCCAGAAGTTCTGGTAGAAGCCGCCGTCCTCGTTCTGGGCGGAGGCCAGATAGATCAGGGCGCGGAGCGGCACCTCCTTGCCGCCGGCGGCGAGCAACGCGGTGCCGCTGTGGCACATGTCCCGGGGCCAGACCAGATGGTAGCCCCCCAGGTTGTCGTCGCTCGCGGACTCGCCCCATGGAATGCTCAACGACGCGATCACGGCCCCATCGTAGGTCTTGTCCTCGTGCGCCAGGAGCACGCCGTGGCTCACGTGGTAGAGGCGCCCGCCGTCCCCCGTCGCCTTCTCCGTCAACGGCAGCAGGTGACGGCTGGCGCGCTGCCACTGCTCGACGAAGCGCACACGGTGCCCGGAGAATGGCGTCGCCAGGGCCTGCGTCATCGTGACGAGGGCGTGGTGCAGGGTGTCGCCGAAGGCCAGCGCCAGCACGAACTCCCGGCTCTGTCGGATGTCGAGCTCGCCGGTCAGAGCGATGTTGCCATCGGGCGCACAGTCGAACTCCCAGTCCATGCGGAAGTCGTGAGCCAGGTCCTGCCAGCCGTCGGTCGTCCCCACGTAGCCGCACGAGCATCGCCGGAACGGGACCGAGGCGCCCAGCACGAGCCAGGTACCGCCCTTGTGCGCGGCCAGCACCTTGCCCCAGCTGGTGGCCACCACGTTCCCGCTGTTGCCCCGGCCGCCGCCATCCAGGTGCGGCGCGAGCAGGGCGTAGAGGCGCAACCGGGCGAGGACGTCGTCCTCCGCCTCCAGCCGCGTGTGGACGAGCACACAGGGCCGATGCGGGTCGGCGATGACCTCCTTGACGATGCGATAGCGCCGCCGGGGATCGACATTGGTGATGCGATAGCCCAGCGTGTCGGCGGCCAGGTACTCGTGGGTGTTGTCCAGATGGCGCTCGTCGCGGAAGAAGGTGGTCCCGTCACTGACGAGGTATTGCAGATCGCGAATCTGGGGCCGATCGATGGTCGGATAGTAGACCTCGTTGAGGATGCCCTTGGACACGGTGAACCAGACCCGGCTCACCGCCGAGTAGGCGGTCCCCACCCCGTGCTTGTCGCTCCGTGTCCAGCGGGGCTCGATCCCGGGACCGCCGCTCGACGGATGCCCGCGCAAGACGACCACCATCATCCCTCCGTGCCGCGAACGCCTGCTTCGTGTGCCAACGGCGGCAGGACCTCGTAGCCCGAGGGCCTCCGGTGGTACTCGAGCGCGAAGCGGGCGATGCAGTAGAGGGTCAGCATGCCGCCGATCACGACCGGCTCGATGCCGATGACAAGGCCTCCCACCATGACGAGCAGGCTCCCGGCCAGGAGGATCGGCCAGAAGGATGGCCGTGGCATGTGGATGGGCTCGAGCTGGGGCTCGGCAGGAAGCGGTTCGGCAGGAAGCCGGCGGCCCGCCTCGTCCCCATGCTTGCGCAGCCAGAGCTCATCCCGGTCGCGCACGATCGGGATCCGGCTGAAGTTCCAGGGTGGCGGTGGCGAGGAAATGGACCACTCGAGCGTCCGGCCGTCCCAGGGATCAGCCCCGGCCGGCCCGGCCGAGCGCGTGGTCTTGACCACGTTCACGAGGAAGACGACGAAGGACAGGGCGATGAGAAACGCCCCGATCGTGGAGGCAAGGTTCCAGAAGGTCCAGCCGAGATCCGGCGCGTACGTGTAGATCCGGCGCGGCATCCCGATGAGCCCCAGGTAGTGCATGGGAAAGAACGCCAGGTTGAAACCCAGGAACATGAGCCCGAAGTGCCACCGGCCCAGGCGCTCGTCCAGCGCCCGGCCGAAGATCTTCGGCCACCAGTAGTACACGCCCGCGACGAGGCTGAAGATGGAGCCGCCGAACAGCACGTAGTGAATGTGGGCCACCACGAAGTAGCTGTCGGTCTGCTGCAGGTCCACCGGCGGCGAGGCATGCATGACCCCGGAGAGCCCCCCCATGGTGAACATGCCGACGAAGCCCAGGGCGAAGCAGAGCGGGGTCTTGAATCGGAGGCGGCCCCCCCAGAGCGTCGCGAGCCAGTTCAGGATCTTCACGCCGGTGGGGACGGCGATCAGCATGCTGGCCGACGAGAAGGCGGCGTCGGCCACCGGCCCCAGACCCACCGCGAACATGTGATGGCTCCAGACGCCAAAGGACAGAAAGCCGATGAGGATGCCGGAGTAGATCACCATCGGGGCGCCGAACAGGGGCTTGCCGGCGAACGTGGGGATCACCTCGGAGGTGATCCCCATGGCCGGCAGGATCAGGATGTAGACCTCGGGGTGGCCGAAGATCCAGAAGAGATGCTGCCAGAGCAACGGGTCGCCGCCCGCGGCCGGGACGAAGAAGAGCGTGCCGAAGAAGCGGTCGAACATGAGGAGGATGAGGCCCACGGTCAGCGCCGGGAAGGCCAGCAGCACCAGGAACTGCGTGACCAGGGCCATCCAGACGAACACGGGCATGCGCATGAGGGTCATGCCCGGGGCCCGCATGTTGATGATGGTCACCACGAAGTTCAGGGCGCCCAGGATCGAGGAGATGCCGAGAATCTGGATGCCCAGCATCCAGAAGTCGACGTTGAGCCCGGGAGAGAACTGCGCCGACGTGAGGTTCGCATAGCCGAACCAGCCCGCGTCCGGGGCGGCACCGAGGAGCCAGCTCGCGTTGAGGAGGAGCCCGCCCGCGAGAAAGATCCAGTAGCTGAGCGCGTTGAGACGCGGGAACGCGACATCTCGTGCGCCCAGGAGGAGCGGGACCGCGAAGTTGATGAAGGCCGTGGACAGCGGCATCACGGCCAGGAAGATCATGGTGGTCCCGTGCATGGTGAACAGCTCGTTGTAGGTCTGGGCCCTCACCAGCGTGTTGTCCGGCCTGATGAGCTGAGTGCGCATCAGCAACGCCTCGAGACCACCGAGAAGGAAGAAGGCGAAGGCGGTGGTGCCGTAGAGCACTCCGATGCGCTTGTGATCCACCGTCGTGAGCCAGGCCCACACCCGGCGCTGGCCTTCCAGATCCAGGATGAACGCCGATCGCGTGGCCACCATCCGTCCTCGTCGAGGCACGTCACTACCGTGCCTTCGGATTCGCCTCGCCTCTCCGCTCACTCCAGTAGCCCGGCCGGCCGTAGTAGTCGTGCAGGCGCCTCTCGTACTCGCGCTGCACGTGACCTGACGAGTCGTACTCCGGGCTGTTCTTGACCTTCTCGCGTGTCATGTCGACCCGCAACAGGGACTCGCTCCAATCCACGCGGGTGATCCACTCCGACGACACGAGCACCTTCCTGCCGAACCACCAGTTGCTCGTGTCCACGACCATGTAGCGGATACACCACGTCTCGTCGTCCACCAGGAAATCCTCGACATGTCCGATATCGCCGTCCGTGGCCGCGATGTGGTAGCCGATCACGGCGGCCGAGCTCCTGAGATGCGGATCGCCGCTCTCCTGAGGCCCCCACTCCCAGCGCCGCTCGTGCTCGAGGGTGGCCGACCGGCCCGGAGACACGACGGGGAAGGGATAGCCGCCCCACAGGTACGGCCCACTCCAGTACGATGGATACCCGTAATACCGGTAGTACTCGATCTCCTGCTGCCGCGACACCGGCCGGTCCGTGTCGATGTCCGGACTTTTCTCGACCTGGGCCTTCGTCAACGCGGCGTCGATACGCCGGTCATCCCAGTCGATGTCACCCAGTGCCCTCGGCGAGATGAGGACCTTCCGGCCCCCCAGCCAGCCGCCGGTGTCGACCACCAGGTGCCGGATCGTAAAGGACGTGTCGTCGAAATAGAACGCCTCGACGCGTCCAACGTCGCCGTCGGTCGCCCCGATCGTAAATCCCCTCAGAGCGTTCACGCTCCTGAGCATCGCCGGCTCCCCTTCAGGGTGCCTTCAAGACCGCAAGTGGTAGTGAGCACGTCTCCAGAATGGCTCGCGAAAAGTCCACCGCCGGGGCGAGGGCGTACGCGTGGTGCAGCGCCCACCGCTCGTGCTGACCCGCCCAGAAGGCCGGCAGTTGGACCAGGCGCTCGTAGAGGCTCGGCGCGCATTCGCGGCCCGCGGCGAGAACCACACCGGGACGAGCCGCCCAGACCCAGGTGTTCCAGAGACACCCGCTGGCCAACTGCCCGTCCGCGACCGAGGGCCCATCATGAAATCGTCGGATGCCGTAGACGGCACTGGGGCCCGCCCAGCCGACACGTTGACCAGGCTCGATCCAGCCACGCTCCGTGTCGGACCCGCGCGGTGGCACGCCAAGCAGGATCATCCACCCCGGCTGCCGTTCCACGAAGTCCGCCATCTCCGCCACGCGCGCCATGAGCACCCCTTCCTCCCCGATGACGCGATCCGAAGGAAGGAACACCACCGTTGCCCGGGGCTCCCGCGCCTCGATCCACAGGGCGGCGAGGAGCACGGCGGCCCCGGTCCCTCGATCATCCGGCTCATCGAGCACGTGGGGGCCCCCCTCCTCGTCGACATGGCTCGCCTGGTCTCGAGCATGGCCCGGTAGGCCAACCACGAGCGTGCGCTCCGGCGGAATGACTCGTCCAATTCCCTCCAGGGTCTCGCGTAACCGCGTTCGCGCTCCGGGCCGACGGTCTTCTCCTTCCCCGACCACGACGGCCCACCGGCCTACATGCCCGGCCGACTTGATTTCATCCGGGCGACGGATGGTCCACTTGCCCGCCTGCACCATGACGTGCTCCTCTCCGCGGTCACGCGGTGGCGGCGGCATGCCGCGGAACCGCCATTCCCCGTTCGGCCATCGTCTTCAGGGCGCGGCCGGGGCTGCCGAGATCGCACCACGTGAGACCCGGCATCTTCACGACGGCAAGAGGCTGTGAGCACGCCTCCAGAATGGACCGCGAGAAGTTGGCCGCCGGCGCAAGAGCGTACGCCTGGCGGACCGCCCATGCTTCATGGGCGGTACCCCGGAACGACGAGAGGCGGGCCAGCCGGTCGGCCATGCTCGGCACGCACTCCCGCCCCGCGGCGAGCACCACGGAAGCCCGGGCGACAAAGACAAACGTGTTCCACAGACACCCCTTCGTGAACAATCGTTCCGCGGCTTCGCTCGAAGGCTTCTCCTGGAACCGCCGGATGCGGTAGATGAGGCCGTCCCCGGCCGCGCCCACGGATTCCCCGGGCTCGATCCAGCCATACTCCGTCTCCGGTTGGGTCGGCTCCGCCCCGAGCAGGACCATCCAGTCCCGCTGCCGCTCGACGAACCTCGCCACCTCGATCACCCGCTCCATGAACTCGACTTCCTCCGGAATGAAGTGGTCCGAAGGACAGAACACGACTGTTGCCGATGGGTCCCGGGCCTCGATCCACTGCGCGGCGAACAGAATTGCGGCGGCGGTCCCGCGGTCCGTCGGCTGCGTGAGGAGATGCGGAGCCGGTCGTTCGGCACATTCCGCCGCCAGATATCGTCCATGGCTCTCGAGACCCACCACGACCGTCCGCTCGGGAGGAATGGCCAACCCAACGCGGTCCAGTGTCTGACGCAGGAGCGTTCGTGGCCCCAGCAGAGGGACGAACTGCTTGGGGCGCTCGTCGCCGCACAGGCGGCGAACAAGTGACCGTAACCTGACCCCCTCGCCGCCCGCGAGTACCACCGCCCATGGAGACCCACCGCGATCGTTCAGCTCGCCTTGACGCGCCATAGCATCGCTCCCTGTAGGAACCGCTCCCTTTCGTCGATCGTCGATCCGTCGCGAGGCACCGCTCGACACGCTACCAGTCGATTGAATGAGCACCTCATCAAGAAGGAAGCCATTCGCGTTAAGAAGGCGAAGGAACCCGCATTAGGAAAGCGTTATGGATGCGGTCCGCTCGGTCTGCTATGCTTCCGCATCGATGGGCGCAGAACCGCGTGAGTTGAACCAGCCCTCACCCGACGACACCTCGGCGAGGCCTGTCACCCGCTCGCTGGCGCACCCCCGGAGCTGGCCCGCCTACGCTCAGGGCGCGGGCGTCGTCGGCTTCTGCACCATTCTCGCCTGGGACATGGCGTCCTACTTCACGCTCAGCAACCTGTTGATGATCTACCTCATCGGGACGGTGGGCGTCGCCACCCACCTCGGGCGAGGTCCATCGATCGTGACCGCGGTGCTGAGCGTGCTCGTCTTCGACTTCTTGTTCATCCCGCCTCGGTTCCGCTTCGCGATCTCGGACGTGGAACATCTCTTCGCGCTCGCCGTCGTCGTGGCGGTCGCGGCCATCATCAGCAGCCGCTCGGCACGCCTCCGGCAACACGCCGTCGCGGTACGCCAGTACGAGCGGGAGGCCGCCGCGGCCGCCGCGGCCGCGCGCGCGGTGCAGGTCGCCCAGCTCCAGGGCCTGGCCGCGGCGGCGCTGGCGGTGAGCTCGACCCTCAGCGTCGACGAGACCCTCGAGATCCTGACCGAGAGGGCGCGTCAGATCATCGATTGCCACCTGGCCATCTCCGGCCTGAGCACCGACCAGGACTGGGGACACGCGATCCACGCGGTCGCGTTGTCGGACAAGTATGCGGCGTGGCGGGACTTCGCCCAGAAGCCGGACGGGTCCGGGGTGTACCGCCTCGTGTGCGAGGCGAACCGTCCCATGCGCCTGACCCAGGCCCAGCTCGAATCGCACCCGGCGTGGCGGGGCTTCAGCAAGGCTGCCGGCGCGCATCCGCCGCTACGCGGCTGGCTCGCCGTGCCGCTGATCGGCGTCGACGGCCGCAACATCGGGCTGATCCAGCTCTCCGACAAGGACGCGGGCGAATTCACCGAGGCGGACGAATCGATCCTCGTGCATCTGGCCCAGATGGGAGCGATCGCGATCGAGAAGATCCGATCGTACGAGGATGCCGAATGGCGGCGGCGAGCGGCGGAGCAGCTGTATGCCATGAGCCACGATGTGGCCGCCGCCCTGGACGTGCCCAGCCTGCTGCACGTGGCCCTCCGCCATATTGGCGAGGTCTTCGGCACTCGTGTCATGATGCTTTTTCCCGACGCCGAGGGGAAGCTGGCGCCGCGCTGGCGATATCCGGAGACCGGCGGGCCGGAACCCGGCGAACTGGCCGCGGGCCGATGGGCCTACGAGCATGGAGAGGCCGCGGGGTTGGGGACGCGCGCGTTCTCCGCCGAGCGAACGCTCCACTTGCCGCTAGTGGGTGCGCGCGGGACCATCGGCGTGCTGAGCCTGGTCCCGCGAGACGCGGGCGGCCTCCTGGACCGCGGACACCTCCTGCTCCTCGAGACCTTCACCAGCCAGATCGCGCTGGCGCTGGAGCGCGCGACGCTCGCGGAGCAGGCTCACGAGGCCCACCTCCGCATGGAGACGGAACGGCTGCGCAGCTCACTGCTCAGCTCGATATCCCATGACCTGAGAACTCCACTGGCCACGATCACCTTGGCCGCGTCCAGTCTCCTCTGGCGACACGAGGAGTTCGATCCGGAGACCCAACGGGAGCTGAAGGAGTCGATCTACGAAGAGGCGGAGCGCTTGGCCAGGCTCGTGGACAACCTCCTGAACATGACCCGGCTCGAGTCGGGCATCCAGGCGCGCAAAGCGCGTCAGCCACTCGAGGACGTGGTCGGCGCCGCACTCGCCCGGATGGAGCGGCGCCTCCGCGGCCGATCCCTGACGACCAGTCTCCCGCATGACTTGCCTCTCGTTCTCATCGACGACGTGCTCATCGAGCAGGTCCTGATCAATCTGCTGGACAACGCGATCAAGTACACCGGATCGGAGAGCCCACTGGAGCTCTCGGCATTCGTGAGTGACGGCGTGGTCACGGTGCAACTGGCCGATCGGGGGCCGGGACTCGATCCCGGCGACGAAGAGCGGGTCTTCGAGAAGTTTCATCGGGGCGCATCTGGTCCCCGGCAGGGCGCCGGGCTGGGACTCGCGATCTGCCGAGGCATCATCGACGCTCACGGCGGCCGCATCTGGGCGGAGAACGGACCGGATGGAGGCGCGGTGTTCCGCTTCACCTTGCCCATGGAATCAGTGCCGGCAGATATCGAGGCCCCCCATGGTTGAGGCGATGCGACCCGGGGTGCGGGCGTCCTCATCAGGCCCGAGCGGCGAGCCCGCCAAGGGGCCGACGGTGGTCGTGATCGACGACGAGCCACAGATGCGGCGTTTCCTGCGGGCCGCGCTCGAGAGCCTGGGGTATCGCTTCCATGAGGCCGCGACCGGTCAGGATGGCCTGGCCGAGGCGGCCACGCGTCAGCCCGACGTCATCATCCTCGACCTGGGGCTCCCGGACCTCGACGGGCTCGAGATCATCCGCCGCGTGCGCGAATGGAGTACGGTCCCCATCATCGTCCTCTCGGCCCGGGATCAGGAGGGCGATATGATCAAGGCGCTCGACCTGGGCGCGAACGATTACGTGAGCAAGCCCTTCGGGGTCGGGCTGCTGCTGGCCCGCCTGCGCGCGGTGCTCCGCCACGCGGCCCTTGCCAGCCAGCAGCGGGCGGAGCCGGTCTTTGCCGTCGGCGCCCTCCGGGTGGATCTGATGCGCCGCCGAGTCTCGGTGGATGGGGCGGAGGTCCACCTGACGCCGACCGAGTACAGGCTCCTGGCGACCCTCGTGCGGCACGCCGGCCTCGTCGTCGTCCACCAACAGCTCCTCCGGGAGGTCTGGGGGCCGAATCACGACGACCAGGCGAACTATCTGCGGGTCTTCATGCTCCAGCTCCGGCGCAAGATCGAGGCCGACCCGGCGCGCCCTCGCTACCTCCGGACCGAGCCGGGCGTCGGATACCGGCTCACCGTGGATTGATCCGCAGCCACACGGCCAGCTCATCGGCCCCGCGCGCTCACCCGTTCCTAACGCCGATTCTTTTGTCCTCCTAACGCGACCGTCGCTTCTCTTGACGACGCCCTAATCCGGTCCGGGTGTCCACTCATGATCGGTGGAAGCGTCACACGGGGGCGGTCGGAGGCGCTCGAGCCAGGTTCGTGCTTCGCCGAATCGCGGTACGGGAATCCGCCGGGAGGAGTCCGAGCCGTGTGGGCCGAGGCGAGGGTGAGGACGAATAGCGACTGGGTGCGGGAGCTACGGGGGGGTGGCGAGGAGCAGGCGGCTGCGCTGGGCGCGTTGCGGGCCTACCTGGTGCGCTCCGCCCGCCACGGCCTCCAGCGCAGCCGTGGGCATCGGGCGCACCATTCGTTCGACCTCGACCAGCTCGCCGAAGACTGTGCGCAGGACGCGCTGCTGGCGATCCTGGGACGTCTCCCCGATTTTCGCGGCGACAGCCGCTTCACGACCTGGGCGTACAGGTTTGCGATCAACATGGCGTCGGGTGCCGCCCGCCGCGAGGCGCGGAACCACGTATCGCTCGACGGATTACTCGCCATGCGGGGCCGCGCGTGGCTCCCGGCCCCCGAGCCCCTCCCCCGCGACCCGGAGCAGGAGGCGCGCCAGGCCGAGGCGTGGACGATCATCCAGGCAGTGATGGACGCCGATCTGAGTGAGCGACAGCGGCGGACACTGCAGGCAGTGGTCGCCGACGGCGTGCCGCTCGAGGACCTGGTGCACCGAGGGGGCGCAACGCGGAACTCGATCTACAAGCTCTTGCACGACGCTCGTCGGAAGCTCAAGAGTCGGCTCGAAGCTCGAGGTTTCGCTCCTCGAGAGATGCTCGCGCTATTCAGCGGGCCGCGATGAGCCTTGCCGGCGCGGGGGCCCTGGAGCGGGCGGTCGCGATGGAGACGCGGTGTGAATGAGGCCCCTTCCCACGAGGTTGCCGCCCAGCGCGCAGAAATACAGGTAGCCTCGGTAGGCGCCGAAGCGCTCGACGCGGCGGGCGAGCGATGCGGTCGACCCGAGGTGCATCAGCGCGCTGAGCCCGCGCACGGCGCCGACATCCCCCGGCGGGAACACGTCGAGGCGACCGAGGCCACGCAGCAATACGAGGCTGGCGCTCCAGGGACCGATGCCCGGCAGCTCGATGAGCGCCCTGAGTGCATCGTTCGTGTTCATGGCCGCGATCCGGTCTTCGGTCAGCTCGCCGGACTCGATCGCCCGGGCCAGATTGCGGAGCGACTCGGCCTTCCGAGAGCTCAGACCGCACTTCCGCAACGCCTCGAGGCGAGCCTCCGCGACCGCCCGAGCCGTAGGAAACGCATGGAAGCGATGGCCACCCTGCTCGAGGTGCTGGCCAAAGCGCTCGACGAGTCGCCCCACGATGGCGATCCCAGCATCGAGGCTGAGCTGCTGGAAGGGCATCACGTTGGCGAACGCCTCGAACCACCCGGCAAACCGCGGAGGCCGCATGCCGCGCAGGGCCAGCGCCGTGGGGCGAAGCTTCCGATCGGCCTCCGCGATACGCTGCAGGGGGAGTGGATCCACATCGAGGCCGAGCACCTTTCGCAAGGTCTGCGCAAGCCGGCGCTGCGCCTCGGTGGAAGAATCGCCGTGGCGCAGGGAGTAGCGCACATCGGGCTCATCGATCGTCCCGCGGTTCTCCACCTCGACCAACGCGAGATCTCCCGACGTCCTCAGCACCCGCAGGTAGCGGCCCCGCTCCCACGTCTCGACCAGGTTCGTCGGCCGGCGTTGCAGCACGCGGACCGTCGCCTCGAGGTGGAACGGGGCTCGGGTGCTGAGCCGCCCACCCGCGTGGCCCGTGCCGGGGCGGGTCACGCGCGCGTCATGCGGATGCGCGACCAGGGACGCGACCAATGAGCAGCGCTTCCGCCGCACGCACGACCTGATCCGTGGTGAATCCGAGCTCCCGCATCAACACGTCGCCCGGCGCCGAGGCTCCGAAACGGTCGAGCGCGATGGTGGCGCCGGCGGCGCCCACCCAGCGCTCCCAGCCGAGGGATCGCCCCGCCTCGACGGCGAGCCGCGCGGTGACCGAGGCGGGCAGGACGCTCTCCCGGTACGCGGCCGTCTGCTCCTCGAACAGCTCCCAGCAAGGCATCGACACCAATCGCGCCTTGACGCCCTTCGCCTCCAGGGTTCGGCCGGCCGCGACGATCAGGTGGACCTCGGAGCCCGTCGCGATCAGGATGAGGTCCGGCTGGTCGGCCGCCTCGGTGTGCTCGTTGAGCACGTAGGCCCCCCGGGTCAACCCTTCCGCGGAGGCATAGATCGAGCGATCGAGCGTCGGCACGGCCTGGCGGGTCAGCGCGAGGGCCGTGGGCCGTCGACGATTCCGTATGGCGACTCGCCATGCCCACACCGTTTCGTTGGCGTCGCCCGGCCGGATGAAGAGCAGGTCGGGGATGGCCCGGAGCGCCAGGAAGTGCTCGACCGGCTGGTGGGTGGGACCGTCCTCGCCCAGACCGACGCTGTCGTGGGTGTACACCCAGATCGAGCCGAGGCGCGACAGTGCGGAGAGGCGGACCGCCGGGCGCATGTAGTCGGAGAAGACCAGGAACGTCGAGCCATAAGGGACGAAGCCGCCGTGATATGCCAAGCCGTTCACGATGGCGCCCATGCCGTGCTCGCGCACCCCGAAATGGACATTGCGCCCAGCGGGGCTCCAGACGCCTCCGACCGCCCCCTGCACGCCCGCTTTCGACACCGACGCCGGCTGGAAGTCCCCCTGCCCCTCGAGCGCCGTGAGCGTGGACGGGTCGAGATCCGCGGATCCGCCCACGAGGTCGGGCAGTCGGGCCGCGAGCGCCAGCAGCGTGGCTTCCGACGCCTTGCGGGTGGCGAGGCCCTTCGGGTCCGAGACGAAGGTCGGCAGATCGGCCTCCCACCTGGGCGGCAGATCGCCGGCGAGCCGCCACTTCAGCTCCCGGCCAAGATCCGGAAAGGCCGCCGCATACGCCTCGAGACGATGACGCCACTGCTCTTCCGCACGGGCGCCCCGCTCGACCGCCGAGCGGAGGTGCACCCGCGCCTCGTCGGGAATGAGGAACGCGGGCTCGACCGGCCAGCCCAGGTTCTCCTTGGCGGCCCGCACCTCGTCCGGGCCCAGCGGAGCGCCGTGGGCGTGAAAGGTCCCCTGCTTGTGCGGAGCTCCGAACCCGATGATCGTCCGCACCATGAGCAGCGACGGTCGGTCGGCGATCTGCTGGGCTTGCCGGAGCGCGGTGTCCACCGCCGTCAGGTCATTCCCATCCTCGACGCGCTGCACGTGCCAGCCGTAGGCCGTGAACCGCGCGCCCACGTCCTCCCGGAAGGTGATCGATGTCGTGCCCGAGAGCGTGATGCCATTGTCGTCGTAGAGGACGATCAGCTTGCCGAGCTGGAGGTCGCCGGCGAGCGAGCAGGCCTCGGACTGGACCCCCTCCATCATGTCGCCGTCGCTCGCGATGACGTAGGTACGGTGGTCGATGACCGGGTGCCCGGGCCGGTTGAAGCGCGCGGCCAGATGCGCCTCGGCCATGGCCATGCCCACCGCGTTGCCGAGCCCCTGTCCGAGCGGCCCGGTGGTGGCCTCCACGCCCGGCGTCAGGTTGCGCTCCGGATGACCCGGCGTCATGCTGTCCCACTGGCGGAACCGCTTGATCTGATCGAGCGGCAGATCATAGCCGGTCAGATGGAGGAGCGCGTACAGCAGCATCGAGCCGTGCCCGGCCGAGAGCACGAACCGGTCGCGGTCCGGCCATCCCGGATTCGTCGGATTGTGCCGGAGGTGCCGTGTCCACAGGACATAGGCCATGCCTGCCGCGCCCATCGGCAGGCCCGGGTGACCCGAGTTGGCCTGCTGCACCGCGTCCACGGACAGGAACCGGATGGTGTTGATCGACAGCCTGTCGAGCTCGGGCCCGGACATCATGGCGTGCGGCTCTCTCCGGCTTTCTTGACCACCCGGTGACGCATGATCGCGTCCACGCTCGGAAACGCGGCCTGCGCCGGCCGGGGCACAGGCTTCCACGCTTCGGTGCCGGGCTGCCCCTTGAAGTAGTCGAACGGAAGCGTGCCCGGACCGGCCGGGCGGCCGACCACGAGGCGTCCCACCATCCCGGCGGCTTCGTGGGGCGCGCAGAAGTAATCATAAACGCCCGGCACCGTCAGGGCCACGTCGAAGTGACTGCCCGGATTGATCAGGAATCCCGAGTCCCACGGCTCCGCCCCCTCGGGGATCCGCAGCGAGTGGCCATCGTTCCGGGGATGGTACGCGGCGGTCGTGTGCACGTTGGCGTGCACGACGAAGCGAACCGCCTGGCCGG
This sequence comes from Verrucomicrobiia bacterium, assembly GCA_035495415.1. GTDB lineage: Bacteria > Methylomirabilota > Methylomirabilia > Rokubacteriales > CSP1-6 > DASRWT01. The sequence continues at coordinate 30,098 of DATJFY010000052.1, forward strand.
GCTCGATCCGGACCCCGATGGGATCGAACCACACCGTCGTCCCCAGGGTGTCACTCATCATCCGGATCTCGACCGGTGCCGCGGCCCCGATCGGGCGCGGGAGGGCGAGGCCGGCGAGCCCGAGCCCGGCGGCCCCGAGCAACGCCCGCCGCGTCAGCATGGCCGCCCGCGCCTACTTGAGGCTCGCCGCCTTCTCGGACGACACGTACCAGACAACGATGTGATAGTGCGGCTCGGCGACGCCGGGATGGCCCGCGTTGTAGTAGAGATCGACGTGGTCCACCTTCTCCTTGGCCGCCCCCAGATTGCTGAATGCCTTGTGGGCTTCGAAGTCCTTCAAGGGAATCATGTAGATGGAGCTCACGAGCTTTCCGTCACGGTCGTAGGCCAGGAAGGGCCCGGCCGGGATCGTCTGGGGGTCCACGTAGAGCGTGCCCATCCCGGGCAGGAAATCCGGGAGCGCCACGAGCGCGCTCACCTTCTGGAACTTCCCGCCCGGCGGCGCGGTCTGCTGCGCGCACGCGGCGGTGGCCGCCGCGACGAGAGCGAGGCTCAGAGCCAGGACCGTCGCCCGAAAGGTATTCCGTGACATGTCTGTTCCTCCTGCTCCGTGCTCGGGTGATAGGTGGCGTTGCTCCCGAGCCCACGTGCACCACGGGAGCTCGTTCCCCTGTATGTGTCGGATGCGGACGGAATCTTACGTGCCTGGACACCGGGCGCCGGCGGGGCAGACGCGACGGGTGTCGTTGCGGTGGGGCCCGGCCGAGGCTAGCCCGAGGCCCGGGGAGGCCTCTCCCGGCAGCGGGGGCACCCCGGCGGCCTCGGAGCGCACGAAATCGCGGAGGGTCTGGTGCGGTTCGCGGCAGACGCCGCACTGCCCGACGTGCTGGGCGAGGCGGGTCAGAACCGGCGCCCGCGTAGTCCCGGCCAGCTCACGCTCCACGCCGAGCGAGAGGAGCTTGGCCGCTTCGATTTACCCCGCCCGTTGACGGGTATATGACTACTATTGCCGGTGAGGTCGCGTACCGCGTTGACACAACGGAGGCACACTCTCATGAAGAAGACCTTCAAGGTGGGGGATCACGTCGTCTGGAACTCCGAGGCTGGACGCGTCAGCGGGACGATCATCAAGGTGCACACCAGGGATGTCGACTACAAGGGATACACCCACCACGCGAGCAAAGATGAGCCGCAGTATGAGATCCAGAGCGACAAGACCGACCACATCGCGATGCACAAGGGCGCCGCGCTGAGGCGGATGGACGACTGAGAGGCCGGACCCGCGACCGGAGAGCGCCCCGTGGTGGCCTTGCCCATTCCGCGATCGCGCTCGTAGGGACACGCCATGATCGACACGCGCCAGCGCTTGCCGCTCCCGTCCGGAGCATCCGGCACCTACTACTCGCTACCCCTGCTCGAGAAAGCCGGGGTGGTCGCGGCTGTCTCGCGACTGCCGGTGAGCCTTCGCATCCTCCTCGAATCGGTGCTCCGTAATCTCGATGGGCGGCGCATCCGCGACGAAGACGTCGAGGAGCTGGCGCGGTGGCAGCCGACCGCCGCCCGGACGGCGGAGGTTCCCTTCGTCGTCGGCCGCGTCCTGCTGCAGGACTTCACCGGCGTGCCCCTCCTCGTCGATCTCGCGGCCATGCGCTCCGCGGTCCTCCGCCGCGGTCGTGACGTCGCGCGCGTGCAGCCGCTGGTCCCCGTCGATCTCGTGATCGACCACTCGGTCCAGGTCGACTACTTCGGCCGGGACGACGCGCTTCAACACAACATGGAGATGGAGTTTCGCCGGAACGGCGAGCGCTATCGCTTCCTCAAGTGGGGGGCCCAGGCATTCGACGGGCTACGAATCGTCCCCCCCGGGTTCGGCATCTGTCATCAGGTGAACCTCGAATTTCTGGCGCGCGGTGTCCTCGAGAAGAACGGGGTGCTGTACCCCGACACGCTGGTCGGCACCGACTCGCACACCCCGATGGTCAACGGGCTCGGCGTCGTCGGCTGGGGCGTCGGTGGTATCGAGGCGGAGGCCGCGATGCTCGGCCAGCCGGTCTATCTCCTCCTGCCCGACGTGGTCGGTGTGCACCTCCACGGTCGGCTGCGCCCCGGAGTGACCGCGACCGACCTGGTGCTGCACATCACCGAGCTCTTGCGGCGTACGGACGTCGTCGGCAAGCTGGTCGAGTTTCACGGCGAGGGCGCCGCGAGCCTGTCGGTGCCGGACCGGGCGACGCTCGGCAACATGGCGCCCGAGTACGGGGCCACCATCGGCTTCTTTCCCGTGGACGAGCAGACCTGCCGCTATCTGCAGGCCACCGGCCGGTCCGAGGACCACGTGGACACCGTACGCCGATACTTCCAGGCCCAGGGAATGTTCGGGATGCCCGAGCGGGGCCAATGCGACTACACGACCGTGCTCGACGTGACCCTCGACGACGTCGAGCCGTCCGTCGCCGGTCCCAAGCGGCCCCAGGACCGGATCCCCCTGGGGCGACTCAAGGAGCAGTTTCTCTCGTTGCTGACCCGCCACGACGGCTACGGGAAATCGGTCAGCGAGGCGACGCGCCGGGTGGAGGTGCGGCTCGGGGATGCCACCGCCCCCCGGCCCGGCGGCGGGGACCAATCGCACGACGCGGTGCCCGACGGTCGCGCGAGCAACACGAACACGTTCACCGAGATCGAGATGATGAACAATCGACCGACGCCCAACCGTCTCGCCCGGACCGGGTCGACGGCCGAGCGCGCGTTGACCTGTGAGCTGACCCACGGCGACGTGGTCATCGCGGCCATCACCTCGTGCACCAACACCTCGAACCCCTCGGTCATGCTGGCCGCGGGCTTGCTCGCCCGGAAGGCGGTGGAGCGAGGGCTCGGCGTCCCGCCCTGGGTGAAGACCTCGCTCGCACCCGGCTCGCGGGTCGTGAGCGAATACCTCACCAAGACCGGGCTCCAGCCGTTCCTCGACCGACTGGGCTTCGCCCTTGTCGGGTTCGGGTGCACCACCTGCATCGGCAACTCGGGACCGCTCGATGCGGGGCTCGAAGAGGCGATCATCGAGAACGACCTTATCGGCGCGAGCGTCCTGTCCGGCAACCGAAACTTCGAGGCGCGCATTCACCAGAGCGTGAAGGCGAATTTTCTCATGAGCCCGCCGCTGGTCGTGGCTTTCGCGATCGCCGGCCGGATCGATGTCGATCTCACGCGCGAGCCGCTCGCCCGCGTCGACGGACGCGAGGTCTACCTGCGCGACATATGGCCGTCGACGGACGAGATCGATGCGCTGCTCGCGAGCGCGTTCGATCCCGCCGAGTATCGTCGCGTCTACGCCGACTTCGCCCGCCAGAACCCGCTGTGGAACCAGATCCCCGCCGCGGCCGGCCACGTCTACGAATGGGACCCGGCGTCGCTCTATATCCGCGAGCCGCCGTACTTCGATCCCTCGATGACGGCCGCCCCGTCCGCCCGGATCTCGGGGGCGCGGGCCCTGGCCATCTTCGGGGACTCGATCACGACGGACCACATCAGCCCGGCCGGCGCGATCCAACCGGCCTCGGAGGCTGGCGCCTACCTGCGCGACCGCGGGGTGCCCGTCGCGGACTTCAACAGCTACGGCGCCCGTCGCGGCAACCACGAGGTCATGGTCCGCGGGACCTTCGCCAACGTCCGGATCCGGAACCTGATGGTTCCCGGCGTGGAGGGCGGCGTCACCCGGCACCAGCCCGACGGCGAGCGCATGGACATCTACGACGCGGCCGAGCGTTACCGGGTCGAGGGGGTGCCCCTGCTCGTGATGGCCGGACTGGACTACGGTGCGGGCAGCTCGCGCGACTGGGCCGCCAAGGGTACCCGCCTGCTCGGCGTCCGCGCGGTGATCGCTCGGGGATTCGAGCGGATCCACCGCTCCAACCTGATCGGCATGGGCGTCTTCCCATGCCAGCTGCCCGAAGGGGTGAGCGCGCAGACTCTCGCGCTCGACGGCACCGAGCGCTTCGACCTCGAGCTGGATACGCCGCTGCACCCACGCCAGCCGGCGACCCTGCGCGTCGAGCGGACGGACGGACGGCGCGAATCCGTACCGCTGGTCCTCCGGATCGACACCCCGATCGAGGCCGCCTACTTCTCGGCGGGCGGTATCCTGCCCTATGTGCTCGAGCAGCTGCTCGCCTGACCGCGTCTGACCCGTGAAGCCCAGGGTCCTCGCGCTCGACTTCGACGGCACGATCGCCGCGAACGACACCATCGATGCGGACGTCGCCGCGGCCATCCAGGAGTCGCGGGACACCGGGCTGCTGACCGTGCTCGTCACCGGGCGAACCCTGAGCGATCTCGACGCCCGGTTGTCCGGTCCGGCCCTCTTCGACGCCATCGTCGCCGAGAACGGCGCGGTTCTGCGGCTGCCGCACCTTCCGCCCATCACGCTCAGCCGGGGGCCGGACCTTCGCTTTCTCGCCGAGCTCGGCCGCCACGGCATCCCGCACCATCGGGGTCAGTGCGTGGTCGATGCAGACGCCTCGGTCGCTCCGCAGATCATCCAGATCATCCGGCGTCTCGAGCTTCCCCTCTCCATCACCTTCAATCTCAGCCGGCTCATGGTACTGCCGCACGGCGTCGACAAGGCCAGCGGGCTCCAGGAGGCGCTCTGGCGCCTCCGCGCATCCGTGCACAACGCGATCGCGGTCGGGAACGCCCAGAACGACCACGAGATGCTCGAAGTGTGCGAGATCGGCGCCGCCGTCGCGTGGGGCAGCGAGGCGCTGAGGCGGAGCGCCGACGAGATCGTGCCGGGCGACGGCCCCGGCGCGGTCGCTCGATACATCCGGGAGCTCCTCGCCCTTGCGAGGATCCCACCGGAGCGGATGGGGCGTCGGCAGGTGCGCCTCGGCACCTCGAGCACGGGAGAGCCGCTCGATCTCTCGATCCGGGGGCGCACCATCCTGGTCGGGGGCGATCCCAGGTCGGGGAAATCATGGATGGCCGGCTCCCTCTGCGAGCAGCTGATCCTCCAGCGATACGCCCTCTGCATCCTCGACCCCGAGGGCGATTACGTGTGCCTGGAAGCGCTACCCGGCGTACTGGTGTACCCGGTGGACGGTCGGGACACGTCCTTCATCTTTCTCGAGCGCCTGATGGCGCAACCGGACCTGACCCTGGTCCTGGACCTTTCCGCCGCTCCTCCGGGCGACAAGCCAGCGCTCGTCAGCCGGTTGTTGAGGACCGTCAATCGCCTGCGGCGCGAGACCGGCGTCCCTCATCGCGTCCTGGTCGACGAGGCTCATTACTTCCTGAACCGGCTCGACGATCCCCGGCTCCTCGACCTCGAGCTGGGCGGATACCTGCTCGTGACCTATCGCATCGCCGATCTCTCACCGGACGTCCTGCGAGCCAGCGAGGCGGTGATCGTCACGCGCGTCGACGACCGGCGTCAGGCGCTTGCCCTCCTGGCCCTGACCCCCGGCATCGCGACACCGTCGGAAGGGTTGGCGCTCCTCGCCGATCTCGCCATCGACGAGGCGGTGCTCCTGCCCGGTTCCATCGAATCGGGCAACTCGTCCAAGCGGTTCCGCGTTGCCCCGCGCCTGGCCCCCCACGTGCGGCACCGCCAGAAGTACGCCGACGTTCCGGTGCGTCGAGACAGAGAATTCGTGTTCACGCGGGCCGGCCGGCCCCTGGGCCGGGCTCGCACCATTCGCGACCTCCTCGCCGCGCTGCCCGAGCTGCCGCCGGATGTCGTGTCGGGCCACCTGGAGCGCGGAGACTTCCGGCGCTGGATCGAGGACGTGTTCGGCGACCGTGAGCTCGGCGAATCGATCCGATCCCTCGAGGGAGGACACGTCGCGAATGCGCGCGATGGCCTCCGGCGCGCCATCGCGGACCGGTACGGCGGCCGAGCCGACTAACCACAAGGAGGTACAGATGATCACCACGCCGCTCGAGCCCACCGCCCGGACGCTCGTGGCCCCCGGACGGGGCATCCTCGCCGCCGACGAGAGCCATCCCACCATCGAGAAGCGCTTCTCCTCGCTCGGCATCGAGAACACCGCGGAAAATCGCCGCGTCTACCGGCAGATGCTCTTCACCACACCGGAGGTGGCCGAGTTCATCAGTGGCGTCATCCTGTTCGACGAGACCATCCGGCAAAAGGCCGACGATGGTACGCCACTCGGGAATCTCCTCATCCGGCGAGGGATGATCCCGGGGATCAAGGTCGACAAGGGGACGAAGCCCCTGGCCGGCGCCCGCGGCGAGCTGATCACCGAGGGCCTGGACGGCCTTCGCGAGCGCCTCGCCGAGTATCGCGGTCTCGGTGCCCGCTTCGCGAAGTGGCGCGCCGTCTTCACGCTCGGGCCGGGCATCCCGAGCCCGTACTGCCTCGACGCCAACGCCCACGCTCTGGCGCGCTACGCCGCCCTGAGCCAGGAGGCGGGTCTCGTTCCGATCGTCGAGCCCGAGGTGCTGATGGACGGCGATCACACCATCGAGCGCTGCGCCGAGGTCACCGAGGCCGCCCTCCACGCCGTCTTCGCCGAGCTGCACCGCCAGCCGGTGGCCCTGGAGGCGATGCTCCTCAAGCCGAACATGATCCTGCCCGGCAAGAGCTGTCCCCGCCCCGCGAGCGTCCAAGAGGTCGCCGAGACCACCATCCGCACCCTCCGGCGCGCCGTGCCGGCCGCGGTGCCCGGCATCGTGTTCCTCTCCGGCGGCCAGAACGACGTGGATGCCACCGCGCACCTGAACGCGATGAATGCGATGGCCGAGACGCACCCCTGGCCGCTCTCGTTCTCTTACGGCCGCGCGCTGCAGTCGGCCGCCCAGCAGGCCTGGAAGGGCGACCCGGGCCGCATCGCGGCCGGCCAGAGGGCTTTCCACCACCGCGCCCGGCTCAACGGC
>DATJFY010000053.1:0-4557 GCA_035495415.1 Verrucomicrobiia bacterium
ATACGCGGCGGTGCGCCCGTAAGGACGGGCGCCTCGCCGTGCACGCGCGGGAGGGCTACTTCCCGGCCGGCCCCCGCGCTCGGATCTCGGCGCGGCGTTGTCCCGTCCCGGACTGGTCGACCGTCCACGTCGCGGTGTCGATCACGACACCGTAGTCGTCGCGAGCCGCGCCGACACTGACGAACTCGTTCCTGACGTCCTTCAGCACACGGGCCGGATCGCGCTCGAGCGGGTCGCCCCAGCCGCCGGGGCCCGGCTGCTCATGGCGGAAGACGTCGCCCTGCTTCATCGTCATCGTGAGCTTGCCCGGCAGCTCCTTGGCGCCCGAACCCGGGTTGAGCACGTTGTGGGCGTGCCGGCCGGCCTGGCCGCCGTAGAGGCCGTATGGCGGGACGTCGTGCCGGTCCGCGCGCACCTGCAGGACCGCCTCCTCGGTGAGGAGCTTGTAATCGCGGCGAATGGACATGCCGCCGCGATACTTCCCGGGACCGCCCACGTCCTGGATGAACTCCGTGCAGAGGATCTGCAGCGGCTGCTCGGCCTCGGTGATCTCGACGGGCGGCAGCGACATGTTGGCGAGCATGTTGGCGTTGCCGTCGAGGCCGTCGGCCCACGCCCGGCCGCCCCAAGCCGAGCAGATGAACTCGACGAAGATGAACGGTCGGCGGTCGGGGTAGTAGCCGCCGATGGACACGCCGGTGTTGCCGCCCTCGGAGGCGGCGATCGAGCGCGCGGGGAGCATCTGGGCGAGGGCGCCGAAGCACGTGTCGAGCATGCGGAAGCCGGTGAGGCCGCGGGCCGCGGAGGCGGCGGGCAGGACGCCGTTGGCGATGGTGCCGGGCGGCGCGACGACGTCGATGGCGCGATAGAAGCCGGCGTTGCACAGGACGTCGTGGGCAAGCACGGACTTGACACACGTGAACGTCGCCGCCTTGGTGAACGACGCCGTGTTGTTGATGGCGCCCTTGACCTGGGGCGACGTGCCCGTCCAGTCGGCCACGAGCGAGTCGCCCTTCTTCCGGAGGGTCACGAAGAGCCGGATCGGCTTGCCGTAGTCGATGCCGTCGTCGTCGATCCAGTCCTCGAACGACCATTCGCCGTCGGGCAGCTCGGCGAGCGCCGCTCGCGTGAGCCGCTCCGTGTAGTCGAGGATCTCCTCCATGTACGCCTGGACCTGTTTCGCCCCGTGGCGGGCCACCAGACGGAGGAAGGCGGTCTCCGCGATGTGGCAGGCGGCGAGCTGGGCGCGGAGGTCACCGAACACGCGCGCCGGCATACGGATGTTCTTCTCGAGCAGTCGGAACAGCGTCTCGTTGGGCTCCCCGGCCTCGTACATCTTCACCGGTGGAATGCGCAGCCCTTCCTGGTAGATCTCCGTCGAGTCCGAGGCGTTCGAGCCGGCCACGCGCCCGCCCATGTCCGTCTGGTGACAGATGGTGGCGGCGAAGGCCAGCCGCTCGCCCTCGTGGAAGATCGGCTTGAGGACGAACACGTCGGGAATGTGCATGCCGCCCTCGAACGGGTCGTTGAGACAGTACACGTCGCCTGGCTGCATGCGGTCCCCGTACCGGGCGATGGTCGCGGCGAGAGCGTCGGGAAACGACGAGAGGTGCGCGGGCAGCGTGAGCCCCTGGGCAATGGTCCGCCCGCTGCCGTCGCAGAAGGCGGTGGAGTAATCCATGTTGTCCTTTAGCACGCCGGAGTACGCGGTGCGCAGGATCGTCAGCGCCATCTCGTCGGCGATCGAGAGCAGCGTGTTCTTGAACAGCTCGAACCCGATCGGATCGCGCGGTTTGTCCATCGTCACGCCTCCCTCGTCAGATCTCGCGTCCCAGGTCGATGGCGATGTTGCCGTAGGCGTCCAGCGTTGCCCGCGCGCCGGGCGGCACCACGCAGGTCGCGTCGTACTCCTCGATGATGCACGGCCCCTGGCGGAGCGTGGAGAGCGCCGGGCGGTCGAGGATCGGCGTCTCGCGCCAGCCGAGGACCTGTCCGAAGTACACGCGCCGCGTGGGCTGGTCGCCGCCGCCGGGGCGGTCGGTGCTGATCCGCCCCGGCACGCGAGGCCGATCGGAGACGCCGTGGGCCACGACGCGGAGGTTCACGATCTCGACGGGCTCGTCGACCCCGGCGCGATGTCCGTACGTCCGCTCGTGCTCCTGGCCGAACGACTCGGCCAGCGCGGCCAGCGTGCTGGCGTCGATCGGCCTGTCGGCCACCGGCACCGTCAACTCGAAGGACTGTCCCTGGTAGCGGCAATCGGCCGAGCGCCGCAGGCCGACGCGATCGTCGGGGAAGCCTTCGCTGACGAGCTGAGCGCGGGCGGCCGCCTCCATACGCCGCATGAGGTCGCCGAGGGCGGCGGGGTCGGCCTCGCGCACCAGCTTGCGCCACGTGCGGACGTAGTGGTGCTCGACCTCCGCGTACAGGAGGCCGAACGACGAGAACAGGCCGGGGGCCGGCGGCACCACGATCCGGCGCATCTCGAGCTGCTCGGCCATGCCGGCGGCGAACAGCGGACCGTTACCGCCGAAGGCGAAGAGGGCGTACTCGCGCGGATCGCGGCCGCGCTCGCTCGAGACGGCGCGGATGGCGCGCATCATGTTCGAGGCGGCGATGAGGTAGGCGCCGTGGGCCGCTTCCACCAGCGGCATCCCGAGCGGGCGCGCCACCTTGTCCTCGAACACCTCGTGCGCTCGCGTCGCGTTCAGCTGCACTGCGCCCCCGGCGAGCCGGGCGGGATTTAGATAGCCCAGGATGACATTGGCGTCGGTGATGGTCGGCTCGGTGCCGCCCATGTCGTAGCAGAGTGGGCCCGGCGACGCCCCCGCGCTGCGCGGGCCCACCTGGAGCGCGCCGCCGGGATCGATCCAGACCACCGAGCCGCCACCCGCACCGACCTCGGCCAGGTCGATCGCCGGCACGCGGAGCAGGTAGCCGGCGCCGGTCAGGAGTCGCGACCCGTGCATGATCCCGCCGCCCACCTGGTACTCGGCCGCGCGGCTGACCTCGCCATCCTCGACGATCGACGCCTTCGCCGTCGTCCCCCCCATGTCGAACGTGATGAGCTTGCCGAGCCCGATGCGCCGGGCGAGGGCCTGCGCGCCCACCACGCCGGCCGCGGGACCGGACTCGATGATGTGGATCGGGTGCGCCGCCGCCGCGCCATCGGTCATCAGTCCGCCGTTCGACTGCATGATCAAGAGGGGCGTCTTCACGCCCACCCCGTCGAGCCCCGCCCGCAGCGTGGCGAGGTAGCGACGGACGATCGGCATCACGTAGGCGTTGATCACCGTGGTTGACGTCCGCTCGTACTCCCTGATCTCGGGCAGCACCTCGACGCTGTAGCAGGCCACCAGCTCCGGCGCGCGCCGGCCGACGAGCGCCTTGATCTGCTCCTCGTGCGCGGGGTTGGCGTAGGAGTTGATCAGGCAGACGGCGAGTGCCTCGATGCCCTCTCGGCGGAGCCGCTCGAGCGCTTGCTCGACGTCGGCCAGGTTGAGCGGTGTCTGGACGGCGCCGTGGGCGTCGATGCGCTCGGTCACTTCCTGGCGCAGGTAGCGTTCGACGAGCGGCGCCGGCTTCTCCCAGGTGAGGTCGTAGAGCCGCGGCATCCTGAGCCGGCGGATCTCCAGGACGTCGCGAAACCCGCGGGTGGTGATCAGCCCTGTCCGCGCGCCCCTCTGCTCGAGGACCGCGTTCGACGCTACGGTCGTTCCGTGGAGCACCTCGGCGATGTCCGCCCCGGCGATGCCCGTATCGCGGAAGACTTCGCCGAGGCCGTCGATGATCGCTCGCGCGTAGTCGTCCACGCTGGACGATACCTTCTTGGTGTGAAGGCGCCCGCCCGGGTCGAGGAACACGAGATCCGTGAACGTTCCGCCGATGTCGACACCGACCCTGAACAATGTTCTCTCGCCTCCGTTGGCCATCCTGCCCCGCCGCTCGGGGGCAGTCAAGGCACGCCGGCGGCGGCGAGCTTCGCGCGCGAGCCATCTGCTATCAGGCCATGCTGCAGCCCATCGAACAGCGACTGTAATCTTAACGGGGCGCGTACCGCGGCCTCAGATCGGCTCGCGAGCCACAGTGCCCGCAGATCGACTGACCGGGCGGAGGCGGTAGCGGTTTCCGGCTCTCGAAGGGCTACCGGGTTGGGATTACCGGGTTTGGGGACGGCACGCCGCGCTGCTCGGCACCCCCGACTCGCCTTCGGAAGCCGCGCGAGATCGCCCCCGACGCGAAGGGGGCCACGGGGCCCCGCGCCCTCGCCCTATCCGTAAGTCATCCCGCCGATGGGCCGTGCGGCCGCGTCTGCCCAACCTGGATGAGGCGCGCCCGGGCGGCGCGGGAAGAACGCTTGTCGCTACGGGCATGAGGCTTGCTCCGCACTTGCGCAGCGGGGTTACGCGAACCCGGAAGAGGGAGACAGTCATGGCAAGGACGAAGAACGGGCAGGGCAGGGATGCTATCGCCCTTCTGAAGGCCGATCACGACAAGGTTCGGGAGCTGCTCGGAGAGCTCGAAGAGACCACCGAGCGTGCGACCGGCAAGCGAGAG
>DATJFY010000054.1:0-81139 GCA_035495415.1 Verrucomicrobiia bacterium
CCACGTGGGTGTCGGCGGCGGCACTCCCACGCCGAGGAAGCCCAGCGCCGCCTCGATGACGATCGCCACTCCGAGATGCGTGGTGGCGAGCACGAGGTACGGCGCCACGCACTGGGGCAGCACGTGCTTGGTCATCACGCGGAGGGTGGAGGAGCCGTTGGCGCGGCCCGCCTCAACGAACGGCATCTCGCGCACGGACAGCGCGACCGACCGGATGACGCGCCCGCCGAAGGGGATGCGCGTGATCGCGATGGCGAAGATCACCGCTTGGAGGCCGGTCCCGATGGCCATGGAGATGGCCATGGCCAGGATGAGGTCCGGAAACGATTGCAGGATCTCCATGATGCGCTGGCTCACGAGATCGAAGCGCCCGCGGAGGTAGCCGCAGGCCACGCCCCAGAGCGAGCCCACCGTGGTCCCCAGCAATACGGCGGAGAACGCGACGAAGAGCGACGTCCGCGCGCCGTAGATCACCCGGCTGAGGGTGTCGCGGCCCACCTGATCGGTCCCCAGCACGTGCTGGGCATCCGGGGGCTTGTTCATGCGGCGGAAGTCCGCCTTGAGCGGATCGTAGGGAGCGAGGAGCGGCGCCGCAAGGGCCACGAAGATGATGAGCAACCCGACCAGCCCGCCGAGCGCCGCCAGCGTATTTCGGCGGGTGAAGCGACCCAGCTCGCGAAGCACGATACGCATCAGCCGAACCGGATGCGCGGGTCGAGCCACGCATAGCTGAGATCGACGAGCACGTTGACGGCCACGAAAATCACCGCGTAGAAGAGCACGAGGTTCTGGACGACGATGATGTCGCGCTCGATGACCGCCACGACGAGGGCGCGGCCGAGCCCGGGCACCCCGAAGGCCTGCTCCACCGCCACCGAGCCGCCCAGGACGAAGCCCAGCAGCACGCCGGAGATGGTGATGACGGGCAGAAGCGCGTTGGGGAGCGCGTGGCGGAGGACGACGAGCCCTTCGCGAAGGCCTTTGGCCCGCGCCGTGCGCACGAAGTCCTCGCTGATTACCTCGAGGAGGCATGAACGGGACATGCGCGCGATGTATGCGCCCTGGGCAAGCCCCAGCACCACCGCGGGGCCGATCACCATCTGGAAGTTCTGCCAGGGGTCCTCCCAGAAATGGACGATGATGAAGGGCGCCTTGTAGCCGAACCAGAAGAGCAGGGCGAGCACGATGAGCATGCCCAGCCAGAACCCCGGGATGGCGATGAAGAGGATGGACAGCGCGCGCGCGAGGCCGTCGGGGATGCTGTTGGGCTTGAATGCGCTGAGGATCCCGACGGGCAGGCCGACTAGCCAGGACACGAGGAGGGCGAGCACCCCGATCTCGGCGCTGATCGGGCCGCGGTGCGCGATCAGGTCGGCGACGGTATCACCGCGGAAGAAGGACTTGCCGAGCCGGCCGGAGCCGATGTCGACGAGCCAGTGGCCGTACTGGACGGGCAGGGGGTCGCTGAGCCCGAGATCGGCCATGATGCGAACGCGGTCATCGGGCTTCATCTGCGCGTGCCCCTCCACGCCGAGGATCGCCACCAGCGGATCGCCCGGGAGGACGCGCAGCACTACGAAAATGGTGAGCGAGACACCGAGCAGGGTACCGAGGGCGTACCCTGCCCGGCGAAACAGGTACTTCCGCACGCGGCCGAGTCCCCCTTAGGAGGATGCCAGCCAGACGTTGTCCCAGCGGACCACGTCGTAGATGCCGAAGAAGGTGGACGGGTTCTGCCCGCGCACCTTGTTGTAATAGGCGTCGTAGATCTGCTCGTACGCCACCGGGATCAACGGCGGGTCGTCCTCGAGAATCTCTTCCGCCTTGCGTACCAGGGCCTTGCGCCGGTTGTCGTCGAGCTCGCGATCCACCTGGGCAGCTAAATCGTGGAAGGCGGGGTTCGTCCATCGGGAGTAGTTCTGCGGGCCGCCCTTGCCGTACCAGGCGCTGAAGATGTCGGAGGGATCCATGAGGGTGGACACGATGGCGCTGATGGCAAGGTCGAAGTTGCCCGCCTGAGCCTCGTCGAACCACACCGAGGTTTGCACCACGCGCAGGTTCGACTCGATGTTGAGGTGCTCCTTCAGCATGGCTTGGATGGCCACCGCCCAGAGCTTGAAGGTGGGGATGTCGCGCACGCAGAAGTCGAGGTTCTTGAGGCCCTGGCCGTAGCCGGCGGCCTGCATGAGCTTCCGGGCCTCCTGCACGGCGGGCTTGATGTCCTTCTGATAGCCGAGCTTCTTCTCCAGCTCCGCGCGCGGCGTCGACATCTCGTGGAACGGATAGACGAAACCGCCCACCTGCATGGGCGCGGCGTCCTTCACGACCTCGATGAGGGTGGGGCGATCCATGGCGAGATGAATGGCCCGCCGGACCCGCTTGTCGGCCAGCGCCTTGTTCTTCTCCATATTCATCCAGAAGGCCTGGATGACCGACTGGTTGAAGTTCGCCGCCGTCACGCCCGGCATCTCCTTGGCCTTGCGCCAGGTCACGGGATCGAGCAGACGCGCGTAGTCGACGCGCCCGGACAGGAACGAGGCACCCAGCTCCGGCGTGAACGGCAGGAAGTGGTAGATCTCGAGCTTGTCGACGAGCGGCAGCCCCTTATTCCAGTAGTCGGGGTTGCGCTCCTGGATCCAGATCTCCTTGTCCTTGCGGGAGACGTGGCGGAAGGGACCGGTGCCCGGGTAGTTCATCACCTGGCGGAGGTTGCCGCCGTTGTCCTCGAGGCTCTTCTTCCGCACGATGATGTTCCAGCCGCTCGCGAAGGCGCCCAGCATGTACGGCTTGGGCCGCGCCTCCGTGAGGCGGAACTCGATCCGATGCGGATCGAGGACTACGATGTCGCCGACGGTGGCGAAGAGCGGCGTGCGCGGGATGACCACGCCCTTGGGCGGACGGCAGATGCGATCGTAGGTCGCCTTCACGTCGTCGGCGGTGAAGTCGGCGCCGTCGTGGAACTTGACGCCCTTCCTCAGATGGAAGGTGTACTTCTTCCCGTCCGGCGAGATGTCGTACTTCCAGGCCAGGTCCGGGATGATGGCCTGCCCGTCCTTCGGGCTGCGCCGGAGCAGCGTGTCGTACATCGGGCTCTGGGGCCCGATGTTGGCCACGGTGCCGGACTGATGGACGTCGAAGTGCGCGGGGGCGTTGTGCACGGCGTAGCGGAGGGTGCCGCCGCGCCTGGCCGCGGGATCGGGCCGTACGGGGGAGGGGGTCTCCTGCGCCTCGGCGCGGCCGCGGAGCACCGCGGGGCCAAGGGCGGCGGCGCCGCCGCCCACGCCCGCGGTACGCAGAAAGGCGCGACGGCTGACGGGCTGCTGAGAGCGGTCAGAGCGGGTTGAATTGGCCATGTGGGCACCCTCCTATGGGGCTCATCCCGCGCATCGGCGCGCGAGGGTGGGGAGACCATACACGAGGGCCCGCAGGGTTACAAGACATGTCGCGGCGCCGCCGGCCCAGGACGGCGCCCTCCCCGTTTCTAGGGCCCTCCAGAGCCCGGGTGATACCCTGAGTGGACCGCCGTGAGCATCGCATTCCGCTCGGAGCCCGCACCGATCGACGTGCCCACCGAGCCCGCGGTGCGCCTGATCCCCCTGGGGGGGCTGGGCGAGATCGGGCTCAACATGATGCTCCTCGAGTCGGGTGAGGACATCGTGGCGGTGGACTGCGGCCTCCTGTTCCCCGACGACGAGATGCCGGGCGTCGACTACGTGATCCCGGACTTCTCCTATCTCAGCGAGCACCGCGCGCGCTTCCGCGCGGTGGTGCTCACCCACGGCCATGAAGACCACATCGGAGCGCTCTCCTATCTTCTGCGCGACTTCGACGTGCCCGTGTACGGCACGCCCCTCACCCTCGCCATCGCGCGACACCGGCTCGCCGAGCACGGCCTCCTCGATCGAGTCGATCTGCGCGCGTACAAGCCCGGCGACGAGGTCGTGGCCGGCTGCTTCCGCATCGTCCCGATGCGCGTGACCCACTCCATCGCCGACGGCATCGGGCTCGCGATCGATACGCCGGCCGGGCTGGTGGTGCACACCGGCGACTTCAAGCTCGATCAGAATCCCGTGGACGGTGAGCAGCCCGACTACTCGGGCTTTGCCGCCCTCGGGGCACGCGGGGTGCTCTGTCTCTGCTCGGACTCCACCAATGTCGGCCGGCCCGGCCGCACGGGCTCCGAGACCGAAGTGGGCGCGGCGCTGCGCGGGCGCTTCGCCTCCGCGCCGGGCCGCATCATCGTGGCAACGTTCGCGTCGCACATCCACCGCATCCAGCAGGTGCTGGACATCGCGGCGACGTGCCCACGCAAGATCGGGCTGCTCGGCCGCAGCATGGCGGCGAACGTGGCCGTCGCGGCGGAGCTGGGGTATCTGAAGGTGCCCGACGACGTGCTCTGGCCGCTGGAAGATCTGGTCGAGCTCCCCGCGAACCGACAGGTCATTCTCTCGACCGGGAGCCAGGGCGAGCCCAATTCCGCGCTGTCCCTCATGGCCGCCGGCGAGCACAAGCATGTCACCGTCGGCGAGGGTGACCTCGTCATCTTCTCCTCGCGCGTGATTCCCGGAAACGAGCGGGTGATCGGCCGCCTCATCAACGCCCTCCTGCGGCGTGGGGCGGAGGTGTTGTGGGAGGACGTGGCTTTCGTGCACGTGTCCGGCCACGCGAGCCAGGACGATCTCCGCCAGATGCTCGACCTCACCAGGCCGCGCTACTTCATGCCCGTGCACGGCGAGTATCGACACCTGCTCCAGCACGCGCGGCTTGCAGAGGAGGCGGGCGTCCCGGCCGAGCGCATCTTCCTGGTGGAGGACGGGCTCGGGCTCGAGATGACGAAGTCCGGGGCGCGCGTGCTCGGCCCCTATCCCGCCGGGCGCGTCTTCGTGGACGGCAAGGGCATCGGGGACGTGGGCTCGGTGGTGCTCCGCGACCGCCAGCTTCTCGCCGAGGCCGGGATGGTGGTGGTGGCGCTCACCATCGACCGGGTGACGGGCTCGCTGGTCGCGGGACCCGAGATTGCCTCTCGTGGGTTCGTCTACATGAAGGAGTCCGACGAGTTGATGGCCGAGGTGAAGGAGGCTGTTCGCGAGGCGATCGCGCAACGTGAAGATCCCGAGGTCCTGGACCGCGAGCTGTTCGGCGCGCGCATACGGAGCGCGGTGCGCCGCTTCATCAATCAGCGCTTCCAGCGCAAGCCCATCGTGATCCCCGTGATCATGGAAGTGTAGGGGCGGGAGGCCCACATGGCAGCCGGCAAGATCGTGGATGCGAGCGCCACCGAGACGGAGGCGCCGGGGCGTACCCCGTCGGCCGGCCGCCGCGACGTCGCGGGGGGCGACGCACGGCGGCGCCACGCGAAGGAGCGGCGCAAGGCGAAGGGCGACGGCCGCTGGGTGCGCGAGGTGAAGGGCATCCTGGCCTTGGCGCTGGCGGGCTTCGCCCTCGTGGCGCTCTATGCCTTCGACCCCATGCGCCATCCGCTCGATCAGTCGAGCCCGGGCGGGCCGGTGGGGCTCTGGCTCGGCTGGGCCGCGTTCTGGGCGTTCGGCTACGCGGGCTACGTGTTCCCGCTCCTCCTGATCCTCTACGGCGCGGGCGCCTTCGTGCGAGCGCCGCTCGCGCGGGGCTGGCCCGGCCTGGCCGGCCTCGTGCTCTTGCTCGTCAGCGTGACCGGTATGCTGGCGCGCGCGTCGGACACGCTCGCGGAGCTCCGCATCCACAAGGGCGGCATGCTGGGCTGGGCGGTGAACCAGGCGCTGAGCGTCTCGATGGGCACCGTCGGCACCTGGATCATCCTGCTCGCCATCCTGCCTGTGGCCGCCCTCTTCGTCACCCAGGCCTCGCTTGGCAAGGCCGGCCGGATTCTCCGCGACCGCTGGGTCAATTGGAGATCCGCAGCGGGTGGCACTGATCGACCGGACCACGGTCACCACGCCAAGGGGCATGCTGATTCCAATAGCGAAATCGACGCACACGCGGTCGAGCGCGCCTTCACTCCCCCGCCGCTCATCGTCAAGGAGCCGGCGAAGCCAAAGTCCACGCTGGCCGAGAAGGGCCTCGCCTGGCAGGAGACGTTCGACTTCGGCTCGGGCGGCGCGCAGTCCTTCCAGCTCCCCCCGGTGGGTCTCTTGCAGGCCCCGTCCGCCTCCGGGCTGAACCGGACGCGCGAGGAGCTCGAGGCCAATGCGGCCACGCTCAAGAGGAAGCTCGCGGATTTCGGCGTGGACGGCCACATCGTGCAGGCGAGCCCGGGCCCGGTCATCACCTCCTACGAGTTCGAGCCGGCCCCAGGCGTGAAGGTGAGCCAGGTCGTGAATCTCTCCGACGACCTCGCGCTGGCCATGAAGGCGGCGGCGGTGCGCATCATCGGCCCCATCCC
Source organism: Verrucomicrobiia bacterium (assembly GCA_035495415.1). Lineage (GTDB taxonomy): Bacteria > Methylomirabilota > Methylomirabilia > Rokubacteriales > CSP1-6 > DASRWT01. The sequence continues at coordinate 6,380 of DATJFY010000054.1, forward strand.
CGGCCGGGGCACGGTGGCTGTCGAGGTGCCGAATCCCGAGTCGGCGACCGTGTATCTGCGCGAGATCCTCGTCTCGCCGGAGTTCGTCGAGTCGAAAGGCCGCCTTCCGCTGGCCCTCGGCAAGGACACCACCGGCAATGCGACGGTGTCCGACCTGGCGAGCATGCCGCACCTGCTCATCGCGGGCTCGACCGGCAGCGGCAAGAGCGTGGGCCTCAACACGATGATCTGCTCGCTGCTCTACAAGGCCACGCCGGCCGACGTCCGCTTCCTCTTGATCGACCCCAAGCGGCTCGAGCTCGGCATCTACGAGGGCATTCCCCATCTCCTCGCCCCCGTCGTCACCGACGCCAAGGAAGCCGCGATGCGGCTCAAGTGGATCGTGGGCAAGATGGACGAGCGCTACAAGCAGCTCCAGGCCAAGGCGGTGCGCAACATCGAAGGCTACAACAAAGAGGTCGCCCCGGAGGAGCGGCTGCCCTACTGGGTCGTGGTCGTCGACGAGCTGGCCGACCTCATGATGGTGTCGGCGGGGGAGGTGCAGAACTCGCTGGTGCGCCTGGCCCAGATCGCGCGCGCGGTCGGCATTCACTTGATCGTCGCCACCCAGCGCCCGTCCGTCGACGTGGTGACCGGTCTCATCAAGGCCAACTTCCCCACGCGTATCGCCTTCCAGGTCGCCTCGAAGGTCGATTCACGGACGGTGCTGGACGCCAACGGCGCCGAGCAGCTCCTCGGCAAGGGCGACATGATCTTCGTCCCGCCGGGGGCGTCGCGCCAGGTGCGAGTCCACGGCTCGTGGGTGTCGGACGGCGAGGTGAAGGCGATCTGCGAGTTCCTACGCAAGCAGGGCTCGGCGGTGTACGAGAAGGTGGAAATGCCGACCGCCGATCTCGAGGGCGGCGGGGGCGACGGCGAGGACCGCGACGACATCTACTGGGACGCCGTGAACCTCGTCATCGCCCAGCGGGCGGCGTCCATCTCCTTCCTCCAGCGGCGGCTCGGCCTCGGCTATCCCAAGGCCGCGCGCTTCATCGACATGATGGAGCAAGACCACATCATCGGGCCGGGGCAGGGGGCCAAGCCGCGCGAGATCCTCGTGGGCCCCGAATACCTCGCCAAGCACGGACGATGAGGGGTTCATTGACCCTCTCCCCCCGGAGGCGAGAGGGCAGGGGGAGGGGGAGCCTCATTGCCCTCGTCGCGTTCATTCTCGGCTTCGCCGCCGCGCCCGCCACCGTCTCCGCCCAGACGCTGGACGAGGTCGTCGCGGGGGTCGAGGCCACCTACGGCCGCGTCAACGACCTCAAGGCCGAGTTCAGCCAGGTCTCCCACAACAAGAGTCTCGGACAGGACATCAAGGCCGAGGGCACCGTGTATCTCAAGAAAGGCGGCAAGCTTCGTTGGGACTACAAGACCCCCTCGCCGCAGCAGATCGTGTCCGACGGCGTGAACTTCTGGGTCTACACGCCTGAGCTGAACCAGGTGAACAAGGGCGAGGCGCCGAAGGCGCTCGCGGGGCCCGCGGGCTCCTTCCTCGCCGGCCTCGGTAAGCTGCGCGAGGAGTTCTCCGTGCGCTTCCTCAATCCGGCGGCGAAGGTGGACGGCGCGGGGCGGCCGGTGCTCGACCTCACGCCAAAGAATCCCACGCCGCTGCTCACGCGCCTCGTGCTGACGGTGGACCCCAAGGATTACATCGTCCGCCAGGCCGTGCTCTACGACCAGATCGGCAACACCGTGACCATGGCCTTCACGAAGGTGACGCCCAACGGCGGCCTGCCCGACAGCCTCTTCACCTTCGTCCCGCCCAAGGGCGCCGCAGTCGTCCCGCTGAACCCGCGCTAGTCGAAGCGCGGTAGAATGACGGCATGGCCGCCGAGAACAGCTTCGACATCGCGTGCAAGGTGGACATGCAGGAGGTCGCGAACGCCGTCAATCAGGCGAAGCGCGAGATCGAGACCCGCTACGACCTCAAGGGCTCGAAGAACGACATCGTCCAGGAGAAGATGGACCTCGTCCTCACCTCCGGGGACGAGATGAAGCTGAAGGCGGTGCTGGACATCCTTCAGTCCAAGCTCCACCGCCGCGGCGTGGACCTCAAGGCGCTGACCATCGGCGATCCCGAAAGCGCGGCCGGGGGCACCCTCAAGCAGAAGATCACGCTCCAGGACGGCATCCCCATGGAGAAGGCGAAGGAGATCGTGCGGCTCATCAAGGACTCCAAGATCAAGGTGCAGGCCTCGATCCAGGAGAAGCAGGTCCGCGTTGCGGGCAAGAACCGCGACGACCTCCAGGCCGTGATCGCGCTGATCAAGGGCAAGGACCTGGGCGTCGCCCTCCAGTTCACGAACTACCGCTCGAACTAGCCGTTCCCCCGCTGGCTCAGTCCCGGGACCGTCGGAATTCTTGCCACAATTGGTGTCAGATGGTGCCCGGTCGCCCAGCTCCGCCCCCTTATCCGCATCTATCCACGGGGCAAACCACACCTCGCAACACAATGGATGGCCCTTGGTCGGGGCGGATGGGCTTCAGCGTGGAGCGACGCGACAGCCGGATGACACCCCATCTGTAACTGAAACTTTACAGATCAAGGGGCGACCGGTCAGGGTGTCACGGGAAAAGACCTGCAACTTCTGCACCTTCTGGTGCTGGCACAGCCTGTGCGCTGGCGACGAGTCCCGCACTTATAAGGAGACCCACGACCATGAGATCGCTCAAAACAGCGGTAGCCGCCGTGGCAGTGCTTGGACTCCTCGTCGCCGCTGTCCCAGGCGCGTACGCCGGGGCCATCCACGATGCCGGGCTCTTCACGACCGTGCTGAGCCCGAACGACGACGACTCGGTGGGGCCCGTCAACATTGGGTTCGGCATCGACTTCTTCGGGCTCAACGGCGGGAATCAGACCACGTTGTTCGTAAATAATAACGGCAACGTGACGTTCAACTTGCCGCTGTCGGAATTTACGCCGTTCCCCCTGCTCACCACCAACGTGCCGATGATCGCGCCGTTCTTCGCCGACGTCGACACGCGGGCAGCGGGTAGCGACGTAGTGCGCTACGGTCAGGCCACGCTCGACGGCCACGCTGTATTCGGTGTGAACTGGATCAACGTCGGCTACTTTTTTAGGCGCGACGAGCATCTGAACTCCTTCCAGCTCATCATCACCGACCGCTCGGATACAGGCGCCGGCAATTTCGACTTCGAGTTCAATTACGACGCCATCACCTGGGAAACCGGTCAGGCGAGCGATGGTGACGAGAACGGCTTGGGTGGCGACTCGGCTCGGGCCGGCTGGTCGAACGGCACCAATAAGAGCTTCGAGCTCGCGGGTTCGGCCATCAACGGCGCGCTCCTCGACACCAACTGTCCCGATGGCGCTACCGGTCTCACCTGCCACAGCCTGAACAGCAACATACTCGGCCAGTACATCTTCTCGGTGCGCAACGGTGCGGTGATTCCGCCCGATGGCGGTACCCCGAACGGCGTGCCAGCTCCCGGGACGCTGGTGCTCCTCGGCGCTGCGCTCCTCGGCGCGGGCATGACCGCGCTGCTGAGGCGCCGCGCGAAGTAGTAACCCCCCTTCTACAAACGGATCCACCGCGGGCACCGGACGACCTCCCGCGCCCGCGGTCCATTCGCCACTCTCCGGCCCGGTCTGGTACCCTGGGGTGCGTGACGGTCCCCGCGCTCCTCGCGGCCTTCCTCATCCTGGTCCTTTCCACGGGACCCGTCCGCGCCATCGTGCCCGATCCCGGGACGGGGGCGCCGCCTCTCCCGGCGCCCCCCGCCACGTCCCCGACGCTCAACACGGTGATCGAGGCGCTCAGGCGGGGCGACAACGAGGCCGCGCTCAAGGGCGCGCGGGAGTTCGTCAAGGCGCAGCCGGGCAACGCGACCGGCCAGGAGCTGCTGGGCGTCGCCGCCCAGGTCAACCGGCTGTACCGCGAGGCCGAGGTCGCCTACACCGAGGCGCTGCGCCTCGAGCCCGGCCGCTTGGTGGTGATGGCGCGCCTCGGTCAGCTCGCGCTGCAGGCCCGCGACCCCAAGAAGGCGGAAGGCTGGTTCCGCAAGGCGCTGGCCGCCAATCCCGATCTGGGCGCCGCGCGCCGAGGCCTGGTCGTCGCGCTGCTCCGCCAGCGCCAGATCGGGCCCGCGCTCGGCGAGGCCCGCGAGGCCGTCCGCCGCGATGCCAAGGATCTCGACGCCAAGATCCTCCTCGCGCAGATCTACCACGACATGGCACGGCCCACTGCGGCCGAGGCGCTCCTGGACGAGGTGCTCGCGGCGGCGCCGGATTCGGTTCCCGCGCTGCAGATCCAGGGGACGGTGAAGCTCGACCTCGGCAAGACCGACGAGGCGGAGAAGCTCTTCGAGAAGGTGGTGCAGCACGATCCCAAGTCGCTCAGCGCGCGGATGGGGCTGGCCATCGTCGACCGCGCGCAGGGTCGGCTCGACGAGGCCGCCACCGAGATGGAAGTCATCGCCAAGGAGCGCCCCGATCTGGCGGCCACGCACTTCGAGCTCGGGCGCACGCGCCTCATGCAGCGCCAGATCGAGCCGGCGCTGCGGGCGTTCGATCGGGCGGAGCAGACGAGCCCCGATCCCGCGGTGACGCGGGCGCGCGCCGCGGGGCTGCTCGCCGCCGCCGGCGAGCGCGATCGCGCCATCGCCAAGGCCAAAGCGTCGCTGGCATCCACCAACGCGGCGCCGCTCGCCCACGCCGTGCTCGCGCGCATCTATCTCGAGAAGGGCCAGCCAGACCTCGCTGAAGCCGAGCTCCAGAGCGCGGCGAAGGAAGGGCCTCAGAGCCTCGCCGCGCGCATGCAGCTCGCGCGCTTCTACCTGTCGCAGCGTCGGCCGGCGGATGCCGTCGTCGCAGCGCAGGAGGCGGAGAAGCTGGCGCCGAAGAATCCCGAGCCGCTGGCCGTGCAGATCGACGCCTACATCGCGCAGGGCAAGGCGGATGACGCGGTGGCTACCGCCGGGCGCCTTCGGACGCTGCAGGGCGACACCGCCTTCGCGTACGTGCTCTACGGCATCGTCAACGAGAAGGCGGGGCGGCCGGCCGACGCGCTCGCCGCCTATCAGGTCGCGCTCGACAAGGAGCCGCACCAGCTCGCCGCGGCGCGCGCCCGCGCCAGTCTCCTCGCGCGGCAGTCGCGCGTGCCGGAGGCGCGCGAGCTCCTCGAGGCCACCGCCCAGGGACGCCCGGAGTCCGTCGAGCCGCTGCTCGACCTCGCTCAGCTCGAGGAGCGCGCGGGGAATCCCTCCGGCGCGGTGGCCGTCTACCGGCGTGCCCTCGCGCGTGCGCCGGACAATCCGGGCATCCTCAACAACCTCGCCTATCTCCTGGCCGGCGACCCCGTCACCAGCGCCGAGGCGGTCACGCTCGCCGAGAAGGCCTATGCGGTGGCGCCCAACAATGCGGCGGTGGCGGACACGCTCGGCTGGGCGCTCTACCAGAAGGGGGACCTCGCGCGCGCGGAGGAGCTCCTGACCCGGGTGGCGAAGGCGAGGCCCGCGGCCGGCGAGGTGCGCTACCACCTCGGGATGGTCTACGCCAAGCAGGGCAAGACCGAAGAGGCGCGCCGCGAGCTCGAGGCCGCGCTCAAGGCCGGCAACTTCAAGAGCGCCGAGGAGGCGCGGCGCGCCCTCGAGGGCCTGAAGTAGCCGTCACCGCGCGTCCGCCGCGCCCCCGCCGTGGTTTGACGGGTCGCGCGCGCGTGTGGGATCATGAGGCCTCGCCATGAAGGTCCATTTCACCACTCTCGGCTGCCCGAAGAATCAGGTCGATTCCGAGCTGATGCTGGGCATGCTCACCAGCGCCGGCCACGAGATTACGGACCGCGCGGAGGCCGCGGAGTGCCTCGTCGTCAACACGTGCGCCTTCATCGACCGCGCGCGCGAGGAGTCGGTGAACACCATCCTCGAGCTGGCCCAGCTCAAGGAGCGCGGCCGCGCCCGCGCCCTCGTCGTCACCGGCTGCCTCACCCAGCGCTATGGCGGCGACATCCTCACCGAGATTCCCGAGGTGAACGCGATCCTCGGCACCTCGGAGCTGTCCCGCATCGTGGACGTGGTCAACCAGGCGGACGGCCGGCAGAACTGGGTGACCGCCGCGCCCCCGGGCTATCTCTACGACGCCGCCACGCCGCGCCTCCTCACCGGGCGCGTGCCGTACGCCTACGTGAAGATCGCGGAAGGCTGCGACATGGGCTGCACGTTCTGCGCGATTCCTCAGTTCCGAGGCCGGCACCGGAGCCGCTCCCTTCGGGACATCGTCGCCGAGGTTGAAGGGCTCGCCGCGCGCGGGATCCAGGAGGCCATCCTCGTCTCGCAGGACACGCTCGCGTACGGGCGCGATCTCCCGGGCAACGGCGACATCGCCGAGCTCCTCCTCGCGCTGTCGGATACGAAGATGCCGTGGATACGCCCCATGTACCTGCACCCCGCCCACGTGAACGACCGGCTGATCGCCCGCTGGGCCCGCGCCCGCGTCGTGCCGTACCTCGACATGCCGGTGCAGCACGGCGACGACGGCGTGCTCCGCGCGATGCGGCGGGCGGTGACGGCCCGCCGCATGAAGGAGATCGTGGCCCAGTTCCGTGACGCCATCCCCGGCCTCACCGTGCGCACCACCGTGCTCGTCGGCTTCCCCGGGGAGACCGAGGCGGCCTTCGACAACCTGCTCGCGTTCATCGAGGACGTGGCGTTCGACCGCCTGGGCGTCTTCACGTATTCGGCGGAGGAGGGCACGCCCGCGGCGAGCATGGCCGATGCGGTGCCCGGCGAGGTGATGACGGAGCGCGCCGCCCTCGTCGAGGAGACGCAGGACCGGCTCGTGTGGCCGCGGCAGAAGGCGCTCTACGGCACCCGGCAGACGGTGCTCGTGGACGGCCCGAGCGCCGACCGCGCATTTCCCTTCGAAGGTCGGCTCGCCGGTCAGGCGCCGGAGATCGACGGCGTGGTGCTCCTTCGCGACCGGCGGCTCACGCCGGGACGCTTCGCCGAGGTCCGCATCGTCGAAGTGGACGGCTACGAGCTGGTCGGAGAGTAGCGGCAGCCTGCCGCATCCTTCCCCGCTGGATCGCGTCGCGTTCGCGATCGCGACCTGGGGTGGGGTGGGCTATGCTCCCGTCGCGTCGGGCACGGTGGCGAGCGCGGTAGCGCTCGTGCTCCTCTGGCTGATCCCCTTCTCGGCGCCCGCGCTCGCGTGGGCGGTGGGGGTAGTGACCGCAGTGGGGCTCTGGGCGGGAGGCCGGGTCGAGCGCGTGCTCGGGCAGAAAGATCCTGGCATCATCGTGGTCGACGAGGTCGCCGGCATGGCACTGTCCGTGCTGTTCCTGCCCCGCACGATCCCGGTGCTCCTCGTGGCCTTCTTTCTCTTCCGCCTCTTCGACGTCTGGAAGCCTTTCCCGGCCCGGGAGAGCCAGGCGCTCGCGGGCGGCCTCGGCGTGATGATCGACGACCTCGTCGCCGGCGTCTACGCTCTCGTCCTCGTGATGGGCGCCCGCGCCCTCTTCGGGGTGCCGGCATGATCGCCCGCATCATCACGGTCGGCCTGGCCGAGGCCGGCGAGACCCAAGGGGCCGTGGAGCGGGCGGTGGCCCGCGCGCTCGCGGGCGAGGGCGTCCGCGTCTCCTCGCTGGCGCTCGTGGACGAGGACGAGGCGGCGCTGGAGACGGTGCTGGCGCCCGCGCTCGATCAGCCGGGCCTCGTGGTGCTGCTGGCCCCGCCCGGTGGCTCGGAGGGCGACGTCGTGCGCCGCGTGCTCGCGCGCCTGGCCGGGGTGCGTCTCGTCCTCAGCGAGCGCATGCTCCGCTTCCTCGAGGAGGATCACGCGCGGCGGGGCCGCGCGCTGCCGCGGCGGCTCGAGCGCCTGGCGCTGCTCCCGCAGGGCGCCCAGATGTGGATGACCTCCGGCGAGGGCCCCAGCGCGGCCGGCTGGGTCCTGGAAGCGCGGAGCGCGCTGGTGGCCGTGCTGCCACTGGAGGCCCCCGACCTCCCGGGCCTCGTGGATCAGCACTTGCGCCCGGCGGCGCGTGAGCGAGTGGCCGCGAGCGGCGTCGCGGTCGCCCGGGTGCTCCGCACCGCGGGCCTCGGTCCCGCGGACGCCGAGGAACGCCTGGGCGCCTGGCTCGGCAAGGAAGGACCGGTCACGGTCTCCTGCGCGGTGGTGGACGGTGAGGTCTGGGTCCGTCTTCTCGCGCGGGCACAGTTCCGCGCGCTCGCGGAGGCCGCGCTCACGGAGGCCGAGCCTCCTGTGCGAGCGGCGCTCGGGGTCGACTGCTACGGGGTCGACGGCCAGTCACTGGAGGAGGCGGTGGGCGCGCTGCTGCGCGAGCGCGGGCTCGCCGTCTCCACTGCCGAATCCTGCACGGGCGGGCTCGTCGCGCACCGGCTCACCAATATCCCGGGCTCCTCGCGCTACGTGGAGCGAGGCGTGGTGGTGTACTCGAACGAGGCGAAGGAAGAGCTGCTGGGGGTGCCGCGTGACCTGTTGAAGGCCCACGGCGCGGTGAGCGCGCCGGTGGCGGAGGCGATGGTCCGCGGCGTCTGCCGCGTGGGCCATACCGCCTGTGGCGTCGCGATCACCGGGATCGCGGGGCCGGACGGCGGCAGCGCGGAGAAGCCGGTGGGTACCGTGTTCATCGCGGTGGCGAGCCCGGCGGGCGTCGAGGTGCGGCGCTTCCTCTTCCCGGGCGGGCGGGTGGCGGTGAAGTGGCAATCCGCCCAGGCGGCCCTCGACATGCTTCGCCGCGCGCTCTCCTCCCCCTGACGCGGCGTCCATGCCGCGGGCGTTCATCGCGCTGCTCCTGACCGAGGAGGCGCGCGCCGCCGTCGCCGCCGAGGTGGACCGCTTGCGGCCGCTCGGGCGGGCGGTGGCCTGGGTGCCACCCGTCAACCTCCACGTCACGCTCTACTTCCTGGGCAATCAGCACGACGCGCGCCTCGAGGAGGCGCTGGGAGCCATCGAGGAAGCTGCGGCTGCCAGCGCGCCCTTCGAGGTGGGGTTGCACGGGCTCGGGGCCTTTCCGGGTCTGGAACGGCCCCGCATCTTCTGGGTGGGAGTGGCCGAGGGGGCGCTGGCGGCGCGCGCGCTCCAGGCCCGGCTGGTGGCGGGGCTGGTGGCACGGGGCTTCGCGCCCGAGGGCCGCCCCTGGCACCCCCATCTCACGATCGGGCGGGTCGCCGACGAGCGCCGCTGGCGCCGGGAGGACGCCACGGCCCTCCGGCAGGCGGTGGGCCGCGCGGGGAGCGTCGCCGTCGCCCGCCTCTCCATCACCGCGCTGTCGTTGATGAAAAGCGATCTGCGCCCCACGGGCGCGCGGTACACGGAGCTCGCGAACCGGCCCCTTGGACGCCGTTCATGTTGACCCAAAATGTGCGCGGTTGCTATGCTCGATTCTCAATGAGGGTCGCATGAGCCAGGCGGCGCCCGCGACGGCGGCGCAGCCCACCCCCCCCACCCCCCGCTCGCGGGGCATGCGACTCCCTCTCAAGGTCAAGCTGAGCCTGGTCATCATCGCCCTCGTCTTCCTGACCGTCAGCCTGGTCAGCGCCTTCCTCATCCGCCAGGAGCAGGTGACGCTCACCGCGGAGATGACCAAGCGCGGGCTCACCATCGCCGAGAACCTCTCGGCCGGGGCCAAGAGCTCCCTCCTCGCCTCCGACGAGCTGACGCTGAACGTGCTGGTGAAGGACGCGATGAAGGACCCCGACGTGGCCTACGTGGCCATCGCGGACGAGAACGGCACCGTGCTCGCGCACTCCGACGTGGGCGAGATCGGCAAGCCGATCACGCGGCCCGCCGGGCTCGAGCAGCTCGGCAGCGCGCCCCTCGTCCGCACCTACCAGACCAAGCCGAAGGGTGAGGTGATCGACTTCGCGATGCCGCTCGTCTTCAGCGACACGCCGGTCGGCGCCCTCTACCTCGGCTTCTCCAAGCAGGCCATCACCGACGCCCTCGCGCACGCCTTCTGGCGCGCCGTCATCATCACCGGGGCGATGGTGGTGGTGGGCGTGCTGGGCGCCATCGGGCTGTCGAACCTCCTGTCGCGCCCCATCTTCCGCCTCGTGCGCGGCACGCGCGCCATCGCCGACGGCGACTTCAACGTCGCGCTGCCGGTGACGTCCCGCGACGAGCTGGGCACGCTCACCGAGTCCTTCAACCAGATGGCTCGCAGCCTCCGCGAGAAGGAGATGATCAAGCACGCCTTCACGCGCTACGTGGCGCGCGAGGTGGTGGAGGAGATCCTCAAGGACCCCGAGCACCTCGTGCTCAGCGGCGAGCGGCGCGAGGCCACCGTGCTCTTCTGCGACATCCGCGGGTTCACGCCGTTGTCGGAGCGGATGTCGCCGGAAGACGTGGTCATTCTCCTCAACGAGTTCTACACGCTGATGATCGAGACGGTGTTCAAGCACGACGGGACGCTCGACAAGTTCCTCGGCGACGCGGTGATGGCGGTGTTCGGCGCGCCCATCTCGCATCCCGACCACGCGGTGCGCGCGGTGCGCACGGCCATCGCCATGCAGGCCGGCATCGCCGCCCTCAACGACGCGCGGATGCGCGACGGCAAGGAGCGCATCCAGGTCGGCATCGGCGTCAGCGTGGGCGAAGTCGTGGCGGGGACGGTGGGCTCGGGCGAGCGCATGGAGTACACCGTCATCGGCGACAGCGTGAACCTCGCCTCCCGGCTCGAGTCCAGCGCCAAGCCCGGCCGCATCCTCATCAGCGGGCGCACCTACGACAAGGTCCGGGACCTCGTCGACGTCGTGCCGCTGGGTCCCATCAAGGTCAAGGGCAAGGAGGAGCACGTGGAAGTCTTCGAGCTGGTCGGGCACCGGGAGGGCGCGTGAGCCGGGGGACCGGGGCCGCCACCACCGCCCGGCGCCTGCTCGTCGGCGGCCTGGCCCTCCTCGCCGCCGCCTGCGCCACCGCGGAGCCCGAGCACACCGCCGAGCCCGGCGCCCCGCCCCGTCCCGCCCGCGGCGCGCCGCCCGCCGCGGCCCGCGTCGAGCCCCTCCCGGAGGCCTTCCGCTCCGACGAGCTCATCGTCACCTTCGCACGCCCGGGCGACACCCCGGCCACCCTCGCGGAGCGGTATCTCGGCAATCCGGCCAAGGCCTGGATGATCGTCGACTACATGGGGCGCGACACGTTCGCCCCTGGGGACCAGGTGATCATCCCGACGCGCCCGTGGAACCCGGCGGGGGTGGAGACGAACGGGTATCAGCTCGTGCCGATCCTCTGCTATCACAACCTCGATCGCCAGGCGAAGGGGCGGCTGGTTCTCGCCGCGTCCTCCTTCGAGGAGCAGATGCGGTACCTCAAGAAGGAGGGGTACCACGTCATCAGCCTGAAGGAATTCGTCGAGTTCATGAACTTCCGGCACCAGCTCCCGCGCAAGTCCGTCGTGCTGACCTTCGACGACGGCTACCGCTCCTTCAAGGACTACGCGTATCCGGTGCTGAAAGAGCTCGGCTTCACCGCGACGCTCTTCGTCTACACCGACTACGTCGGGGCGGGGCGCAACGCGTTCTCCTGGGACGATCTCAAGACGCTCGCCGCCGAAGGCTTCGACGTCGAGGCGCACTCGAAGACGCACGGCGATCTCCGCAAGGCGCCCAACGAGAGCCACGAGCAGTTCGGGCGCCGCATGCAGGCCGAGCTCGAGCAGCCGCTCGCCCTGTTCCAGCAGCGCCTCGGAGCCCGGCCCACGTACCTCGCGTACCCCTACGGTCGTCAGGACGACGACGTGGTGAGGAAGACGAAGGAGTATGGCTACATCGCCGCCTTCACGGTGCGCCGCCAGGGCAGCCCGGCCTTCGTCTCGCCGCTGCGTGGGCATCGGAGCCAGATCTACTCGGAGATGACGCTCGAGGACTTTATCAAGAACCTCAACGTCTTCGCGACCGAGGAGCTCAAGTGAGACGGCTCGCCTGGCTGGCTGCGCTGGCGCTCGTCGTCGGCGGCTGCGCGACCGCCGCCACCACGCCGGAAGGTCAGACGGGGGCCGCGGCTTCCGGTCGGCCCCCGGCCGGCGCCGCGCGGCCCCCGGCACCCCCCACGGCGCGCCAGGAGCTGGCCGCCAAGGCCCGCGGGGAGGCCGAGCGGCTCGAGCGCGAGGGCGAGCTCCGCCGCGCGCTCGACCAGTGGAAGATCGCCCTCCTGATCGACCCGAAGGATCAGGTGGCGCGGGACGGGCAGACCCGGCTCGAGGGCCGCATCGAGCAGGGCGTGACCCAGCGGATCAACGAGGGCCGGGCGGCGCTGCAGCGCGGCTCGCACGTGGAGGCCCGGCGGCGCTTCCTGGCCGCGCTGGCCATGGATCCGTTCAACAAGACCGCCTTCGACGCGCTCCAGAACGACGTGCGGGAGGTCGAGTTCCTCAGCCACACGGTGCGGGCCGGCGAGACCCTCGCGAGCATCGCGCAGCGCTACTACGGCGACCGATCGCGCTCCGAGGTGATCTGGGAGACGAATCAGCTGCCGCCGAACCCGCGTCTCGTGGCGGGCACGACGCTCAAGATTCCCGAGATTCCGGGAGTGCCGTTCGCCCGCGTGGAGCCCCCGCGGCGCGACCCGCTGCCCCCGGTGGCCGGCGTGCCGCCATCGGGCGGGAGTACCGCGCCGCCCCCCACGCCCGGGAGCGCGCCCAGCCGGTCCGAGTCCGTGCGCGACGAATCGGCGCCGCCCGAGGTGAACCCGCTGCTGGCCGACGCGCGCGAGGCGCTGGATCGCAACGAGTACTCGGTCGCCCTGGCGGGCCTGGACCGGCTGCTCTCGAGCACGCCATCGGACCGCGAGGGCCAGGATCTCCGCAAGGTGGCCCTCTACCGCTACGGCAAGTCCCAGCTCGATCAGAAGCAGTACGAGGAGTCCTATCGCACGCTGACCCAGCTCGCCAAGGTGCAGCCGAACTACGAGGATTCCGGGAAGCTCCTGCAGCAGGCGCGCGCCCGCGTCATCGACAAGCACTACAGCGAGGGCATCAAGCTCTACCGCGACGAGAAGCTGAAGGAAGCCATCCGCGAGTGGCAGGTCGTGCTGGAGTTCGACCCCAGCCACGCCAACGCCAAGAAGAACATCGAGCAGGCGGAGCGGCTGCTGAAAGGGCTCGAGCAGCGCAAAAAGAAGTAGCGCCGGGGCCCTCCGGCCGCCCGGCCGACTCCCGCTCGGCCCCCGGCACGGGGTCGGACCCCCCAGGAATTTCGCGCGTATCCCAACTTGGACATTGACCCCGGCCGGATTCCGATCAAAAGTGGGCGGCGGAGCGCGCCGTTCGTTGACTTTAGAGGGATCGGCCTTCTAAGATTATCGTAATTGCGCGTGGAATCGAGACTTTGCGCATTGCCTGCTCCAGGTAAGGCGTGCGAGCATTTCGAGGAGACTTACCCATGGCTGAAGTGAAGAGCGATCGCCGCCAAGCCCTCGAGCTGGCCCTGGCCTCAATCGACCGGCAGTTCGGGAAGGGCGCGATCATGCGCCTGGGCCAGGGCGGCGCCCTCGACGAGATCGCCGTCATCCCCACCGGCGCGCTCTCACTCGACGTGGCGCTCGGCATCGGGGGCATCCCGCGCGGCCGCATCACCGAGATCTACGGGCCGGAATCCTCGGGCAAGACCACGCTCGCGCTCCATGTCATCGCCGAAGCGCAGCACGCGGGCGGCACCGCCGCCTTCATCGATGCCGAGCACGCGCTCGATCCCATCTACGCCAAGAACCTCGGGGTGAACACGGACGAGCTGCTCATCTCCCAGCCCGACACCGGCGAGCAGGCGCTGGAGATCGCCGAGACCCTCGTCCGCTCCAACGCGGTCGACGTGATCGTGGTGGATTCCGTCGCGGCGCTGGTGCCGCGGGCCGAGCTCGACGGCGACATGGGCGACTCGCTGCCCGGCCTCCAGGCGCGCCTGATGTCGCAGGCGCTCCGCAAGCTTACCGCGGCGATCTCCCGCTCCGGCGGCAGCGTGATCTTCATCAACCAGATCCGGGAGAAGATCGGCGTCATGTTCGGCTCGCCCGAGACCACCACCGGGGGGCGCGCGCTGAAGTTCTACTCCTCGATCCGCCTCGACATTCGCCGCCAGGACGCCATCAAGAACGGCACGGAGTCCATCGGCGTGCGCACCAAGGTGAAGGTGGTCAAGAACAAGCTGTCCCCACCGTTCCGCGAGGCCGAGTTCGACATGATCTACGGCGAGGGCGTGTCCAAGGAAGGCACCGTCCTCGACGCCGCCGTCGAGCAGAACCTCGTGGAAAAGTCCGGCACCTGGTACACGTTCAAGAACGAGCGCATCGGGCAGGGCCGCGAGAACGCCAAGCGGTACCTCAAGGAAAACCCCAAGGTGCTGGCCGACATGGAGGCCAAGGTCCGCAGCGCGCTGGGGCTCAAGCCCGCCGCCGCGCCCATGCCTCCCGACAAGGGCGACAAGCCCGAGAAGGCCGGCCGCTAGGAGGGACGATGGAACTCGACGAGCTGCTCACGCAGGCGGTCAAGCGACAGGCCTCGGACCTTCACCTCAAGGCGGACGCGCATCCGGTGCTCCGGATCCACGGCCACCTGGAAGTCCAGGACGATCTCCCCAAGGTCACGCGGGAGTTCATGCGTCGCAATGCCATGCGGCTGCTCGGCGAGGATCGCTACAACGACCTGATGGACGGCACCGAGAAGGACCTCGGCTATCAGGTCGAGGGCATGGGCCGCTTCCGCGTGAACCTCTTCCTCTCGCAGGGCGAGGTACGGGGCGTGATGCGGCACATCCCGGGGAAGATCCCGATCTTCGAGGAGCTGCATCTTCCCAAGGTGCTGGAGCGGCTGGCGATGGAGCGGCGCGGGATGGTCCTCGTCACCGGGATCACCGGCTCCGGTAAGTCCACCACGCTCGCCGCCATGATCGACTACATGAACCGCGGCCGGAATGACCACATCGTCACGATCGAGGACCCGATCGAGTTCACGCACGAGGACCGCAAGTGCGTCATCAGCCAGCGCGAGATCGGCCACGACTCCGGCACCTTCGCCCAGGCCCTCCGCGCCGCCCTTCGTCAGGATCCCGATATCATACTCGTCGGTGAAATGCGCGACGCCGAGACGATGGAAGTGGCGTTGCACGCGGCGGAGACGGGTCACCTCGTGCTCTCCACCCTCCACACGCTGAACGCGACGGAGACGGTGAACCGGATCATCTCCACGTTTCCGCCGCACCAGGAGGATCAGATCCGCGGCCAGCTTTCCGCGGTCACGCAGGGCATCGTGTCGCAGCGCCTGGTCGTGCGCGCGGACGGCAAGGGGCGCGTGCCCGCGGTGGAGGTCATGGTCGGCACCGGCCTCATCCGTGACTGCATCAAGGAGTCCGACAAGACTGCCCAGATCCCCTCGGTGATCGCGGCGGGTCAGGCGCAGTACGGGATGCAGACGTTCGACCAGTCGCTCCTCGGCCTCTACCGCGAAGAGCTCATTACGTACGAGGTCGCCCGCGACGCCGCGACCAACCCCGACGACTTCGACCTCAAGGTGAAGGGCATCTTCTCCACGGGCGAGATGACGTGGGAGACGAGCGGCGCAGGGCAGCAGGCGCATGGCCTGCCCTCCAGTCCCCGCTCCGCGCCCGGCGCCGTCCCCCGGCCGTCGGCCACGCCCGGCGGCGGACCCTTCTCGAAGCGACCCTAGCCTGTGCCGCGGCGTCGGCGCGAGCCCCCCCCCGCGCTCGACGCCCGCGGCGCCCGGGTCGCCGCCTTCGATCTCCTTGCCCGTAAAGCCTGGAGCGCGCGTGAGCTCCGCGCCCGTCTGGTCCGACGCGGGGCCTCGGCTGAGCTCGCTCGCGCGGTCGTGTCCGAGCTCGAGGGCAAAGGCTACGTTGACGATCAGGCCTTTGCGCGCTGGTGGGCCGAGGCGCGCGCCCGCGGGCGACGGGTGGGGAGCGTACGGCTCGGCCAGGAGCTCCGCGCCAAGGGCATCGCCCCGGCCCTGGTGGCCTCGGCGGTCGAGTCGGCATTCGCCGAGGTGCCCGAGGCGGAGCGCGCCCTTGAGGCCGCGCGGCGGCGCTTGCCCGCTCTCCTGCGCGTGCGGCCGGACCGGGCGGCCACGCGCCTTCGTGATTATCTGCTTCGCCGGGGCTACCCGGCGGGCGCGGTGTGCGCCGCGGTGAGCGCGGTGCTGGGGCCTCAGGCCCCCCCGTCCGAAGCCTGAGCCCGCCCGGTATAATGGCGCCATGATGACCGGCGCCCAGATCCGCCAGCGTTTTCTCGAGTACTTCGCGCGCCACGGGCACTCTGTGGTGCCGTCGTCCTCGCTCGTGCCCGCCCAGGATCCCACCCTTCTCTTCACCAACGCGGGCATGAATCAGTTCAAGGGCGTGTTCCTCGGTGAGGAGCGACGGGACTACGCGCGCGCTGCCACCGCCCAGAAGTGCGTCCGCGCGGGCGGCAAGCACAACGATCTGGAGAACGTGGGGCACACCGCGCGGCACCACACCTTCTTCGAGATGCTGGGCAACTTCTCTTTCGGGGACTACTTCAAGAAGGAGGCGATTGCCTATGCCTGGGAGCTCCTCACCGTGGACTTCGGGCTGCCCAAGGAGCGCCTGATCGCCACCGTCTACAACGAAGACGACGAGGCCTTCGGGCTCTGGAAGAGCGTGGCGGGGCTCCCCGACGATCGCATTCTGCGCCTCGGCGAGCAGGACAACTTCTGGGCCATGGGCGACACGGGTCCGTGCGGCCCGTGCTCGGAGGCGCACTACCACCAGGGCGATGATCTCCCCTGCGTGGAGGAGCAGGCGGGCCGGCGGTGCCTCGGGCCGGCCTGCGAGTGCGACCGGTGGCTGGAGGTCTGGAACCTCGTCTTCATGCAGTACAACCGTGACGCCAGCGGGACGCTGACGCCGCTGCCCCGGCCGTCCATCGACACCGGCATGGGACTCGAGCGCCTCGCCGCGGTGCTCCAGGGGAAGCTGTCGAGCTGGGACACGGACCTCTTCGCCCCCCTGCTCGAGCACGTCGCGTCGCTCGCGCGCAAGTCCTATCGCGCGCGCGAGGAGGACGACGTCTCGATGCGGGTGATCGCGGACCATGCTCGCGCGGCCACGTTCCTCATCACCGACGGGGTCGCGCCCTCCAATGAGTGGCGCGGGTACGTGCTCCGCCGGATCATGCGGCGGGCCATGCGCCACGGCCGCCTGCTGGGCCTGCGCGAGCCGTTCCTCTGGCGTGTCACCGAGACGGTGGTGAAGGTGATGGGCGACGCCTATCCCGAGATCCGCGAGCAGCACGCGCGGGTGGTCGAGACGGTGCGGCAGGAAGAAGAGCGCTTCGCGGAGACGCTCGATCTCGGCATGGAGAAGATCCGCCAGTACCTGGCCGAGCAGGCGGGTGCGGCCAAGAAGGTGGTGGACGGGAAGTTCCTGTTCACCCTCTACGACACCCACGGCTTCCCGGTGGACCTCGCCCAGGAGGTGTTTCAGGACGCGGGCTGGTCGGTGCCGTCCGAGAGCCTGGCCGCGTTCGAGTCGGAGATGGAGGCGCAGCGTGAGCGCGCCCGCGCGGGCGGCACGTTCCAGGCCGCCGGCGGCGAAGACGGCGCGGTGGCGATCTATCAGCAGCTGTCCTCCGAGCTGCCGCGCCCCATCTTCCTGGGCTACGGGGCGCTCACCGCGCCTGCCCGGGTGCTCGCGATGGTGGACGGGTCGCGGCGGCGGCCGGAGGCGGGGCCGGGGGAGACGGTGGAGATCGTCCTGGATCGCACGCCGGCGTACGCCGAGTCCGGGGGGCAGATCGGCGACACGGGGTCGATGGTCGGGCGCGAGGGCGAGGGGGAAATCCTCGACACCTACTACCGCGGCGGGCAGCTCATCGTGCACAAGGTGAGGGTGACGCGCGGGCGGCTGCGGGAGGGCGAGGAGGTCGCGGTGTCGGTGGACCCGGCGCGTCGGCTGGGCCTCCGGCAGCATCATACCGGGACCCACCTGCTCCACTCGGCCCTGCGCTCGGTGCTGGGGACCCACGTGATGCAGGCGGGCTCGCTCGTGGCCCCGGATCGCCTGCGCTTCGACTTCTCGCATTCGGCGGGGATCCGCGATCCGGAGCTGGAGCGGATCGAATCGCTGGTCAACGAGCAGGTGCAGGCCAACATCGTGGTCTCGCCGGCGGAGATGGATCTGCAGGCCGCGCTCAAGAGCGGCGCGATGGCGCTGTTCGGCGAGAAGTACGGCGACCGGGTGCGGGTGATCCGGATCGGCGACGTCTCCACCGAGCTCTGCGGCGGCACGCATCTGGACGCCACCGGGCAGATCGGTCTCTTCAAGGTGCTCTCGGAGGGCGCGGTGGCCTCGGGCGTCCGGCGCATCGAGGCGGTCACGGGCGATGCCGCGCTCCGCCACGTCGTGGAGGAAGAGGCGGCGCTGCGCGAGTCGGCCGGGCTCCTCAAGATCCCGCCACTCGAGCTGCCCCGGCGCCTGCAGAAGCTCCTCGACGAGCAGAAGCAGCTCGAGCGGCAGCTCGCCCAGCTCGAGGCGCGCCTGGCGAAGAGCCGGGCCGAGGAGCTGGTGTCCGCCGCCAAGCAGGTGGCGGGGGTGGCGGTGCTCGCCGCGCGGCTCGACGGCCTCGACCCGGACGGGCTCCGCTCGGTGGTGGACATGCTTCGCGACCGGATGGGGCCGGGCATCATCTGCCTCGGCAGCGCGGTCGACGGCAAGGTCAACTTGATCGCCGCGGTGTCCAAGGAGCTCTCCGCGAAGTATCCCGCGGGCAAGCTCATCCAGGAAATCGCCAAGCAAGTGGGCGGCGGTGGGGGCGGCCGGCCCGATCTGGCCCAGGCCGGCGGCAAGGATCCGTCAAAGCTCGACGCGGCCCTGGCGCTCGTGCCCGGGTGGGTCGAGCGCGTGGCGCGCGGCTAGCCTCGGAGCACCGCGCACGATGGCCGGGAAGGGGAAGATCCTCGTAGTGGACGACGAGCCGCCCGTCGGCGAGATCCTCTCCGAGTTCTTCACGCCCAAGGGCTACGAGGTCATCTGCGCCCTGGGAGGCCTGGAAGGGCTGTCCAAGCTCGAGAAGTTCCAGCCCGACGTGGTACTCCTCGACGTCCGCATGCCCGACATGGACGGCATCACCGTCCTCCGGCGCATCCGGGACGCCAATTCCCGCGTGGGCGTGCTCATGATGAGCGGCAATACCGACAGCGACGCGGCCAAGGAGACGCTGCAGCTCGGCGCCTTCGACTACGTCCTCAAGCCCTTCGACTTCGACTATCTCGACCGCGCCGTCCACAAGATGCTCACCGCCGTCGCGACGCCGGACGCGCGCGCGGACTCGGGGCCGCGCCCCACGCCCCCCGCCGAGCCCTCGCAGCATGGCCTGCTCTACGACCTCGCCATCGAAGTGTTCAAGGCCACCCGCGCGATGTCCTCGGAGGCGCGCACCACGCTGGCGCCCGCGCTGGAGGCCGCCGCGCTGACCGCCGTGCAGAAAGGCGTGTCGGGAGAGAAGGCCGAAGTGATCCGCGCCCTCAATCACCTCCGCATGCTGATTCGCTTTGCGCGCGACCTCGGCGACTTCAGCGATGCGGTGCACCGCCACCTCGAGGCGCAGATCGTCACGGCGCGCCGTTCGGTTGGTCTGGGCTGAGCCGCCCGCTCAGACCCGCTGGAGCAGCAGCCCCGTCAGATAGCGCGTCTCGGGCACGGTCAGGAGCACCGGGTGGTCCCGGCTCTGCCCGAGCGTGGCGAGAACCCGGACGGTGACGCCCGCGTCTCCCGCGGCAGCCCGGCACACCCCCTCGAACATCTCCGGCGTCACGTGGTGGGAGCACGAGAACGTGGCGAGGATCCCGCCCGGCTCGAGCAGGCGCAGCCCCCGGAGATTGATCTCCTTGTAGCCGCGGGCCGCCGCGTCCACGGCGTCCTTCCGCCGCGTGAACGGCGGGGGATCGAGGACGACGAGCCCGAAGCGCTCGTGCCCGGCCGCCAGCGTGCGCAGCTCGTCGAAGGCATTGGCCTCGCGAATCGCCGCCTGCGCCGCGACCCCATTGGCGGCGAGATTCTCCCGGGCGCCCCCGACGGCGTCGGCGGACGATTCGATGAGCAGGGCCTCGCGCGCGCCGGCGCGCAGCGCGTGGCACGCGAAGGCGCCGGTGTAGGCGAACGCGTCCAGCATGCGGCGACCCGCGGCGTACCCGGCGACCAGGCGATGGTTCTCGCGCTGGTCGAGGTAGAGGCCGGTCTTGTGCCCGGCGCCCACGTGGACGGTGAGGACGCAGTCGCCCTCCGTCACCGGCACGGTCATCGCCGCGTCCTCGCCGGCCGGAGCCCAGCCGCGCCGGGGCTCGAAGCCCTCCACGCGGGCGGCGCCGGGGTCGTCGAGGCGATAGATCCGCTGCCCCTGGAAGCGCGCGGCGAGCGCCTCGGTGACGGGGTCGGCCAGGCGGGCCATGCCGAGCGTCAGGCACTGCATCACGGTGACCGACCCGTAGCGATCGACGACGAGGCCGGGTAGGCCGTCGGCCTCGCTCCAGCAGAGCCGATACGCCCCGTGCTCGTCGGGCACGAGCCCGGCGACCCGGCGGTAGTCGAGCGCCGCCGCCAGCCGGCGCCGGATCAGGGCGCCGTCGACGGGCTCACCGGGACCGGCGAGCAGGCGGCACACGATGCCGGGGCGCGGGTTGTAGTAGCCGCGGCCCACCGGATGCCCTGCGGCGTCGAGCACGTCCACGATGTCGCCGGGCGTCCATGCGCCGCGAATGTCCGCGACCTCGCCGCGGTAGACCCAGGGATGGCCGGCGCGGAGCCGGCGATCGCCGCCCCGCTTGAGGACGAGCTGGGCCGTGGGCCTACTTCTTCCGCAGCACGACCACCATGAGGAGCGGGTGGTGGGCGCGGTCGAGCTTGAGGCGCGGCTTGAAGCCGTAGAACCATTCCACGAGATCGAAGCCCCCGGCCAATTCCACCAGCGTCCGAAGCTCCTGCGGGAAGACCATCCGGGAGGCGTGGCGCTGGCGGTAGACGTGGCGCCGGCCGTTCTCCTGGGCCTCCAGCTCCATGTGCTCGTAGAAGACCTGGGTGACCGGGTCGAGGTCCCGGAGGGCCTCGAAGGTCGCGTGCACGGTCGCCCGGCCCCGGCGCCGTGTCCAGGACCAGCGGCGGGCCGGATCGGTCCAGGACGAGCACATGTAGCGGTCGAAGACGTACAGCCCGCCCTTTCTGACCGCGCGGGCGGTGCTCCGGAGATGCGCGAGGATGGCCTCATTGGTCAGGAGATGGCCCTGGGAGTCCTGCATGCAGATCGCCGCGTCCACCGGCCGCGGCAGGCGAAAGCGCGTCATGTCGCCCACGTGGAGGCCCACGTCGAAGCCCTTGGCCGTCGCCCGCTCCCCCAGAAAGGCGATGTTCTCCGGGGAGAGATCGAGCCCGCTCATCCGGTAGCCGCGCTCGGCGAGGCGGATGAGATGGGGCCCGGTGCCGCAGGCGATGTCCAGCACGGTGCGAATGGGCCGCCGGGCGTAGGTCCGGAAGGCGTGGACGAGGAAGTCCACCTCTTGCTTCCGGTTCATGTCGAAGGCGATCTCGTAGTAGCGGGGCGCCGAGTACTGGCCCCGCTGGGCCCGGGCGGCGTCGCTCACAGCCCGAGGTCCTCGCCCCCTTCCAGCATGAACGAGGGCAGGGCGAAGCAGGCCCGGTGGAGCGCGGCGTTGTAGTACTTGAACTTGAGATTGGCCTTCTTCACGCGGCTCTCCTTGAAGTGCGCCACCGGATCCACCTTGTCCGAGCAGAGGGAGAAGCTCCAGAAGCCGCTGGGATAGGTGGGGATGTTGGCGGTGTAGAGCCGCACCACCGGGAAGATCTCCCGAAGATTGCGTTGAATGCCGTTCACCGTCTTCTGATGGAAGAACGGAGACTCGGACTGCGTCACGAAGATCCCGCCGGGGTTGAGGCAGCGCGCCACGTTCTTGTGGAAGGGCTTCTGGAACAGCACCTCCGCCGGGCCCACCGGATCGGAGGCGTCCACGAGAATGACGTCGAACTTCTCCTTGGTGGTGGCCATGAAGCGCTCGCCGTCCTCGAAGAGCACCTGGGCGCGGGGGTTCTTGAAGGCGGTGCCGATGGACGGCAAGTACTTCTGGGAAGTCTGCACCACCATCTCGTCGATCTCCACCATGGTGGCCTTGACGCCCTTGTGCCGCATGACCTCCCGGAGGGTCCCGCCGTCCCCTCCGCCGATAATGAGCACACGCTTGGGGTTGGGATGGGCGAAGAGGGGCACGTGGGAGAGCATCTCGTGGTACACGAACTCGTCCTTCTCGGTGACCATGATCGAGCCGTAGAGGACGAGGATGCGGCCGAACTCGTAGGAGTCCAGCACGTCGATGCGTTGATACGGGCTTTTTCCGCTGTAGAGGAGCTGCTTGATCTTGATCGTGAGCCCGGCGCGGCGGCGATGCAGCTCGCTGAACCAGACGTTCCACAGATCCGTCATCGAGCTTTCGCTGATGCGCTCGGCGGGGCTGGGGGCCATGAAATCTCCTTGCGGGGGCGCGCCGGGCTAGAACGCGACCAGACGGGCCAGGGGGAAGCCGTTGAACGTGCTGGCGCTCGCGTTCGTGTAGGCGCCCATGCCGGGCACGATCAGCAGGTCACCGATCTCGGCGGGCGGCAGGGCCCGGTCGGTGTAGAGGACGTCGAAGGAGTCGCAGGTCGGGCCGGCGATCACGCACAGCTCCCGCTCCCCGTCCCGCTCCGACTGGATGACGTACTCGCAGTGGTCGAAGAGCTTCCCGGAGAAGCTCCCGTAGAGCCCGTCGTCGATGTAGTACCAGGGCACGCCGCCCCGCTTGGCCCGCCCGATGACCTGGGCGATGAGCCACACCGCGTTGGCCACGAGGAACCGTCCGGGCTCGGCGATCACCCGCGTCTGGTCGAAGTACTTCTCGATGCCCTCCGCGATGGGCTCGCAGAAGCGCTCGATCGGCATGACGCTCTCGACGTAGGAGACGGGGAAGCCCCCGCCGATATCGAGGGTGTCGAGGATGATGCGCTTGGAGGCGGCCAGGTTGAAGAGCTGGCGGCAGCTCGCGAGGGCGTCCACGTACGCGAACGGGTTCGTGCACTGGGAGCCCACGTGGAAGGACAGGCCCCGGGGCTTGAGCCTCAGCCGGCGGGCGGTCTGGAACAGCCGGAGGACGTCGTCGGCCTGCGCCCCGAACTTGTAGGAGAGGTCCACCACCGCGTCCTTGTTGGAGACGCGGAGCCGGACGAGGACGTTGGCGCCGGGGGCATGGGCGGCCAGCTTCGCCACCTCGCCCTCGTTCTCCACCACGAACCAGGCGAGCCCGGCCTCGTGGGCGAACCGGAGCTCCTCGGGCTTGTTGAAGGGCTTGGTATAGAGGAGGTCCTCGGGGCCGGCGCCGGCCCGCCGGGCCAGCCGGATCTCCTCCATGGAGGAGACGTCGAAGTGGCTCCCCGCGGCGCGGAGGAGCCGGAGCACCTCGCGGTGGGGGTTGGCCTTGATGGCGTAGTAGAGGGTGACGTTGGGCAGACTCTTCTGCAGCGACTCGAAGTTCTCCCGGAGGACAGCGCGCGAGAGCGCCAGGAGCGGCGTCCCGTGGCGCCTGGCGAGCCGCTTCGCGTGCTCGAAGGTGAGAAGGTCGTCGCGCACGCCCCGCATGCTACCCGATAACGGCGCTTCGGTGCCAGCAGTCTGGTACGCGACGGCGGCGCTCTACCGCCGCTTGCGTCTTCTCCCACCGCGCGACAGCGCCGCCGCCGCAGTTTTCTGCGCCCGCACGGCGGCGCCGCGCCGCCTCGTTCGGCAAAAAAACTCCATTTTTTCCTTGCAATGAACTTTTGCTGGCCATACATTGAGCGAGATTCTGTCGGAAATTTTTCCGACTGAGACGACGAAGGGAGGAAAGATCGAGTGCACGCACTGGGGCGTCACCTGCTGCTCGAACTGTTCGACTGCGACGCTGAGGCCATCAACAGCCTCGAGACCGTGAAGACGTCGATGGTGGAGGCCGCCAAGCGCGCGCAGGCCACCATCGTGGATGTCGTCTTCCACGAGTTCAATCCCTTCGGGATCAGCGGTGTCGTCGTCATCGCCGAGTCGCATCTGGCTATCCACACCTGGCCGGAGTATCGCTACGCAGCCGTGGACGTCTTCTCCTGCGGTGACGTCCTGCAGCCCCAGGTGGCCGCCGACTACCTCGTGGAGCAGCTCGGCGCCTCCCGGGCGTCGGTGGTCGAGCTCCAGCGGGGCATCTTCATGGGCCGGGGAGGCCCACTGCCGCACAAGCCCGTCGCCGTCTCCGGATGAGCTTCTCCCCGCAGTACAAGTGGTTCTTCGAGACCACGACCGAGGTCGAGGGGCACCTCCACGCGATCGCGCGGACCATCACCGCGCGCCAGACGAAGTTCCAGTTCATGGAGATCCTCGAGACCTTGTCCTACGGCAAGGTGCTCGTCCTGGACGGCCGCATCCAGTCGAGCCAGGCCGACGACTTCATGTACCACGAGCTCCTCGTCCACCCCGGGCTGCTCGCGCATCCGAGCCCCAAGCGGGCCATGGTCATCGGCGGAGGGGAGGGCGCCACGGTCAGAGAGATCCTTCGGCACCGCTCCATCACGGACTGCCTCATGGTCGACATCGACGCCGAGGTGGTCGAGGAGTGCAAGAAGCATCTGCCCGAGATGCATCAGGGCGCCTTCGAGGATCCCCGGACCCGGGTGCTCAACGAGGACGCCCGCGCCTATCTCGAGAACACCTCCGAGCGCTTCGACCTGATCGTGGTGGACCTCGTGGAGCCCCTCGAGGAGGGCCCGGCCTGCCTCCTCTTCACCAAGGAGTTCTACGGCCTGATCCGCGACCGGCTGACCGATCAGGGCGTCATGACCATGCAGGCGGGCATGACCAAGATCAACGAGCTGCACTTCTACGGCGCGGTCAGCCGGACGCTCCGGGAGGTCTTCCCGGTGGTGGCGCCGTACCAGGGCTTCATCTCCTGCTTCGGCACGCCCTGGGGCTTCATGCTGGCTTCCAAGGGCACCGATCCCCGCCGGCAGTCTGCGGAGGAGATCGATCGACTGATCGCCGCCCGGCTCAATCCCGACGAGCTCGGGTACTGGGACGGGGCCGCGCACCTGCATTCCTTCAACCTGCCCAAGTTCCTGAGCCAGGCGGTCGAGCGGAACGACCGGGTCATCACCGACGCCAACCCGCTGATCGTCAGCTGAGCCGCACACGCTGATCCTGGCTTCCGCCTCTCCTCGACGCCGGGAGCTCCTCGCCCGCCTCGGCCTTCCATTCACCGTCACGCCCAGCCATATCCCGGAGCCGGTGCTGTCGGGCCCGCCCGAGGGCGCGGTGACGGCCCTGGCGCTCGCCAAGGCTCGCGTGGTCGCGCTCGAGGTCGCGCCCGCCGCGGCGCTGGTCCTCGGGGCCGACACCGAGGTCGTGCTGGACGGCCGCCTGCTCGGCAAGCCCCGGGACGCCGCGCACGCCGTCGAGATGCTCCAGATGCTCCGCGGGCGCGTCCACGACGTCATCACCGGGCTCGCGGTGGTCGATGCCGCCACCGGCGGCGAGGAGACGGACGCCGTGACCTCCCGCGTCCGGATGGGCGACTACTCGGCGGCGGAGATCGAGGCGTACGTCGCCACCGGCGAGCCCTTCGACAAGGCGGGAGGCTACGCCGTGCAGGGCGAGGGCGGCCGGCTGGTGCGGGAGGTGGAGGGCTGCTTCACCAACGTCGTCGGGCTGCCCGTGGAGGCCACGCGCCGGCTCCTGGCGCGCTGGGGGCTCGAGAGTCCGGCCCCGCGGCCCAGCGTCTCCTGAGCCCGGCGCAGGGGCTCGAGGAAGAGCAAGCGGTCGAGCCTCGGCAGCTTCACCACGGCGGGTAGGCGGGCCCGGGCCTGGATGAGGTCGATGCCCGCCTCCAGCGCCTCCGGGCTAACGAGACCATCGTCCAGGAAGAGCGCCCGCGCGCCCTCCACCCTCAGCGCGAAGTCCTCCGGGTCGCCCACCACCGAGCCGGCGAGGCTCGCGGCCAGCTCGTCGGCCGGGGCGCTGCGAACGCGCCGCTGGGCGACGAGCAGCGCGCGCGCCACCGGGATCAGCGCCGCCGCGTCGAGTCGGCTCGTCGCCGCCACGAACACGCCCGCGTGCACACTCTCCTTGCCGAGCCACCGGGCCGCCTCGTCGGGTCGGCGCAGGTCGGCCACGATGACCGCTTCGCCCTCTGCGACGAGGCGGGTCGCCCACGGATCCCCGATGATCGCCGCGTCGATCTCGCCCGCCGCAACGGCCCGGGCGAGGAGGCGCTCGCCGAAGCTCGTGATCCGGACCCGCTCAGGTCGCACCCCGGCGCGGGTGAGGAGCGCGGTGAGCGCCTCCGCTTCCGCCGTGCCCGGCGCAGTGATCCCCACGGTCTTGCCGGCGAGGTCGGCGGGCGCCCGCACCTGATCTTGCTTGCCGGCCGGCGTGAGGAGGGCGACGGGCGGCGCCGCCGTGAGGCCGAAGAGGAGTCGTGGCGGTGCCCCGTGCGCGTGACCCACCCGAAGCGCGGCGTCCAGGGACGTGGCGACCAGGTCCACGCGCCCCGCCGCGAGCGCCTCCGCCGCGTCCACGGTGCTGCGGAACGATCGGAGCGCGAGGGGCCGCGGCGCGCCGTCGGCCGTCGGGCCGGCCTCGGCCAGGCGCACCGGCAGGTACTCGGGCGCGGTGGCCGGCCCGGCGACGCCGATGGTGAGGGTGGCCTGCAGGACGAGGGCGGCCAGCATCCCGTGACTCAGGCCTTCGCGGCGTCCAGGATGAGCTGGGCGAGGCGCTCCGCCGCGTCGGGCACGGCGAGCGCGCGGGCTCGCTCCCCCATCTGCGCCAGGGCCGGTCGATCGGTCAGGAGGCGCCTGGCGATCTCCAGGAGCCTCTCTGGCGTCAGGGAGACCTGCGGGAGCAGCACGCCCCCTCCGGCAGCCTCCACGAGGCGGGCATTGGCCGTCTGCTCGTCCCCGCTGGTGCCGGGCAGGGGAATGTAGAGCGCCGCGCGCCCCAGCTGGCAGCACTCGTTCACGGTGCCGGCGCCGCTGCGGCCGATGACCAGATCGGCGGCCGCGAAGATGTCCCGTAGCTCGGGGCCCACGTACGGGCGTAGCGCGTAGCGCGCGCGGAGGCGGTCGGGGAGCTTTGCCGCTTCGCCCTCCAGCCATGCCCGGTCGCCGGTGGTGGGCTGGTCGCCGCACTGGTGGACGAGCTGCGCCTGCTCCAGCAGGGCGGGCAGGATCGCGCCGATCGTCCGGTTGATCTTGTGGGAGCCCTGGGAGCCGCCCGTGACGTAGACCACAGCCCCGGCCGGGTCGAAGCCGAAGAGGCGGCAGCCCGCCTCGCGCGAGCCGCCCGCCAGCTCGGGGCGAAGGGGATTGCCGGTGAGCACCACGCGGTCGGGCCGGAACTCGCGTCCCGTCATCGGAAACGTGAGCGCGATGCGCCGCGCGAAGCGGCCGGCGATGCGGTTGGCGAGGCCGGGCACCGCGGTCTGCTCGTGCACGACCACGGGGATGCGGAGCGCGCGCGCAGCCAGCGCCGGTGGCAGCGCCACGAACCCCCCGGTGGCGAAGACGAGCTGCGGCGCGAGCCGACGCAGGAGCCGCCACGACCGCGCGAATCCCGCGGGCACCCGCACGCCGAGGTCCGGCACATTCTGCCAATCCCAGTAGCGGCGGAGCTTGCCGGTGGGAATCGCGTGAAACGCCAGCCCGGCCTCGGGCGCGCGTCGGGCCTCGACCCCGGTCCGGCTCCCGATCCAGTGCACCTCGACCCCGCCCCGGCGCCGCAGCGCCGCCGCCACCGCGAGGCCCGCGCTCGTGTGCCCGCCGGTGCCGCCGCCCGCGATCACGATCCGCATGCCGTCCGCATCATACGCCGGGGCGCACGGATGCTTCGTGCACCCACGCGCGGGTCCAGCGCGCCAGCAGCGCGAGCCCCAGAAGTGTGCTGCCGTGCTGGAGCACCTTGTACACGTAGACCCGATACCAGCCCAGCGTGGCCAGATTCTCGGCCAGCACCGGAAACGCCCTCACGATCGGGCCCGGGTGAGTGAAGAGATCCCATGTGATGTGGGTGAGCGCGCCCAGCAGCAGGCACAGGACGACGGTGAGCCAGCGAGCGGGCGGCAGTCCCGGCGTGCGGGCGACCACCGGCGTCACCGCCTCGCGGAGGCTCCGCGGGAGGGCGGCGGCGAGCGGCCGCTTGAGAAGGAGGTGAAAGACGAGGTAAACGGTCAGACCCATCGGCAGGCAGAACCAGAAGAGCCCGCCGAGACTGTGGCTCGGGCGCCGGGTCAAGCCCGGGACCAGGTAGGCAAAGTCCGGGGTCATGCTCCCGATGACGAGCGCGGAGAAGGCCACGTGCTTGCCCAGCAGCTTCGCGAAGGGCACCACGGCGGCCGGGTGCGCCAGGGTGAAGGGCATGCCGGCGGAGGGCCGGGCTCAGCGCCGCTCGAGAGCCAGCTCGATCAGCCGCGCGATGAGCGTGGGATAGGGCACGCCCGTGGCCTCCCAGAGCCGCGGATAGGCGCTGGTCGCCGTGAAGCCGGGAATCGTGTTGATTTCGTTCACGAGCACCCGGTCCTCGCCCTCGATGAAGAAATCCACCCGCGCCATGCCCGCCGCGTCGATGGCCTTGAAGGCCTGGACGGCGATGGCCCGGACGCGCGCGGTGGTCTCCGACGACAGCGGCGCGGGGATCTGGAAGGTGGTCTGGCCCTCGGCGTACTTCGTCTCGTAGTCGTACCACTCGCCGGCGTAGCGCACCTCGCCGGGCAGGGAGGCCTCGGGCGCGTCGTTGCCGAGCACGGCGACTTCCACTTCGCGCGCTACGATGCCGCGCTCGACCACCAGGCGCCGGTCGTGGCGCGCCGCCTCGGCGAGGGCGGCGGCGAGGGCCTCGGGGGCCTTGACCTTGCTGATGCCGACGCTCGAGCCCAGGTTGGCGGGCTTGACGAAGCACGGGAAGCCGATGCGTTGCGCGATCTCCGCCTCGACCGTCTCCGGCCGGCGCTCGAGGTCGTGCCGCGACACCGCCAGGTACTCCACCATCGGGAGCCCGTGGGCGCGGAACATGTCCTTCATCGCCACCTTGTCCATCCCGATGGCCGAGCCGAGCACGCCGGCGCCCACGTACGGGATCTCCGCCAGCTCGAACAGGCCCTGGATGGTGCCGTCCTCGCCGCGCGGCCCGTGGAGCATGATCATGACCACGTCGAGGTCCTGGCGAAGACCCGCTGGGAGCCCTTCCGACGACTGCGCGCGCATCAGCGAGGCACTGCCGGCCGCGCTGGAGGCCCGCGCGGCCAGCCCGCGCTTGACGTCGGACTCCGCGCCGCCCTCGATGAGGGCGCGCTGCGCGGCAGCGTCGGTGAGCGCGCGCATGGGGTCGCCCCCGACCAGCCAGCGACCCTCACGGCTGATCCCGATCGGCACCACGTCGAAGCGCGAGCGATCGATGGCGGCGATCACCGAGGCGGCGCTCGCCAGCGACACCTCGTGCTCGCCCGAGCGCCCGCCGAACACCACTCCGATCCGGAGCTTGCCCTTGCCGGCCATGACTTCGGTTGTATCAGAGAATGCCCGTTAATCCGCGGATTTGCTACGCGTACGGGTCGCGCGCTGCTCTCGCCACCGGCGGAGGCGCTCGCCCAGGTCCTTCTCGAGCCCTCGCTCGGTAGGGCGGTAGTACACGCGGCCCCGGAGGCCGCCCGGCAGGTGCTCCTGGTCCACCACCGCATCGGGGGCGTCATGGGCGTACTGATAGCCGCGCCCGTAGCCCAGATTGGCCATGAGTCCCGTTGGCGCATTGCGGAGGTGCAGGGGCACCGGCTCCGCGGGCTCTTCGCGAATGTCCTCGCGCACGGCATTCCACGCGGCGTAGACCGCGTTGGACTTGGGGGCGAGCGCGAGGTAGACCGTCGCCTGCGCGAGCGCCAGCTCCCCCTCCGGCGTGCCGAGGAAGTGATACGCCTCCTTCGCGTCGAGGGTGAGGCGCAGCGCGGCGGGGTCGGCGTTGCCCACGTCCTCGGAGGCGAAGCGCACGAGGCGCCGCGCCACGTAGAGCGGGTCCTCGCCGGCGTCGAGCATGCGCCCCAGCCAGTAGAGCGCGCCGTCCGGATCCGAGTCGCGCAGGGATTTGTGGAGCGCGGAGATGAGGTTGTAGTGCTCCTCGCCGGACTTGTCGTAGAGGAGGGCCTTCTTCTGCACCGCCTCACGGATCGCCCCCTCGGTCACGTGGCGGCGGCCGTCCCCCCGCGCGGCCTCGAGGGCCACCGCGAGCTCGAGAATGTTGAGCGCGCTCCGCGCGTCCCCGCTGGCGAGCCGCGTGATGATCCGCAGGGCGTCCTCGTCGGCGGTGACGCCGCTGCCCCCGAGCCCGCGCTCGGGGTCGGCGAGGGCCCGGGCAAGGATGCCGACGAGGTCGTCCTCGCCGAGCGGCTGCAGCACGTAGACGCGACAGCGCGAGAGCAGCGCGGCATTGACCTCGAACGAGGGATTTTCGGTGGTCGCGCCCACGAGCACGATGTCGCCCCGCTCCACGTAGGGGAGGAAGGCGTCTTGCTGGGCCTTGTTGAAGCGGTGGATCTCGTCCACGAAGAGGATGGTGCGCCGGCCGCGCCGCGCGCGGTCCGCCTCGGCCTCCGCCATGACCGCACGGATTTCCTTGAGTCCGGACAGCACCGCGGAGAACGTGACGAAGCGCGCGCCCGCGATCTGCGCGAGCAGGAGCGCCAGCGTGGTCTTCCCCGTTCCCGGCGGGCCCCACAGGATCATCGAGTGGAGCGTGTCCTCTTCGAACGCGCGGCGAAGCACCTTGCCGGGCCCGATGAGATGGGCCTGGCCCACTACCTCGTCGAGGGTGCGCGGGCGCATCCGATCGGCGAGGGGCGCGGGCGCGGCGCCCTCGGAACCCGGGACGGCTCGTGCGTCGGAGGGGGCGCGCCCCGCGGCCTTGGGCGCCGGCGTGTCGAAGAGATCGTCCATGCGCGCGGCTACTCGACCGGGTTCCGCTTCACCGTGGGCAGGCCGATGCGAATGAACGCGTGCTGCTCGGCGGCGTGGCAGGACGTGCAGGCGGCGCGAAGCGTCTCGAAGCGCTCCTTGAAGAGGGCGGGATCCTTCTTGCCGATGGCGTCGAGCAAGGGCGGCCACGCCGTCTTGAGAAAGAGACTCTCGC
The DNA here is from genome assembly GCA_035495415.1 of Verrucomicrobiia bacterium. Classification (GTDB taxonomy): domain Bacteria; phylum Methylomirabilota; class Methylomirabilia; order Rokubacteriales; family CSP1-6; genus DASRWT01. The sequence continues at coordinate 37,590 of DATJFY010000054.1, forward strand.
CGTTGGCGCGCCGGGCGGGCTCGCGCTCGAGCCCGAGGCGCAGCGCCTGCTCGAGGGTCATCGCCATGTGGGCCGCGTAGTCCCAGTTGCCCCCGGTGGCGCCGAAGTAGAGCTCGCCGTAGCGGTAGGCGACCTCGGCCATCGTGGTCTCGAAGCCCCGGAGCTGACGCTGGATGGCGGGCATGCGCGCCTCCGGCTTGAGCGCCATCAGCCAGGCGGGCGCGGCCGCCTGCGCGTGCGTATGTGAGTGGACGTGCTGAGCGAGCGCTACGCCCCAGCCCAGGCCGAAGCCCGCGCCGAGCAGCACCGCCGCCACCGCGAGGCCGGCCAGGCCGCCCGAGATCACGCCGATCGGAAGTCCGCGCATAGATCCTCCCTGGAGGTGATCGAGACTGGGACACAGTCTCGCCCCGCGGGCGGCATCCGGCAAGCGGCGGCTAGCTGCGCTCGTAGATCTGCTGGGCGAGGTATCCCTGGTAGCCGACCTCCTGGATCTTGTGCAGCTGGGCCTCGATCCAGTCCACGTGGCGCTCCTCGTCTTCCACGATGTGCTCGAGCAGCTCGCGAGAGGCGTGATCACCGACCTCGAGACAGAGCTGCACGCCAGGGCGGAGGACCTGCAGGGCAGCCATCTCCAGGCTCAAGTCGTTCGCGAGCTGCTGCCGCACGTCGGCGCCGATGAGGATGCGGTCGTAGTCGGAGAGGTTGGGCACGCCGTCGAGAAAGAGCACGCGCTCGATGATCTTGTCGGCGTGCTTCATCTCGTCGATGGACTCGTCGTACGCGTGCTTGGCGAGGACGGCATAACCCCAGTTCTTGCACATCCGCGAATGGATGAAGTACTGGTTGATGCCGGTCAGCTCCTTGCGAAGCACTTGATTGAGCAGATCGATGATGCGCGGATCACCCTGCATGTCGCCTCCCCTGCGCCCGCGGGGCGCCCGGGGGGATTCTACCTAAAGAGGGTGTGCGCGTCGAACCGGGCTTCGCGAACGGCGGTGGTGTCGAGCCGGCTGATCTGCATCCAGCGCGCCGCGGGCAGCCACGTGTGGCTCACACGCAGATGCCTGTCCTCGACCAGCTCGGTGCGGACGAGGCCGTCCGCGGCGTAGACCACGGTGGAGCGCCGGGCGGGGAGGACCCGGCCCGGGGTGGCGCGACAGTAGCTCTCGTAGGTCTCCACGCGCCGCTCGCCGCGCTCGATGCGCTCGCACGCGCGAAGGCGCGCGCGCTCGTCGATCTCGTAGCGGATGGGGGATAGCCCGTGGACCCCGCGGTGCACGACAAGGCGCGGGCCCTCGCGGTCGCCGGCGGCGGTGTCGGGCGCCTCGAAAGCGATCGGGAAGCGACCGTCACCGTCCTTGAAGAAGCGGGGCACCCGCTCGGCGACGATCTCCGCGAGCACCGCGTTCGCCCAGTCCCGCGCGGCGTCGTCGGCGAGCTCCACCTCGACTTCGCCCCGCCGGCCGACGAGGGCGGCGCCCGCGCGCTCGCGCCCATCGAGCGTCACCACGAGCCGGGCGCGAAAGCCGGGGAAGTCCTCGGGCCACTTCTGGAAGGCGCCCTGGGCGCGCTGGAGAAGGATGCGAGCGGCGGGATCTTCGAGCGAGGACGGCGCACCCGTCCCGTGCTCCGTGCCGAGGGCTGTCCGCAGCGCCCGCTCCTCTCGGGAGGCCCGGCCTCAGCGGTGGCCCGGCGTCCGAGAGTAAGGCTAGGCTAAGTCGAGTCGGTCGTCAAGGCTAATTCTGAACGCCCCCCGCCGGTCCCCCCGAACCGAGCCGCGCCGCCAGCTCGGTCAGATCGTGGGCGTCGACGTCGGAGACGAGGACGTAGCCCAGCTCGCCCTGCCGCCACGTGAGCGTGTTGAACCCGCGGCGGCTCGCGGCCTCGGGAGCGGCGGGCCAGCGAAGCCCCTCCGCGCGCACCACGAAGAGCGTGATGTGGTGGAGGCGGCGCCCGTACACGAAGGCGGCCGCCTTGCGGTCGAGGAAGTACTCGACGGCGCCGCCCTCGAGCGGGAACTCGGCGTCGCCCGCGAAGTCGACCACCGGGGCGAAGTCGAGCTTGCCCGCGAACCACGGCTTGACCTGATGGATCCCGCCGCTCGCCACGGACACGCCGCGCTCGAGGAGGCGAAGATGATCGTTCACCGCCTCCGCCGCCACACGGCCCTCGCTCCCGCGCCCCGTCCCGGGCAGCTCCGCCAGACGCGGCAGGGCCACCACCACGAGGAGCACCGCCGCCGCGAGCGCGGGGATCCAGGCGCGGCGCCATGGGCTCGGGCGCGTCACCGTCGGCCCCGCCGACGCAAGATGCGATGCGGCCAGCCGGCGTTTGAGCCCGACGGGCGCGGCGTGCTGCGGGAGCCGGCGCTCCAGCGCCTCGGTCAGCGCGCGCTCGGCCAGCTCCTCTCGCGCGCAGGCCGCGCAGCCGTCCAGATGGGCGTGCACCTCGCCGTGGAGCGGGCCGGTGAGCCGGCCGCGCTGATAGTCGAGGAGCAGCGGGCGCGCGGCGGTGCAGTCAATGGGCGGGCTAGTGCGCATAGTCCTGGAGCCGCTGGCGCAGCGCCGCGCGGGCGCGCGAGAGCCGCGACTTCACCGTGCCCACCGCGCAGGCCATCACGTCCGCGATCTCGCGCTCGGAGAGGCCCTCGAGATCGAGGAGGATCACGGAGCGGCCTTCCTCCGTCAGGGTCAGCAAGGCCTGCTCGATCTCGCCCGCCACGACCTTACGCAGTCGGTCGAGCTCGAGGTCGTCGCGCAGCCATTCCGTCGCCGGCGCCTCCGACATGCGGGGATCGACGGTGTCGAGCGTGCCCACCACGGGGCTGCCGCGCTGGCGGCGGTACTGCGACAGGAACGCGTTCCGGAGGATGCGGAACAGCCAGGCCTTGAGGTTCGTGCCCGGCGTGTACTGGTCAGCCGCCCCGAAGGCGCGGGCATAGGTCTCCTGCACCAGGTCCTCGGCGTCCGCCGCGCCGCCGGTGAGGTAGCGGGCGAGGTTGTAGAGGGTGTCGGCGTATGCGAGCGCGTGTGCAGCGATTTCCGCGCGCCCGCTCGTTCGCCCATCCCCCATGCTGTCACCATAGCCATATCCGTCAAGGTGCGCGATTGCGTGTCAGCCTTCGTCTCCCGCAACGCGCGAGGCGTCGATTGGTTCCCTCCCCCGTTCCGCGTCCGTCGTGGAACCGAGTGGCGCCCCGCGCGTTGGCGACGGTGAAGGGGTTTCACGGCGACAGCAACTCTTCACCAGGAGGACCGACATGAGGATATGGCTGGCAGGTCTGACGATGTGGCTGGCGATGGTGGGCACGGGGCTCTGGCTCGGCGCGACGAGTGGGCCCGCGGCCGCCCCCGCGCCCGCGCCGAAGGTGTACGTCGGGCTCTTCAAGGACGACGCGGTCGCGGTGATCGATCCCGCGCAGGGCCGCCGGGTGGCGACGATCCCGGTGCCCAAGGGGCCGCACGGCCTCGTGATCACGCCGGACGGCCGGAAGGTGTACGTGTCCAGCGACGGCGCCTCGACGGTCAGCGTGATCGACACCGCCAGCGATCGCGTCGCCGGCAGCATCGAGGTCGGAGCGAATCCCCACGGGCTCGCCATCTCGCGCGACGGCCGCACCGTGCTCGTCTCCGTCTACGGCGCCAACGAGGCGGTGGCGGTGGACACCGCTTCGGACCGGATCACCACACGGGTCCCGGTGGCACGGCCGCACAATGCCGCGCTGAGCCCGGACGGCCGCCGCGCGTACGTGGCGTCGCAGCCGCAGGGCGCCACCGCCCTGGTGACGCTCGACCTCGCCGCGGGCCGCGAGATCGCTCGGCTTCCGCTGGACCACACGCCGCGCGCGGTCGATGCGAGCCCCGACGGCGCCCGCGTGTTCTTCACCGTGGCTGGCGTCGACGCGGTCCAGGTGCTGGACGTGGCAGCGGAGCGCGTGGTCGCGCAGATCCCGGTGGGCGCCTCGCCCCACCTGGCGATGTTCACGCCGGACGGCCGCCGCGGCGTCGTGGTCAGCCAGGGACCGGGCGAGCTCGCGATCGTGGATCCGAGCCGCGCCGCGGTGAGCGGCACGGTCAAGGTCGGCACCCAGCCGCACTGGTCGACGGTGAGCACGGACGGACGCACCGCGTTCGTGTCCAACGAGGGATCCGACGACGTCTCGGTCATCGACGTGGCGAGCGGCAAGGTTACCGCGACCATCGCCGCCGGCCATGCGCCGCGCAAGCTCGCGGTGCAGCCGGGCGCGGTCACCGTCGCGGCGGCCGGCGCGGTGCCGCGCGCGGGGGCCAAGACCGTGATGATCGGCAACGTGACGTACGCCGATCACGGCAGCCGCGACGTGTCGGGACGCCGCGACGTGCATCTCGAGGCCGATGACTACTACTTCAAGCCGACGTTTCTCAAGGGGAAGCCGGGCCAGACCGTCACGCTCGAGGTGGAGAACGAATCGGGCACGCTCCACAACCTGACGGTGCCGGAGCTGGGGATCGACCGGGACCTGGCGCCCCGGTCCACCATGAAGCTCGCGGTGACGTTTCCCGCGTCGGGCGTGATCGCGTTCCACTGCAAGCTGCATCAGCCGCTCGGCATGGCCGGCCAGCTGCAGGTGGCGAGCGGCAGCTAGGCGAGGGCCACGGGCAGGTCGAGGAGAGACGCGATCGAGGCGGTCGCCGTCACGCCCCGGCGGGCGAGCTCCGCATGGTCCGCGCGATACGCGATGAACGGCACGCCGCCCGCATGGGCGGCGGCGCCGTCCACCCAGGAGTCACCGACCACCACGATGCGCGACGCGTCGGGCCAGCGCGCGCGCACCACACGGAGGCCGTCGGGATCGGGCTTGAGATTCACGACGTCGTCGCGCGTCACCACGAGATCCAGGTGAGGCAGGAGCCCGAAGCGCGCGAGGACGAAGTCCGCGACGATACGGTCGTTGTTCGTCCAGATGGCGGTCGCGTAGCCCAGCGCCTTCATGGCGGCCACCGCCTCGATGGCATAGGGAATGAGAACGGCCGCCTCCATCGCGCGGCGCTCGTGGGCGACGGGGATGGCCAACACCTCGGTCTCGAGCGTCGGCGCCTCCCGGCGCACCACCGCGAGCAGCTCCGCGCCCGACCACCGGAGCTCGCGCGTGGGCAGGGGCACGCCGCGGGCGCGGATGAGCGCTTCCATCTCGCGGCCCACCGCGCGCAGGTCCAGCGGCGAGTCCACGAGCGTGTGATCGAGGTCGAAGACGCAGACGGGCGCGCTCACCTCAGCGAGCCTATCAGAGCGCCCGGAGATACGCGACGAGGTCGAGCAGCTCGGCGACGGTGAGGTCGCGCGCGAGCTCGGGCATGACGGAGCGGCCGCGCGCGTCGGAGTAGCCGCGGCCTTCGACCACTACCGCATTCGGGTTCAGCACCGACTCCAGGAGATATCCCGGCGGATGATGATGCCCCATGCCGCTGAGATCAGGGCCGGGGCCCGTCGGGGCGGTGAAGCGCTCGCCGGCCACGCGGTGACAGGCGTAGCACCGCAGCCGCTCGAACACCGCCCGCCCTTTCGTGGCATCGCCGGCGGGGGGCGTGAAGCGCCAGCCCTCCGGCACGCCCCCGGCGGCATGTAGCGCCTCCATGCTCATCGCGGCGGGCGGCGTGGACACCTCGTCGCCATCGACCGCCATGTGCTCGGTGTGCCCGGCGTGACGCGGCGGCGTCGAGTCGGTGAGCACCGCGGTCGCCGCGAATACGCCCAGCGCCAGCAGCGCCTCGCGGCTCACGTAACGGCGGAGGGGGGCCCCCGGCCCCTCCTCGTCGTCCGCGCGCAGGCGCGGCAGCACGAGGAAGCGATTGCCCGCGCCGTACGCCACGAGCAGGGCCACCAGCACGAGCTTCACGCCGAGCGCCCGCCCGTAGCCGGTGGTCCACAGCGCGGCCGCGTCGGGGAGCTGGCTCCACGCGTTCCAGGCGCCGGTCGCCACCACCGAGGCGAGGCACCAGGCGGCGAGCCGAGCGAAGCGTCGGCATACCGCGGTGAGGGCGCCGGGAGGCCAGCCGTTCGCTTCGCGGTGGAGCAGGAGCGCGAGCGCCATCAGCCCGCCCGTCCACGCGCCCCCCGCCACCACGTGCACCCAGTCGTTCAGGGACGCGATGGACCAGTCGCCGGCATCCCCGGCGTGGCCGGCCAGGGTGGTGGTGCCGGCCACGAGGAGCACGAGCGGGACGGGGAGGCCGCGGATGCGGAGGCGCCGGCTGGCCGGGATGGCGAGCAGCGCGAGGCCGCGAAGGATCCAGACGGCGCCGAAGTGCGTGTGCGCCAGCACCGCAGGCACGGCGGAGAATCCCGCCGTGAGCTCGCGGCCCGGCGGGGCACCGGCCATCACGCCGGCGCGGACGATGAGCTCGCCCGCGCTCGTGACGAGCAGGACCACGACGGCGGCGTCGGTCCAGCGCCCCAGGCGCCGTCGGGCCGAGAGGAGCGCGTCCCCACGCGGCAGCAGGAGATCGAGCACGAGCGGGCCGGCCAGCACGGCGAACGCCGTGAGACCGGCCCAGCGGATCATTCCGACAAGCACGTCATTTGATCCGGAACGGGAAGCGGCCCTCGGTGCGATGGCCATCGCGCGCGACGACGCTCCAGATGACGGTGTAACGGCCGGGCGCGAGGGCCGGAAGGCTGACCTCGAGGAGCATGGGATCCGCGGGGCTGACGCGGGCGTCGCCCTTGTCCACGCGCCGCTGCGCGCTGTCCTCCACACGGATCTGGCTGAACACGGGCTCGAGGGCGCCGTCGAACCAGATGCGCACCGCAGGAGGCGGCGCGTCCAGCGTGTGACCCACCCGCGGCTCCGAGTGGTCCGGGAAGGCATGCGCCCACCCGCGCCCCGGCGCCGCGGCGAGCGCGGCCAGCGCCAGGAGTACCGCGGCGCGCCGCATCGCCATTACGGCTGTGTGGGACCGAGCACGCCGTGGAACGGCGTCCACGTGAAGATCTGCGGCAGGATATCGTCCAGGTAGAAGTGAAGCTGAGCGATCACGCCGATGTTCTTGCCCGAGCGCTCGTTGACCGGGATCACCGCCTCCACGCCGATCTGGTAGTAGCGGCCGAACCAGATGATGCCGGGGTTGATGGTGCCGGTGGTTCGTCCCGCGTCGCGACCCTGGGTGGGCGTCTCCATCGCGACCTCGACGATCGGAATCATGCGGTTGAACGGCCGGGGGAGCCCCACGTCCTGCACGGCAGACTGCAGATACTGGAGGCTGTACTGGAGGGTCAGGCTCCACGCGAGCACATTGGGATTGGGCTCGTGCTCGATCGCGACGTTGCCGTCCTCGTCCACGTTGTAGTGCGTGTTGTGCTCGCGCGTGGGAATGGCGAGCCCCACGACGCCCGTCAGCGCGAACGGCTTGAGGAAGCGGAGCCCGTCCGGCAGGTCGCCCATGCCCTTGCCGAAGAAGAGCTGCGGTGTGACGGTGTCGAAGGATTCGGCGCCGACCTTGCTCCGCCCGGTGCCGCCGACGTCCCAGGACACCCCGGCCGAAAGAATCGTCTCGTGCGCCGCGCTCTTGAGGAAGACGTACTTGAGCGATACCTCCATGTTGTCGAAGCCGGTGACGGTGTTCCCGTCGTCGGGATCGAGGATCTTGAACGTGCCGCCCAGCGAGACGCCGAAATCCGGCGTCAGCCGCTTCGAAAGCTCGGCAGCGAGATCGGTCTCCCGCGTCGGCGGGCCCTCCTCGCTGCCCGGCATCTTGCGGTGCGAGACGGTCAGGAACGATAGCTCGTCGGCCACGAACGGATCGTCGACCGCGAGGGTGGCGGGGAGAAAGCGCTGGCCGATGAGGCCGTGGGCCAGCGCCAGGCCCGGATAGCCGAGCACGAGGGTCAGCAGAGACAGCGCGATCGCCGTCGGCCGCGACACCATGGAGTCCTCCACGCGCGGAGAGCCCGCCGCGCCATGGGCGCCGGGCTCCGCGCAGCCGATTCTGAGATCCGTCGAACGGGCTAGGTGGAGGAGGGGGGCGGCGCGCGGCCTTCGTGCAGGCCGGTCAGTGAGGGCGCGGGCGCGGACGCAGCGCGGGCGGGGGGCACGGCTTCGAGCGCCTCCGCGGGCGCCGGCGACGCCGGGCGGTCGTCGGCGAGGCCGTCGACGTGGGCGGTCGTGGCGAGCACGACGCACTTGTCGGCGGCGTCCCGGTCGCCCAGGTGATGGATGCCGTGATAGGCCGCCTCCGTGCCCGCCCAGCCCAGCAGGAGGGTCAGCGCGGCCGGTCCGACGCGACGGTCGCGCCGCAGCGCCCAGGCGAGGGCCAGCCCTCCGAGCGCGAGCAGCAGGACGAGCACGAGCGTAAAGGCGTCCGCGTGATGATGCGCGCCGTGCATCAGGGCTCCAATCATACGCTCATTCATCTGCTCCTTGCCCAGGCGAGGAACCGGCGTTGAGTCCGCCCGGTTCCTTGTGGGAGAATGCGCGTGATGCGCTGGCCCCGGATCCTTGCGCTCGCGTGTGCCGTCGCCCTGCTGGGCGCCGTCGCGCTGCCACCCAGCGCATCCGCGCACCTCGTCTCACGTCCTGCCCTGGTGCCCGCGCTGGTGGAGGACGTGGCGCCCGTGGCGGCGCCCTCGGTGACGTTCCCTTCGCCCGCGCTGTCCTGGACCGCGGCGCCCACGCCGGTTTCCGTCCCCTGGCATCTCCTCGCGCTCCTTGGCGGCCTCGCCGCGCTCGGGGCCCGACGTCCTCGCCGCGCGCTCGGCCTCGCGCTGATCCTGCTCCTCGCGGTATTCGCATTCGAGAGCGGCGTGCATTCCGTGCATCACCTCGCCGATCCAGCTCGCGGCGAGCACTGCGCGCTGGCTGCGGCGTCCCAGCACGTGAGCGGCACCGAGGTCAGCGCGGTCATCGCCGCGGAGAGCCTCCCGCAGACGCCGCACGAGCCGGCGCTCGGCGCGCCGGCCGCGCGCGTCCGGCTCATCGGCCCCGAACAGGGCCGCGCCCCGCCCATCCTCCCCGCCTAGCCGTTTCCGAAACCGCGCCGCCCTGCCGGGCCGTAAGCCTGGCGAGTGCCGGCGTCTCAGGCAGTTCCGTCGGACATCGAGGGGGGAAGGCTCGCGTGATCTCTGTATCCGTTCGACCGGCGCGTACGGCGCCGCTGGCGGCATCCTGCGCGCTACACCTTGCCCTGGCGAGCGTGGTGGCGGGACTGCTTCCCCACTGGGCCTCGCCGGCGCCCAAGGTGCTCGAGCCTCGACTGCTCGAGGCGCAGCTGGTCGAGCCGGACGGGAAGGTTCCGCCGGGCGAGCCCGAGCGCCCGATCCCACGCCCAGCGGCGTCGAAGCCCACCGCGCTGCCGCGCCTCATCGCGGCGCCCCGGCCGGATCCGCCGCCTGCAGTGGCGTCCACGCCGCCACCACCCGCGGCGGCCGTGGCCGCCGCGCCGGCGCCCCCTGAGTCGACGTCGCTGCCGTCAGCGCCGGCGCCGGCTCCGCCTCCGATAGCGTCGCCGCGAAGCGAGCGCGTCGCGCTGGCCGCGACCGAGCCATCCACGGTGAGCGCCGAGCTTCCCGCGGGTCCGAGAGCAGGGCCCGTTGTGGCGCCGCCGCCCATGGTGGCCAAGACCTCGCCGGATGCGGCCGTCACGCGCAGCGCCACGCCGACGGGGGGGTATCAGGTCCGCCCGTCATATCCCTCGACGGCGCGCCGGCTCGGGATCGAGGGCACCTCGCTCCTCCGCGTGTACGTGGCCGCCGACGGGCGCGTCACCGAGATCGCGGTGGACCAGAGCGCGGGGCACCCCGACCTCGATCGCGCCGCGGTCGACGCGGTGCGCCGCTGGAAGTTCGAGCCCGGCCGCCGCGGGAGCGAGGCCATCGGCATGTGGGTGCGCCTCCCCGTGCAGTTCGTCCTCCGGTAGGCGCGTGGTCCGCATCCTGCCCGTCCTCGTCTGGCTCGCCGTCTCGAGCTCGGCGTGGGCGCAGACCGGGCCGCCCGCGCCCCCCCCGACCATGCCGCCCGTGCGCGTCGAGGGCGAGCGGGTGCCCGACGAGCGCCTCATGACCCCGGAGCGCGCGCGCGAGGAGATCGAGCGCACGCCGGGCGGCGTCGGGGTGGTCGAGCAGCCGGCGATCGAGGAATCGCGCGCTGCGAACCTCAAGGACGCCATCGAGTGGGTGCCGGGCGTGATGATCCGACCCCGCTTCGGGGCCGCCGACGAGAGCCAGCTCTCTATCCGCGGCTCGGGCCTGCGGAACAACTTCCACCTGCGCGGCGTGAACGTGCTCATCGACGGCTTCCCCTACGGCAACGCCGACGGCTTCAGCGACTTCGAGGCGCTCGAGCTCCTCACGACGAAGCGCATCGAGATCTACAAGGGCGCCAACGCGCTCCGCTTCGGCGGCAATACCCTGGGCGGGGCCATCAATCTCGTCACCAAGACCGGCGAGGACGCGGGCTTCATCGAATCGCGGGTGGAGGCCGGGTCCTTCGGCTTCTTCAAGGGCTATGTCGGCACCGGCCAGGTGTACGGCCCGGTGGACTTCTACCTGGGCGTCACCGACACCGAGCTCGACGGCTTCCGGGACCACAGCGAGCAGGCGCGGCGCCGCTTCTATGGGAACGTCGGGTACCGATTCTCCGGCGGCGCGACGCTCCGCTTCGACCTGAGCCTCGTGCGCAGCGAGGAGAACCTGCCGGGCGCGCTCACCCAGCAGGAGCTCGACTCGAATCCGAAGAAGGCCGACCCCGCGAACGTCGCCGCGCGCGCCGCGCGCAACTACGACTACGTGCGCGGAGCGCTGACCTTCCGCGTGCCGCTCACCGAGAGCCAGACGCTCGAGTGGGCGACCCAGCTCAACTATCAGGACCTCGACCATCCGCTCCCCTTCGCGGTGATCGACGACACGACTTACGCGTGGAGCAGCGAGCTGCGGTGGACGCTCGCCGCGCCGCTGTTCGGCCACGGCAACCGCGTCATCGCGGGGCTCCAGTACGCGGGGACGCAGCAGAACGAGGCGAACTTCGTGAACGTGATCGGCAAGCGCGGAGCCAAGACCAAGGACCAGATCAACCAGGCCACGAATCTCGGCGTCTACGCGGAGGATCAGTTCGACGTCACGCCCGCCTTCACGGTGGTGCTGAGCGGCGGCGGCCAGTACTCGCTTCGCGCGGTGCGAGACCGCTTCACGATGCGGGACGGCGGCGGCGACATCGACGGCAACGACTCGGATTCGGTGGATTTCCTCTCGGCCTCGCCGCGGGTAGGCCTCGTGTGGCGGATCAGTCCCACCGCCCAGGTCTTCGGCAATGCGAGCCACGCCTACGAGCCGCCCCTGCTCCTCGAGCTCACCGCGCCGGGCCAGCTCCAGGGCAATCTCGGCCAGCTCGCCGCGCAGAAGTCGTGGCAGTTCGAGGTGGGCACGCGCGGCAACGCGGGCAAGCGCCTCGCCTGGGATCTCGCGGTGTACGACATCGAGCTCTGGGACGAGATCCAGAACGTCAACGTGCAGCCGTTCCCGTCCGCGCGGTTCACGATCCCGCGCTTCCGGAACATCGACCGCTCGCGTCACACCGGCGCCGAGGTGGGCCTCACCGGGCTCTTGCTGGAAGATCTGGCCAAGCGCGCCGGGCTGGGATCGGGCCTCGACTCCCTCAGCGCCCGCACGTCGTACACCTGGTCCCGCTTCGTGTTCGTGGACGACGTGAACTTCGGGGGAAACGACCTCCCCGGCGCGCCGCGACACTTCGTGCTGGCCGAGCTGCGCTACGAGCACGTTTGCGGGTTCTGGATCGCGCCCGGCGTCGAGGTGGTGCCTCACGGCTACTACGTCAACAGCGAAAACAACGCCCGCACTCAGGCCTACACCCTGTTCAACGTCAAGCTCGGCTACGACTACAAGCCGTGGAATCTCGGAGTGTTCTTCGAGGCGCGCAACCTCACCGACGCTGTCTATGCCTCGTCGGTGCAGGTGGACGCCGCGAACCGGCGCTTCTACGAGCCGGGTGACGGGCGCGCGTTCTACGGCGGGATCCAGTGGAGGTGGAAATGATGGGGCGGATGGTAGTGCTCGCACTGCTGCTCGGGCTCTTCGCCTCAGGGCCCGCGGCCGCGGAGGTGCGGCTCGGCCCGCGCAGCGAGCTGACCATGCGGGCAAGCGACACGAGGTGCACGTCTCCGCGCCTGCCGTCGCCGCGGCGCCCGATGGCGCCGTGCTCCTGACCTGGGCTGCCGAGGAAGGGCCCGACAAGCACGTCTACGTGGCGCGGGCGGGGGAGCCCGGGACTGCGCCGGTGCGGGTGAACCCCCCGGGGCTGTCGGTCGAAGCGCTCCATCACTCGCCGCTCATCGCCGCCGGCCCGGGCGGCGTGGTGTACGTGTCGTGGTCCTCCGACCGGCCGCGGCCGCCGGGGGTGCTCTTCGCGTCGGACCTGCGCCTGTCGCGATCACGCGACGGCGGCCGCAGCTGGACGGCCACGTCCGCGTGAACGACGACCGCCCGATCTCGCACTCGTTCGAGGGGACGACGGTCGCCCGCGATGGCGCAGTCGTGATGGCGTGGATCGACAGCCGCGAGGGCCCCGAGAAGGCGGCGACCTGGGTGGCGCGCGTGCTCGACGAGGGCACACGGCCGGCGTCCTCCACGCGACTCGACGATGACACCTGAGTCTGCTGTCGGGTCGCGGTGAGCCGCGGACCCGCCGACGCGGTGGCGGCGCTGTGGCGGAAAGTCTTCTCCGGCGACGTGCGCGACATGGTGCTGGGCGTCTCGCGCGACGGCGGCCGGAGCTTCGAGGCGCCCGTGCGCGTGCACGATGACGGGTGGAAGATCACCGCCTGTCCCCACCGCGGCGGCGAGGTCGCCTTCGACGGCAAGGGCACGGCGTACGCCGCCTGGTACACCGAGGGCATAAAAGGTGTGCCGTCGATGCTGTTCGCGGTCGCGCCCGCCGGCCGCCGCTTCGGGGCGCCGCTGTGCGTGAACGCCTCGACCGCCACCATCCCCGATCAGGTGCGCCTGGCCGTGAATTCCGCGGGCGCAGCGGTGATCGTCTGGGAGGACGCCACCGCGGTGCGGCGGCGCATTCTCCTGCGGGCCAGCGGCGACGGCGGCCGCACGCTCGGCCCCGTGCAGGCGCTCTCGCGCGCCGTCAAGGCCTACATGCCCGCCGTCGCCGCGCTGCCCGCCGGCGACTTCGTCGTCGCATGGCACGAGGAGCAGTTTCCCTCGCTGAAGACGGTCAGCCACCGCGTGCGGGTGACGGCGGGGCGTTGACGGCCCGCGCTCGGGCATAGTAACGTCAAGACGCGCCGTTCCGAGCCCCCTCACCCTCAGCCATCGGAGATCTCGCGTGCGACGATTCGATCTCGCCTTGCCGGAGAGCCTGGAGGACTGTCTCAAGACCCTCGCCGGCAAGCCCGCGGGCGCCAAGCTCCTGGCCGGCGGCACCGATCTCCTCCCCCAGATGAAGAACGGCCTGCTCAAGCCCGCGTGGGTGGTGGACCTCTCGCGCGTGGCCGAGCTGCACAAACTCGCGGTCGAGGGCGACGAGCTGCACATCGGCGCCGCGGTGACCGCGCGGGCGCTCGAGCTCGACCCGCGAGTGGCGGGACGCTACGCGTCGATCGCGGAGAGCGGCGCCCTCGTGGGCTCCGTGCAGGTCCGGAACCTCGCCAGCGTCGGCGGCAATCTCTGCAACGCGGCCCCGTCGGCCGACATGGCGCCGCCGCTGATCGCGCTGGACGCGCTGGCCGTCATCGCGGGCCCCAATGGCCGCCGGCGCGTCCTGCTCGCCGAGTTCTTCACCGGCGTGCGGCGTACCGTGCTGGGCGCGGACGAGCTGCTCGTCGAGCTCGTCGTGCCCGATCCTGGCGCGCGCAGCGGGGGGAACTATCTCCGCCACACGCCGCGGCGCGAGCTGGACATCGCGGTGGTGGGCGTGGCGTCCCAGCTGACGCTCGGCGCCGACGGTAGGTGCGCCAAGGCGCGCATCGCGCTGGCCGCGGTCGCGCCGACGCCGGTCCGCGCCACCGCCGCCGAGCAGGCCCTGCAGGGCCAGACGGTGACGCCCGAGCTCATCGAGCGCGCGGCCGGCCTCGCCGTCGAGGCGGCCAAGCCCATCGCCGATCAGCGGGGCTCCGTGGAGTTCCGCCGCCATCTCACCCGGGTGCTGACCCGGCGCACGCTGACCACGGCCCTCGCACGGGCGGGCGCGCTCGCCCGCGCGAGCGCGTGAGCCATCAAGGAGACCCCGTGAAGAAGCAGGTCCTGAGCTGCACGGTGAACGACGAGGCGGTGGAGGTGCTGGTCCGCCCCTACACGACCTTGCTGGATGCGCTCCGCGAGGATCTGGGCCTGACCGGCCCCAAGGAAGGCTGCGGCACCGGCGACTGCGGCGCGTGCACGGTGCATCTCGACGGCAAGCCGGTGGCGAGCTGCCTCATGCTCGCGATGCAGGCGCGCGGCCGCTCCGTCCGCACGATCGAGGGCCTGGCCAAGACCGGACAGCTCCACCCGCTCCAGGACGCCTTCGTGCGCCACGGCGTGCCCCAGTGCGGGTTCTGCATTCCGGGCGTGCTGATGGCGGCCGCGGCGGTGCTGGCCGAGAATCCCAAGGCCACCGAGCAGGAGATCCGCTACGGTATCGCCGGCAATCTCTGCCGCTGCACGGGCTACACGAAGATGCTGACCGCGATTACCGAAGTCGCGGGCGCCTCGGCGCGAGGGGAGGGCTAGAGCCATGGCGGTGATGAAGACCACGCGCGACATCAAGGGAGTGGGGGATCCGATCCCGCGGGCCGACGGCCGCGAGAAGGTCACCGGCGCCGTGCAGTACGTGGCCGACATTCAGCCGCGGGGCCTGCTCCACGCCAAGCTCCTCCGCAGCCCTCACGCCCACGCCAAGATCGTGCGCATCGACACGAGCAAGGCCAAGGCTCTGCCGGGCGTGCGCGCCGTCATCACCGCCAAGGACATGCCACAGCTCAAGAAGAAGGCGCCCACGCGCGCGCACGCGGTGCTCGCGATCGACCGCGTCGTCTTCTCCGGCCAACCGGTGGCGGCGGTGGCTGCGGACGAGCTTGCCATCGCCGAGGAAGCCCTCGACCTCATCGAGGTGGAGTACCAGGTGCTGCCGGTGGCGGTGGATCCGTTGAAGTCCATGCAGCCGGGGGCTCCTCCGGTGGCCGAGGCGGGCACGGAGGCCGACACCAGCGAGGCGCTCGCCCACTCCGCGGTGGCGCTCACCTCCAGCGAGACGAAGCCCGCCAAGGCCGTCAACATCTCGCAGCAGGCGACGGTCAAGCGCGGTGACGTGGCCAAGGGCTTCGCCGAGGCCGACCACATCCTCGAGAAGACGTATCGCGTGCCCATGGTACATCAGGGCTACCTCGAGCCCCATGCCGTGCTCGCGCAGTGGGACACCGTCGGCAATCTCACGCTCTGGGCCAGCACCCAGGGCTCGTTCAACACGCGCTCCGAGGTCGCCGACGTGCTGGAGATCGCGGAGAACCGCATCAAGGTCATTCCCGTGGAGTGCGGCGGGGGCTTCGGCGGCAAGATCCGCGCGCTGTGCGAGCCCATCACGGCGGAGCTGGCGCGCGTCAGCGGCAAGCCCGTCCGCTACGTGATGACGCGGAAGGAAGAGCTCGAGGCGGGCATGCCCGCGCCCCAGGTCATCATCAAGCTCAAGACCGGGGTGAAGCGCGACGGGACGCTCCTGGCCCTCGAGGCCGACACCATCCTCGACACCGGCGCCTTCTCGGGCACCGTGCTCGCGGTGAGCGCGGTGTTCCTCGGGAGCATGTACAAGTGGCCGGCCTTCGAGATCCGGGGCATGGAGGTGCTGACCCACAAGCCCAGCGTCGCCGCCTACCGCGCGCCCGGCGCGCCCCAGACCATCTTCGCCATCGAGTCGCACATGTCGCAGATCGCGCGCGAGCTCGGGCTGGATCCGCTGGAGTTCCGGATGCGGCATCTCATCCAGGAAGGCGACCCGATGGTGAACAACCAGCCCTGGCAGAGCAACGGGGCCAAGCAGGTGCTGGCCAAGGTCGGCGAACATCCCATCTGGAAGGGACGCAAGGAGTGGGCGGCCAGCGGCGGCAAGGACGGCCGCGGCCTCCGCGGCACCGGCTTCGCCCTCGGCGGCTGGCTGGGCGGGCTCCAGCCCACCAGCGCGACGGTACGGCTCAACCCCGACGGCTCGCTCAACGTCCTGACGGGACAGGTCGACATCGCCGGGACCAATATCTCACTCGCGCAGATCGCCGCGTCGGCATTCGGCGTGGATTTCGATCAGGTGAAGATCACCACCGGCGACACGGACAGCGCGCCGCTCACCGGCCTCTCCGCGGGCAGCAAGACGATATACACGGTGGGCTCCGCCGTGCTGCAGGCCGCGCAGGACGCGCGGCGGCAGACGTTCGAGATCGCGGCCAAGGAGATGGAGGCGTCCGTCCACGACCTGGAGATCCGCGACAACAAGGTCGTGGTCAAGGGCGCGCCGGACAAGTCGGTGACCCTGGCCTCCATCGGCAAGAAGGGCAATCTCTACATGTCGAAGGTGCAGCCCGTGCTCGGTACCGCCACGCCGGCCTTCTCGCAGCAGGCGCCCGGCTTCGCCGCCCAGATCGCGCGGGTGGAGGTGGATCCCGACACCGGCGAGACCACGCTCCACGACTTCGTCGTCATTCAGGACGTGGGCAAGGCCATCAACCCGCTCGGCGTGGAGGGGCAGATGCAGGGCGGAGCGGTGCAGAGCCTCGGCATCGCCATGACGGAAGGGCTCATGTTCGATGACTCGGGCCGCCTCATGAACCCGAGCCTGCTCGACTACCGCAAGCTCACCGCCGCGGATCTGCCGAACATCGAGACCATCATCGTGGAGGTGCCGTCGCCCTCCGGGCCTTTTGGCGCCCGCGGGGTGGGGGAGCCGCCCATCGTGCCCGCGCCGGCCGCGATCGCCAACGCGGTGGAGGACGCGGCGGGCGTGCGCATCACCGAGCTGCCGGTGACGCCGGAGCGCATCGCGCTGGCGAGGGCCGCCAAGGGGAACGCAAGCTAACCGCTCACGCTCCCGGGGTCACGCCAGGGACTCGTGCCCCGTCAGGCGGGCTCGCTCTCGAGACGCGCGACCAGGTCCCGCAGGAGCTCGAGGCCGCCCCGGTCGAGCGTTCGGTCGTTGACGATCAGCTCGACGTCGGGGGGCAGGCTCTTGCGGATGCGGGAGGCGCCCTGCTCGGAGCAGAGGACGATGCGCGTGAGCTCCAGCATGCGGCCGATGGACCAGGGGTCGTCGGCCGAGGCGAGCACCGGCGCGATCTGCGTGAGCCCCGCCGACTGCACCGAGCGCAGGAGATTCTGGCTCCCCGTGGACGTCGTGCAGACCAGGCCCACGGTGGTGCCGGCGGGCAGCTCGGTCAGGCGGAGCAGGGTGGAGATATTGGCCTCGGACATGAGCGCGACCACCGGAGGCCCGTCGGCCGGCACCGCCGCCTTCACGTCGTGGATGTGGAAGAAAGTGGTGATGACGACGCGATACCCCGCCAGGAAGGCCGGGTCGCCCTGGATGCGCGGGCCCAGCTCGTCCGCGAGCACGCGATCGACCGCGAGGGGCAGCTCGGTCTCGAGCGTCTCGCGGTAGCGATTCAGCTCCTCCCAGTTGCACTCGACGAGGAGGGCGCGAAGCTTCGGCGTGCGGGGGCGGCGTCCGACGTGGGGCGCGCGCGCCGCGACGGTGGCGAGGAGCTCCTCGTGGGTGAAGCCGAGGCGCCGCGCCTTCTCCGTGGTCTCCTCGACCAGGCGCTCCAGGCTCCGCGCGGCCTGGCCCTGGCGGGCGGGCGGCTGCTCCACGACGAAGGTCCCACGGCCGGGCCGGCCCTCGAGATAACCGTCCTTCAGGAGATCGGCCAGCGCGCGCGCCGCCGTGTTCCGGTTGATCCGCAAAAAACCCGCGAGCTGACGCACCGTCGGCAGCTGCATGCCCGGCTTGAGATGCCCCGTCTCGATGAGATGGCGGACCTGGGTCGTCAGCTGGACATGGACCGGCACGCTGCTCTGCCGGTTCACCCGCAGCCCCGACGGCGGGGCGATGCGCGAAGACTCTCGCGGCACCGGCTCGCGGCTCTAGGCGGCGAGGCGCTTGGGCTGGGCCGCGGGAGCGGGCCCCGCCAGCCAGCGGCCGGTACGGATCAGCGCCAGTCCGAGGCTCACCCGGAACGGGCGGCTCTCGCGGAGCGAGCTCACCAGATTCTGCCGCGCTGCCTCGAGCCGCGCCTCCCTCAGCTTCTCGTGCGCCCAGCACTCTTCCACATGCATGTTCATGACCCTCCCTCCGTCAGGTTCGAGCAGTTTGAATAATGTCCTAGGCCAGTATGACATTCATGACCTATTGCGTCAACCCTTTGCTGGCCTCTTTTTGGTTGTCCCGGAACTGACCGCGGAGGATATGGTCTAACTGTGCGTGGAGAGGGTCCGTCCGAGTCCGAGCCCTTCCTGGCCCGCCTCCGGGCCGGCGATTCGCAAGCCTTCGAAGATTTGGTGAAAACGTACCAGCACCGGATCTATGGAGTGGCCCTGCGGATGATGGGGAGCCGGGCCGACGCGGAGGAGGTGGCCCAGGAGACATTTCTCCGCGCCCACGGCGCGCTGGGCGATTTCCGCGGCGATGCCCGGCTGTCCACGTGGCTTTACGCGATTGCCTCGAGGCTAAGCCTCAACCGTCTTGCATCCGGCGAGCACCGTATGGCCCGGCGGCGCACGGATACCGTGGAGATGCTCCGGGGACGCCTGGAAGACCAGCCCGGCGGCGATCTCGAGCGAGACGAGCGTGAGGCGGCCCTGCATCGAGCCATCGCGGAGCTGTCGGAGGAGCGGCGGGTCGTGATCGTCCTGCGCGACTTGGAGGGCCTGGCCTACGATGAGATCGCCGCGGCGCTGGGCCTCGAGCTCGGCACCGTGCGCTCCCGGCTGCATCGGGCCCGGCTCGAGCTCAAGGACAAGGTGGAGCGCTACCTCACATGACCTGCGCGGAGAATCGCGAGCAGCACTCGGCCCTGCTCGACGGCGAGCTGCCGGCGGTGGCGCGCGCCCGCGTGGAGGCTCATCTCGCGGGCTGCGCCGAGTGCTCGGCCGAGCTGGCGCGCCTTACGCGAATGCTGGGGATGCTCCATACCCTTCCCGCCGAGCGCGCGCCGGTGGGCTTCGTCGATCGGGTGCTCGCAGCGGCGCGCCCCACGCCGTGGTACGTGCGGGCCTGGCGCGCGGGCACGCAGCCGTGGCGTCTCAAGCTGCCGCTGGAGGCCGCGGCGGTGGTCATCGTGGCGCTGGGGGCGGTGTACGTATTCCAGAAGACGCCGGAGCTGCAGCAGGCCGCCCGCTACGCGGCGCCGGCGCCCTCCTCCACGCCCGCCCCGCCGCCCACCCCATCCGCGCCCGCGCCCTCCTTGACGACGACGCCCGCGCCGGTACCCACCAAGCCGGCGCCCGCTGCGCCCGCAATGTCGGACGAGCGGGGGCGCGCGAAGAAAGCCATACCGCCGCCGGCTCAGGAGTCCGACCGCACGCAGCCCTCGGCACCGGCCCCCGCGGCGGCCCCTCCGAGTGTGGCCCCCTCGCGGGACGCGAGTCGCGTCGACTCAAAGATCGAATCGTTGGAGCGCCAGTCGGCGGCACCCGCGCCTCGGGCCGAAGAGGCGGCAAAGCCGAGCGGCAATGCGGTGGAGCCTCTGGCGAAGGAATCCGGCGCCAAGGACAAGCTGGCCACCCGCGAGTCCGAAAGCTCCGGTCAGAAGAAGAGCGATGGCGCGCGGATGGACACGCAGGCGACGCCGGCGGTGCCGCGACGGCAGCGACTGGGGAGCCGAGCGCCCGAGGTTACGCGCGCCCTCGTCCCACCCGATGCCTCCGGGCGCCTCTCCGTGAGCGACCGCGAGGCGGCGGAGCGCGCGCTGGTCGACTTACGCGGCCGGCTGGACGTGGTTGAGGCATTCCGGCGCGACGCCGGGGAGGGCCAGGTCCTCATCGAGATGATCGTGCCGCGCGCCGCGCTGGCCGACTTCACGCGCGGGCTCGAAGGCATCGGCCGCTGGTCCTGGGACCGTGATCCCAGCACCTTGCCCCCGCAGATCCGCCTGCACATCTTGCTCGCCCGCTGAGTGCTGCCTTCCCGGGCGCCATGGCCGGGAACTTCCGGCGGCGTCCCTGGTCCAACACGGTAGACGCACCTAAACGCCGGACGATCGGGGAGGACGGTTCCCATGAAGCGGAAGCTCTCAGCCCTCGTCATGCTCTCGCTGTTCGCCACCGCCCAGATGGCGGTGGCGGCGGCACCCGTGCCCATCACGCGGGATAGCCAGAAAGACGTGATGGTGACGATCTACAACGGCAACCTCGGCCTCGTGAAGGACATGCGCGAGGTCCGGCTGCCCGCCGGCCTCAGCGACGTGCAGTGGAAGGACGTGGCGGCGCAGATCGACCCCACCACCGTGAGCCTGAAGTCGCTCACGGATCCCGCCGGGCTGCGCATCCTCGAGCAGAACTACGAGTACGACCTCGTCTCGAGCGCCAAGCTCCTGGAAAAGTACGTGGGCAAGCGCGTTCGCCTCTACGGCAACGATGGCACCTACGTCGAAGCCACGCTGCTGTCCACCAACGGCCCGGTGTACGACATCAACGGGCAAATCCACCTGGGGCACTACGGCCGCGTGGTGCTGCCCGCGCTGCCCGAGAACCTCGTCTCCCAGCCCACGCTCGTGTGGATGCTCCGGAACGGGGCGGACCGCCCGCAGCGGGTGGAAGCCTCGTACCTTACCGGCGGCATCACCTGGCGCGCGGACTACGTCATGGTCCTCAACGCCTCCGACACTCGAAGCGATCTGACCGGCTGGGTGACGGTGGACAACAAGAGCGGCGCGACCTATGGGAACGCCGCCCTCAAGCTAGTCGCCGGCGACGTCAACCGCGCCCGCGACGGGCGCCGCGACAACCGCATGATGGAGATCGCGTCCAAGGCCGCCTCGCCCGCTCAGGCCAGCCGGGACTTCGCCGAGGAGGGGCTCTTCGAGTACCACCTCTACACGCTGGACGGCCGTACCACCATCAAGGACAACCAGACCAAGCAACTCACCCTCATGGCCGCGCCCGACGTGGCGGTGAAGAAGGAGCTCATCTACTACGGCGCCCAGGAGTACTACCGCAACGCCTACGGGATGCCGATGTCCAACCAGAAGATCGCGGCCTACGTCGAGATCCGCAACAGCAAGGAGAACCGTCTCGGCCTGCCCCTCCCGAAGGGAAAGGTCCGCGTCTACAAGGCCGATGCGAGCGGCAGCCAGCAGTTCGTCGGCGAGGACTGGATCGACCACACCGCGAAGGACGAGAAGGTGAAGATCAAGCTCGGCAATGCGTTCGACGTGGTGGGGGAGCGCACGCAGAAGGACTGGCGAAAGATCGCGGGCAACCTCTACGAGGTGGAGTGGGAGATCGCGCTACGCAACCACAAGGCCGAGGCCCAGACCGTGACGGTGATGGAGCCAGTGCCGGGCGACTGGCAGGTGCTCTCGTCCACCCACGCCTACGAGAAAGTCGAGGCGCATACTCTCAAGTACGAGATCAGCGTCCCCAAGGAATCGTCCGCGAAGCTCACCTATCGGGTACGGGTCCGTTTCTGAGGCAATGGAGTGGCGGGCGCGGGGGGCCGTGATACGGTGAAAGAGCATGACGCGATCGCCGAGCGGACCCCTCGCGTTGCTGCTCGTGGTCTCCGCGCTCCTGCTCGGGGCCCCGCGGGCCACTGCGGCCCTCGACGAGCCCGGACGGCTCTGGCTGGTGGCCCAGCGCGCATTCGAGGACCGGCTCAACGGCGTGGCGCGCGTCTCCCTCGAGCGCCTGGTGGAGCGCTATCCCCAGGATGGCCGGTACGGTGACGCGCTCCTGCTGCTCGGCAAGGTCCGCTTTGCCGAGGGCGCGCTCGAGCCGGCCCTCACGGCGTTCCGCCAGGCCCGCACCATCACGCCGCCGCCGGGCGAGCCCCAGGAGGCGCGCTTCTGGGAGGCGGAGACCCTGTTCCGGCTGGGCCGTTACGATGCCGCGCGCGGGGCCTACGAAGGCGTGGTGGCCGCCGACGCCGCCTCAAAGTACGCCCCGGATTCGCTGTACGGTCTCGCCTGGTCCGAGCTGGAGCTCAAACACCGCGACCCCGCGATCAACGCCTTCCGTCAGCTCGTGAGCGCGTTCCCCGATCACGCTACCGTGCCCTCGGCGACCTATTACCTCGCGCGGGCGCTGGTGGACGCCAAACGCTACGACGAGGCCATCGGCCTGCTGCGCGGCTATCCCGAGCGTTATCCCAAGTCCAAGCACATCCCGGAGGCGCTGTACCTGCAGGGCTACGCGCGCATCACGGCCGGTGAGCGCAACGAGGGGATCGCCGACCTGCGCGCCTTCGTCGCCAAGTATCCGCAGCACGACCTCGCCAACCAGGCACGGCGCACCGTCGTCGAGCGGCTTCTGAAGGACGGGCGAAAGGACGAGCTCGCCGAGGAGTACAAGCTGCTGATGGCACAGGAGCCGCGCACGGCGGAGAGCCTCTACGACGCCGGCTTCATCGCCACCCGGCTCAACCGTCCGAAGGATTCGGAGGCCGCGTGGACTGCGCTGCGCAAAGACTTCCCCGACCATCCGCTCGCTGCGCGCGCCTCACTCGACCTCGCCCAGGCGGCCTTTGGCCGAGGGAGCTTCAAGGACGCGGCGAGCCTCGCGCGAGTCGCGGCCAAGAGCGATGACACGGGCGTGCGCGCCCAGGCTCAGCTCCTGGTGGGGGAGAGCGAGCTGAAGCAGAAGCGCGCGAGTCCTGCGCTCCAGGCCTTCCGGGCGGCGGCGGAGGCGAGCGCGGACGACGCCGCCGTGCGTTATCGCGCGCTGGCCGGCGCGGGGCTCGCGCTCGAGGAACAGGGGAAGCTGTCCGAGGCGATCCGCTATTACGATCAAGTCGCGGCCGATTGCCCGGACAAGGAGCTGCGCGCGTGGGCGCGCACCCGCAAGACCGCGGTGGCGGCCCAGCTCAAGCCGCAGCCCCCGCCTGACAAGCCGGCGCCCAAGCCACGGGCGGTGGCGCCACGATGACCGTCTCGCGCGGCGCGGCGCTGCTGGCGCTGTTCGCGGCGCTGGCCGTCGCTGCGCCAAGCCATGGGCAGACGCCGCCCGCGCCGCCGGGCGCGACCGCCGCCACCGCGCCCGCGTCGCCTCCCGCTCCCGCGCGCACGCCTCCGGCCGCCCCGCGTCCGCTGCTGCCGCCGCCGGACATCGTGCCCGCCCTGCGGCTGGCGGCCCCGCCGCTCGACAAGCCGGCGGTGCCGCTCCCCGCGCTGGCCCTGCCCGCCTCGCCGGCGCCCTTCCCGCAGCTTCCGCCGCCCGCGGTGGCAAGCGATCTCGGGCTCCGGCCGACGCTGCCGATGCCATCACCGCGCGCGCTGGCGTGCAATCCCCTCGGCAGCGTGTTCGGAGTGGCTTCCGAGCAGCTCGAGTGCGGCCGCGCCCGGTACCAGAAGGGCGAGCTCGAGCCCGCCCTCGCCGAGTTCCAGGCCGCGATGAACAAGGGCGGCGACCGGCCGGTGATTCGCGAGGCCCGCTACTGGGCGGCGGAGACCATGCTGCGGCTGGGCCGGCGCGACAGCGTGGCCACCTATCTCGAGACGGTGGCCCGTGAGAATCCGCGCGACGATCTAGGACTCTACGCCACGCACTCGCTGGGCTGGGTCACGCTCGAGCGCGGCGACGCGCAGCGTGCCCTCGACATCTTCCAGGGCTTCCTGCGCGGCAGCGTGACGCCGCAGCTGGTGCCCACCGCGCGACACGGCCGGGCCCTCGCCCTCCACGCCCTCAAGCGGTACCCGGAGGCGCGCGACGAGTGGACGGCGCTGCTGAATGGCAGCCTGCCGCGCCCGCTCGCCGCCGAGGCCTCGTACTGGCTGGGTGACACGCTCGGCCGTCTGGGCGACCCGTCGGGCGCCGCCCAGCGGCTGCAGATCTTCACGGCAGCGGGCCCGCAGCTCCTGATCGAGTCCGGTCTCGTGCGCCTGGGCTGGTGGCGTCGCGAGGCGGGCCAGCCGCTCGACGCGGTGAAGTCCTATCGCGGGCTCCTCGTCGCCTATCCGAATACGCGCGAAGCCCCGTGGGCGCGGGCCGGCCTGGTGCGGGCCCTCCTCGATCTCGATGACTTCAACGCCGCACGCGATGAGACCCAGCGGCTCGAGGCGCTCGACAAGAAGGGCCCCCTCGCGGTGCCGGTGCGCCTGCTGCTCGCCCGGCATGTCGTCGAGAAGAAGCTCGCCGGGGAGGCGGAGGGGACGTTCACGGAGCTGCTCGGTCTCGATCTCGACCCGCCCACGCGCGCCTACGCGCTGGCCCTGAGCGCGGAATCGCTGCGTCAGGCCGGGCAGACCGCGGAGGCGCGGGATCGCTTCGTGGCCGCACACCAGGGGCAAGGCACTGCTGATGTGCGCGCCTTCGCGGGGGCCCGGCTGGCTCAGATGGACCTCGAGGCCCGGGAGCTCGAGCAGGCGCGCACCGGCGCGGAGCGGCTCCTCGCGGAGCGCACGCCGACGCCACCGCTCCGGGCGACTGCCGCCATCATCGCCGGCGAGGCGTCCTACGGGCTTCGCCAGTACGACCGCGCCGCCGATTTCTATCGCCGGGTCGTCGCCGAGCCGACCGACCCCGCCCTCACCGCCTCCGCCCGCCTCGCTCTCGGCTGGGCGGAGCTGCGCCGCGGCCGGCCCGAGGCGGCCCGCGAGCAGTGGGATCGCTTCGCGCGCGAAGCGGGCGACGACTCGCGGGTGCCTGCCGTGCTCCTCCTCGCCGCGGAGCAAGCGGCGAGCGCCAAGGACGAGGCGGGCGCGCGCGCTCTCTTGACTCGAGTCATCGACCGCGCCGGCGACACCGAGCCCGGGCGCACCGCGCGGCTCAATCGCGCGATCCTGCTCCTCCGCGCGGGGGACCCGGCGGCCGCGCTGCGCGACCTCGACGATCTCGCCGCGCGCGGATCCTCCTCGCCGTTCGAAGCCCGTATGCGGTTCGCGCGCGGCGTCGCCTTGCTGCGGATGGGCCGCGCGAACGACGCACGCACCGATCTCCGCAGCGCGCTGCACGACGGAGAGGACGCGGCGCGGCTCGGCCTCGGCGTGCTCGCGTTCGACGCCAAGCAGTGGGACGAGGCGGCGCGGGAATTCGCTCCGGTCCGTGATGCCTCAGCGGGCCCCGCGGCCACCGCCGCCGAGTACGGGCTTGCCGCGGTCGCGTTCAACCAGGGCAAGAGCGACGAGTTCCGCAAGCTCGCGGAGCCGCTGCTCAAAGGCTCGCCGGATCCCGCCACTGCGCCGGGCCTGCTCGCCGGCATGGTCTATCTGGCCGGCGAGGAGAAGAAGTGGCCCGAAGCGCAGCAGCTCGCGCAGCGAGTGACTCGTGACTACCCGAAGAGTCCGGCCGCGCCGGTGGCGCTCGCCGCGCTGGGCGCGGGCGCCGCGCGCGACGGCCAATGGGCAATCGCCCGTGACGCGTACGGCACGCTGGGGGCGCGCTATCCGACCGATCCGGGCAACGATGCGGGCGCGCTCGACTTCGCCGAGGCGCTCCTGCGCACCGGCGCCGCGCCCGAGGCACGGCCGCGCCTCGAGAAGTTCCTCGAAGATCATGCGGGCGATGCGCGCGTGCCGCGTGCGCTCGTCCTGCTCGCCCAGGCCTATGAAGCGGTGGGCGAGAAGGACAAAGCCCTCGAGGTCTACGCGCGCGTGCGCCGCGATTACCCATCGGCCGAAGGCCTGGATCGGGCGGCGGTGAGCCAGGCCCGCCTGCTCCAGAGCGAGGGAAAATGGGACGCGGCTCGCCCGCTGCTCCAGAAGGGCCTCGATGCCGAAGATCCCATTTCCGCGGCCGAGGCCTCCTATCGCCTGGGCGAGGGATATCGCGCGGCCGCACAGCACGCGGAGGCCGTGCAGGCCTACATGACCGCGGCGTATCTGGCGCCCGACTCCCCCTGGGGCCGCAAGGCGCTCCTGGGCGCGGGCCAGTCGCTCGCCGCGCTTCGCCAGAGGGACTCCGCCGCCATCGTCTACCGGAAGCTCGTGGCGGCCAGGGACGCGGAGCCGGATCTAGTGGAATCGGCCCGGGCCGGCCTCACGGCGCTCGGCGCCAACTGATCCCTGGTCGGGCTCCAAGCCCGCGCACCGGGCACGCGGCCCGAAGCCCGTCGGCCCTCCCCCGAGCTAACCGCCTGATTAAGCGGTGTTCCCTTGCTGGCATGGCGTGTGCCAATAGACCGGCCAAGGAGGGCGACGCCATGGAACTCAACACGGTGCTGACACACGGACTCACGTACCTGGCCGCGCTGGCCCTTCCGCTGTGGCTGCTTGGCGAGCAGATCGCCAGCTGGCTGGTGCTGCGGAAGACGGACGCCGTCAAGACCGAGGCGACCGAGCCGAAGCCCAAGCGCCCGGTCGCGGGCGTTCCGATCGAAAAGGCCGCGTAGCACGCGACGGCAAGCCGGGGGCCTCTACCCGGCCCTCGACGGGGTGCCTATACTGAAGAGGTGTTCCACCCCGTCGTAGAGCGCTGGTTCCGCACCCGGTTCGCGGAGCCCACGCCAGTCCAGGCTCAAGCGTGGCCACTGATCGCAGCCGGGCAGGACGTTCTCCTCACCGCGCCGACGGGCTCCGGCAAGACCCTCGCCGCGTTTCTCGCCTGCATCGACCAGCTCTTCCGTAAGGCGGTCGAGGGCGTTCTCGATGATCGCGCCCGGATCCTCTACGTCTCCCCGCTGAAGGCCCTCTCGAACGACGTCCGGCGGAACCTCGACGAGCCGCTGGCTCAGCTCGCCGCGGCGGCGGTGGCGGCGGGCTTGCCGGCGCCGGTGATTCGCACCGCGGTGCGTACGGGCGACACTCCGGCGCACGAGCGCCGCCAGGTGGGGAAGCGGCCGCCGCACATCCTCGTCACGACGCCCGAGTCGCTGTTCATTCTCCTCACCGCCGAGTCCAGCCGGAAATGGCTGGCCGAGGTCCGCACCGTCATCGTGGACGAGATCCATGCGGTCGCGGGCGACAAGCGCGGCGCTCATCTCGCGCTGTCGCTCGAGCGGCTGGACGAGCTGGTCGCGGCGTCGAGCGGCGGCGTGGCGCGGCTTCAGCGCGTGGGCCTGTCCGCCACGGTGCGCCCGATCGAGACGGCGGCGCGGCTGCTCGTCGGAGCCACCCGGCCGATGCCCGCGGTGGTGGACGTGGGGCAGCGCCGCGACATGGATCTCCGTATCGAGGTCCTGCGCGACGAGCTGGGCGCGGTGTGCACGCACGAGCAATGGGAGGAGATCTACGACCGCGTGGCCGAGATGGCCCGTGCGCACCGCTCCACCCTGGTGTTCGTCAACACGCGGCGTCTCGTCGAGCGGGTGGCCCGGCACCTCGCCGAGCGCCTGGGCGCGGAGCGCGTCGCCGCGCATCACTCGAGCCTGAGCCGGGCGCGCCGCTTCGACGCCGAGCAGCGGCTGAAATCCGGCGAGCTGAGCCTGGTAGTGGCCACCGCCTCGCTGGAGCTCGGCATCGACGTGGGCACGGTCGATCTCACCTGCCTGCTCGGCTCGCCGCGCTCCATTGCCACCGCGCTGCAGCGCGTGGGCCGCTCCGGCCACGCGCTGGCCGCCACGCCGAAGGGGCGGCTGTTTCCCCTCACGCGCGACCAGCTGGTGGAGTGCGCGGCGCTGGTCCGCGCGGCCCGCCGCGCCGAGATCGACGGGCTCGCGCTCCGGCGCGCGCCGCTGGACGTGCTCGCCCAGCAGCTGGTGGCGATCTGCGCGGGCGAGGATCAGGACGAGGACCGGCTCTTCGCGCTCTGCCGGCGGGCGGCACCGTATGCCGAGCTCCCTCGGCCCGACTTCGACGCCGTCGTGGACATGCTCGCCGACGGCATCGCGACGCGGCGGGGGCGGGTGGGGGCGCGGCTGCATCGTGACGCGGTCGGGCGGCGCCTCACCGCGCGCCGCGGCGCGCGGCTGATCTCGATCACCTCGGGGGGCGCGATCCCCGAGACGGGGACCTACCAGGTGGTGCTGGAGCCCGACGAGACCCCGATCGGCACGCTCGACGAAGACTTCGCGATCGAGTCGATGGCGGGCGACGTGATCCTGCTCGGCAACAGCTCCTGGCGAATCCGCCGGGTCGAGAGCGGGAAGGTGCGCGTCGAGGATGCGGGGGGCGCGCCCTCCACGATCCCGTTCTGGCTGGGTGAGGGACCGGCGCGCACGCCCGAGCTGTCCGCGGAGGTGTCGGCGGTGCGGGCGGCGGTGGCCGAGCGGCTCGATGATGCCGACGCGGCCGCGCGGTGGCTCATGGACGAGGCCGGGCTCGACGCCCGCGGGGCGATGCTCGCCCGCGATTACATCGCGGCCGCCCGCGCCGCCCTGGGCGCCGTGCCCACCCTCGACACCGTGGTGGTGGAGCGCTTCTTCGACGAGGCGGGCGGCATGCAAATGGTCCTGCACGCACCCTTCGGCGGCCGCGTCAACCGCGCCTGGGGCATGGCGCTGCGCAAGCGGCTCTGCCAGAGCTTCAACTTCGAGCTGCAGGCCGCCGCCACCGACGACGGCGTGCTGCTCTCGCTGGGGCCGCAGCATAGCTTCCCGCTGGAGACGGTCGCGGGCATGGTGCACCCGCGCGGGCTCGAGCCCTTGCTCATCCAGGCGGCGCTCCAGGCGCCCATGTTCACCACGCGCTGGCGCTGGAATGCCACCCGCGCGTTGGCGCTGCTGCGCTGGTCAGGAGGAAAAAAGGTCCCGCCGTATCTCCAGCGCCTGCGCGCCGAGGATCTCCTGGTGGCCGTCTTCCCGGCCCAGGTTGCCTGCCAGGACAACATGGAGGCGGGGCCGGTGGAGATCCCGGATCACCCCCTGGTTGCGGAGACGCTGCGCGATTGCCTCACGGAGGCGATGGACACGGAGGGGCTGCGCGCGCGGCTCGAAGCACTGCACGCGGGCCGCATCCAGTGCTTCGTGCGCGACACGCCCGAGCCCTCGGTGTTCGCCCACGAGATCCTGAACTCGAATCCCTACACCTTCCTCGACGACGCGCCGCTGGAAGAGCGGCGCGCCCGCGCGGTGGCGCTGCGCCGCGGCCTGCCCGCCGCGGTGGCCGCGGACATGGGGCGCCTCGACCCCGCGGCGATCGCCGCGGTGGTG
Source organism: Verrucomicrobiia bacterium (assembly GCA_035495415.1). Taxonomy (GTDB): domain Bacteria; phylum Methylomirabilota; class Methylomirabilia; order Rokubacteriales; family CSP1-6; genus DASRWT01. The sequence goes on from DATJFY010000054.1 coordinate 66,784, forward strand.
GAGGAGGCGCGGCCCGATCTCCGCAATGCCGACGAGCTGCACGACCTGCTCCTCGATGTGGGCGCGCTGCCGGAGTCCGAAGCCGCCGAGTGGAGCGGCCTCATGGACGAGCTGATTGCGGCGCGGCGGGCGGCCCGGCTCCGTGGCAGCGGGCGCACGCTCTGGGTGCCGGCGGAGCGGCGCTCGCTCGCCGCCGCGGTGTGGCCGGACTATCGCTTCGAGCCCGACGTCGTCGAGCCGCCCGCGCGCCGGGCCGCCGCCTGGTCGGGCCGCGAGGGCGCGCTCGTCGAGGTCGTGCGCGCGCGACTGGGGCTGATCGGGCCGGTCACCGCGCCGGTGCTCGCGGCGTCGCTCGACGTCACGCCGGGCGAGATGGAGGCGGCCCTCGCCGCCATCGAGGCCGAGGGGGGCGCCTTGCGCGGGCGCTTCACGTCCACCGCGGCGGCGATTACCCATCACGAGCTCGAGTGGTGCGACCGCCGTCTGCTCGCGCGCATCCATCGGCGCACGCTGGAGGGGCTGCGGCGGCTCATCGAGCCCGTGCCGGCGGCCGCGCTGATCCGCTTCCTCTTCGCGTGGCAGCACGCGCGACCCGGCGCGCAGCAGCACGGCCGCGACGGCCTGCTACGCGTGATCGAGCGGCTCCAGGGCTTCGAGGCCGCGGCCGGCGCCTGGGAGCGCGCGATCTTGCCGGCACGCCTGCAGCGCTATGAGCCCGCGTGGCTCGACGAGGTGTGTCTCTCCGGCGAGACCACGTGGGGCCGGTTGGGACTGCACGCGAGCACGCGCCACGCCGGGCGGCGGCTGCCCGGGACGGTTCCACTCGCGCTCCTGCTTCGCCGCGATCTTCCCTGGCTCCTGGAGTCGCGCGCGAGCGCCCTCGCGGGCGAGCCGTCCGGACCTGCGCGCGACGTCCTCGCCCATCTGCAACGCGCGGGGGCCTCGTTCGTGGACGAGATTGCCGCCCACGTGCGCCGGCTCCGCATCGAAGTCGAGGAGGCGCTCTGCGAGCTCGTGACGGCAGGGCTCGTCACCGGGGACGGCTTCGCGGGATTGCGCAGCCTCATGCACAACGAAAAGCGCCGTCGGCCCCATCCAGGCCGTCCGCGCGCGGGCGCCCGCCCGTCCACCGGCACGGGCCGCTGGGCTCTTCTCGCCGCGCCCGCGCCGCCTGCCGAGGACGACGTGACCGAGGCCAAGGCCCGACAGTACGTGAAGCGCTACGGCGTGGTATTTCGCGATCTCCTCCAGCGCGAGTCCGGGACACCCGCCTGGCGCGACCTCCTGCGCGTCTACCGCCGGCTCGAGATGCGCGGCGAGCTGCGCGGCGGCCGCATCGTCGGCGGCTTCGTGGGCGAGCAGTTTGCGGCTCCTGAGGCGCTCGAGGCATTGCGCGCGATCCGCCGCGAGCAGCCCGACGGTCAGCTCCTGCGCGTGTCGGCCTGCGACCCGTTGAACCTCGTCGGCATCGTGACGCCGGGGCCGCGCGTGCCCGCCGTGCTCGGGCACCACGTGGTCTATCGCGATGGTGTGCCCGTTCCCGAGGAGGCCGGCCGGCGCGCCGCCCGCGCCGCGGCGCCGCCCGCGCGCTGAGGCGCCTCCCATGCCCCCGCCGCTCGTCGAGTGTCACGCGCATGTCCTGCCCGACGCGGTGCTCGCGCGCCTGCCCGGCGGCGACAGCCCGCGCTTCGTCACCGCGGAGCGCCGCGTCCTCGCCCGGATGCTAGAGGCGCAGGACGCGTCCGGCATCACCCATGCCCTCATGTCCGATTCGTTTTTCATGGAGACCTCGGCGGAGGAGCTGCCCGGATGGTCGGGCGGCGACCGCGCCCGGCTGTACAACGACGGCCTCGCCGCGCTGATCGCACGGCATCGGGGGCGTCTGATCGGCCTCGGCTGCGTGGATCCCTGGGACGGAGAGAGCGCAGCGCGGGAGCTGGAGCGCATGGTCGGCGAGCTGGGCTTCGCCGGCGCCCTCGTCAATCCCTCCGACGGGCGCCGCTACCTCGACGACCCCGCGTGCGCGCCGCTGCTCGCCACCGCCGAGCGGCTGGGCCGTCCGCTGTTCGTGCATCCCACGCGTGACCTGCCCGCCAACGAGCACTGGCGCGACTTCGTGCTCTCCCTCATCATGGGCCGGCCCACCCAGACCGCGGTCTGCGCGGCGCGGCTCATCTTCACGGGCGCGCTCGATCGTTATCCGCGCCTGAACCTGCTGCTCGCCCACGGCGGCGGCGTGCTGCCGTTCGTGGCCGGGCGCCTCGACGCGACCTGGGTCGCCTACCGGCCCGAGCGCTGGCACGGCCCCGATGTCCTCGGCATGGAGCCGTCGTCCTATCTCCGGCGCTTCCACGTCGACACGAACGTGTGGTCGGTGCCCGCGCTGCGCCTGCTTCTGGAGGTGCTGGGGCCGGAGCGGCTCGTCGTCGGCAACGATCAGCCGCCGGTGTGGGCGCCGCTCGAGGACGCCCTCGCGCTTCTCGCGGGCCTCGAGCTCGGCGAAAGGGACCGCGAGGCCGTGCTGTGGCGCAACGCCGCGCGCCTGTTTCATCTCGAGCGGCTCGAGTAGCCCCCCTCGACGCCGACCCGTCTTTCGTGTTATCCCCTCCCACGAGGAGGGCCCTGCCCATGCGCGGAATCCGGATCTTCGTCCCTGTCCTGGTGGCCATCATCGTGGTGGGAGGCCTCGCGCTCCAGCGGGCCGAGCCCCAGGCGCCGAAGGAAGTGCTGATCGGCGTGCTGCTCCCCCTCACCGGGAACTTCGCGAGCCTCGGCCAGCAATACCTCTGGGCCAACCAGACCGTCGAGGACATCGTGAACAATGACTACGCGGACCTCGCCGTCCCGCTGGGGCCGGGTAAAGGCTTCTCGGGGCTCGGCGGCGCGACCATGAAGCTGGTGGTACGTGATGACCAGAGCCGCGGCGACCTCGCCCGGTCCCTCGTCGAACAGCTCATCACCGTCAACAAGGTGCACTGGGTCGACGGCGAGGGCACGAGCGGCAATACCTCGATCATCCAGCCGGTGGTCGAAGGCTACGGGATCCCGCTCTCTTGCCACGCCTGCGCCTCGCCCACGCTGACCGACAAGGGCTTCAAGTGGTTCTGGCGCACGGGCCCGCACGACCGGCTCATGGTGGACAGCGTGTTCCGCTTCCTCCAGGAGTGGCCGAAGAACGGCGGGCCCACCGACCTCAAGACCGTGGCGGTGTTCACCTGCGACAACCTCTTCTGCCAGGACAACCACAAGATCGCGCTCGAGCATGCTGCCAAGGCGGGCTTCAAGGTGGTGGCCGACCTCACCACCAAGACCGGCGCTACCACGCTGGCCTCCGAGGTGCAGCGCCTGCAGTCGGCGAACCCCGACATCCTGTTCTTCGTGCAGTACCCGGCGGAGTCGGCGGTGTTCCAGGCCGACGCCAAGCGCGCGGGCTGGATGCCCAAGGTGATCGCCACCAGCAACGGCTGCTATTCCGACCAGACCTGGCTCGAGGCGCAGAAGAAGACCAACGGCGGGGCGGCGTGGCTGGGGCGGGACCCGACGGCCATCGACCTCGCCAGCAAGAAGCCCTCCTGGAAAAAGGTGAACGAGATCTACAAGAAGTACAGCCGGGGGCAGGACATGGGCGAGCTGGCGATGCGCCAGATCACCGGTATGCTCTGGGTGGCGGACACGATCAACCGGGCCAAGTCGGTCGAGCCCGCCGTCCTCGCCAAGGCGGCCGCCGACACCAACACGACCCCGGACCAGATGATCATCGACTACAAGGGCATCCGCTTCGACAAGAACAACCAGAACGAGCTGGCCAGCGGCGTGGTGACCCAGATCGGCTGGGACGGCGAGAAGCACACGATCTGGCCGTGGGATCTCGCCAAGCAAGCCGGGTACACGCCGGTGTATCCGAGCCCGAACTGGCAGGAGCGGGACGCGAAGCCCAAGCCCGCGAAGTGAGCCCGAGCAGGATCGCGTGACCGAGCTCGCCCAGGCCGTCGTCAACGGCCTCCAGATGGGGCTGCTCTACGCCCTCGTGGCGGTAGGGCTCGCCATCATCTGGGGGCTGATGGAGATGGTCAACTTCGCCCACGGCGAGTTCATGATGCTCGGGATGTTCGGGGCGTGGTGGCTCTCCTCCACGTTGGGCTGGGACCCGCTGGTGGCGATGGTGCCGGTGGCGCTGGCCATCTATGCCCTGGGCGTGCTGACCTATTCGCAGCTCATGCGCCGGGTGCAGCGTGGCGACGCCTTCGCGCAGATCTTCGCCACGGTGGGCCTCTTGCTCTTCCTCCAGAACGGCGTGGTCGCGCTCTTCACCAGCGACTATCGTTTCGTGTCCGACACGGTGCTCTCCCACCTCTCCGGGGTGCAGCTCTCGGTGCTCGGCATCAAGCTGGGGGTGCCGCTGCTGGTGGCCGGCCTCCTGGCCTTCGCCCTCTTCATCGGGCTTTATCTGCTCGTGGATCGCACGGAGTTCGGCCTGGCGCTGCAGGCGACGTCCGAGGATCGTGACGCCGCCATGCTGATGGGCATCCGGCCGCAGAAGATGTTCGCGGTGGCGTGGGGCCTGGGGGCCGCCCTCGTCGGCATCGCTGGCGTCATCCTCGCAAACTTCTTCTCCGTGTATCCCCAGGTCGGCCTGTCCTTCACCGTGCTCGCCTACGCGATCGTGGCGCTCGGCGGGTTCGGGAGCATCCTCGGCACGCTCTGCGCCGCGCTGCTGGTGGGCGTGGTCCAGAGCGTCACCGTGGTGTACCTCCCGCCCGCCTTCAAGGACGCCTTCGTGTTCGGCTCCTACCTCCTCATCGGCCTGTTCCGCCCGCAGGGCCTCTTTGGCCGCTTCTAAGCGCATCGCCCTCGCCGTCGGGCTGCTCGTCGCGCTCGCGTATCCGCTGGTCATCCAGGCCACCGGCTATACCTACTTCCAGACGGTGGGGTTCCTCGTCTTCATCTACGCGATGCTGGGCGTGGGCTGGAACTTCATCGGCGGCTGGGCCGGGCAGTTCGACTTCGGCCCGTGCATCTTCTTTGCGACCGGCGCGTACACCGCCGCCCTCGCCACCGTGCACTGGGGCTGGAGCCCCTGGCTCGGCATGCTGGGCGGCATCGTGGTATCGATGGTGATCTGCGCGGTGATCACGTTCCCCGTCACGCGGCTGCGCGGCCATTACTTCGCCATCGCCACGGTGGCGATGTGGATGATCGCCCAGCCCATCGGGGCGACCTGGGAGCTGATCAACGGCAGCCGGGGCCTCTTCATTCCCCTCGCGCCGGCCAAGTCGACGGGGGAGGCGATCTGGCACCTGGCCTGGGGCGGCCGCAGCAAGGCGCTGGCGTACTACTATGTGGCGCTGCTGCTTTTCGTCCTCTCGATGTACCTCGCCCACCGCGTGGACCGCTCCAAGCTCGGCTACTACTTCCGCGCCATCCGCGACGACCAGGAGGGCGCGGAGGCCATCGGCATCGACAGCCGCGTGTACAAGACCGCCGCGCGCTGTCTGGAGGCGGCGGTCTTCGCCGCGGGCGGGGTGCTCTACGGCTTCTGGGCGCTCGCCGTCTTCCCCGATCAGGTGCTCGAGATGAACTGGTCGGTGCTGCCGATGATCTCCACGGTGCTGGGCGGCATCGGGCGGCTGTGGGGCCCGCTGCTCGGCGCGCTGATCCTGATCCCGATCTCGCAGGGCATGAGTGCCACGCTGGGCGCGGGCCCGCTCGCCGGCCGGGGCCTCGACGTGATCGTGTACGGCATCATCATCATGGTGGTGGCGGCCTTCCGGCCGAGCGGCCTTCTCTCGCTGCCGTGGGCGCGCTGGTTCCGCCGTGGCTAGCGCGGGCCCGCTGCTGCGCGTGGAGCGCTGTACCAAGCAGTTCGGCGGCCTCACCGCCAACCGCGACGTCTCTCTCGAGATCGCGCCTGGCGAGATCGTGGGGCTCATCGGTCCCAACGGGGCCGGGAAGACAACCCTCTTCAACTGCATCAGCGGCCACTACCACCCCGACCAGGGGCGCATCGTCTTCGACGGCCACGACGTGAGCCGGGCCCGGCCCGACCGCATCTGCCACCGCGGCGTGGCGCGCACCTGGCAGATCGTGCGCGCGTTCGGCCGCATGACCGTGCTCGACAACGTGATCTGCGGCGCCCTCACCCGCACGAACAGCCTGGCCCGCGCCGAGTCCCGCGCCCTTGCGATCCTCGAGTTCACCGGCCTGCGCGGCAAGGAGCGGGAGATGGCGGCGGCCCTCACCCTCGCCGACAAGAAGCGGCTCGAAATCACCCGCGCCCTCGCCACCGAGCCCCGCCTCCTGTTGCTGGACGAGGCAATGTCCGGTCTGACGCCCACGGAGACCACCGCCGCGGTGGAGCTCGTGCGCCGCGTGCACGCCGACATGCACCTGGCCATCTGCGTGGTCGAGCACGTCATGGAGGTGGTGATGCCGCTCTCGCATCGCGTGGTCGTGCTCGACCACGGCGAGAAAATCGCCGACGGTCGCCCCGAAGCGATCGTGCGCGACCCCCAGGTGATCGCCGCCTATCTGGGCGAGCCGCATGGCCAGCGCGACTAGCCTCACCGCTACGCCGCTGCTCGACGTGCGCGACCTGCGCGTCGCCTATGCCACCGGGGTGCTCGCGCTGCAGGGCGTGTCCCTCCGCATCGGGGCGGGAGAGATGGTGGCCCTGGTGGGCGCCAACGGGGCGGGCAAGTCCACCCTGCTCAAGGCGATCGCCGGGCTCGTGAGCCCGCAGGCGGGCGAGATCTGGTTCGACGGCACGCGCGCGGATGCCGTCGAGGCCCCGGATCGCGTGCGGCTGGGCATCGCGCTGGTGCCCGAGGGGCGGCGACTCTTCGCGCGCCTCACCGTGGCCGAGAACCTTACCCTCGGCAGCGCCACCAACGCCGACCCCGCGCATCGGCGGGAGATGCTCGAGCGGGTGTTCGAGCTATTCCCGCGACTGAGCGAGCGCGCGCGACAGCGGGCGGGCACGCTGTCCGGCGGTGAGGGGCAGATGCTGGCCATCGCCCGCGCTCTCATGTCGCGCCCCCGCTTTCTCATGCTGGACGAGCCGAGCCTCGGCATCATGCCGCGGCTGGTCGAGACCATCATGGACGTGCTTCGGCGCCTCCACGCGCGCGAGGGACTTACCATGCTGCTCGTGGAGCAGAACGTGCCCTCGGCGCTGGGGCTGGCCGACCGGGGCTACGTGCTCCAGACCGGACGCGTGGTCATGGAAGACACCAGCGCGACGCTCTTGGGGAGCGAGCTGGTCCGCAAAGCGTACCTTGGGATCTAGACGGCGCCGGACATGGCGGCGGAGGTGCGGGGCACCGAGATTCTGATCATCGGCGGTGGCATCGCCGGATGCTCCGCCGCGTACCATCTCGCCTCCCACGGCCACGCGGTGACACTTGTCGAGCGTGGCGAGGTGGCCGGCGCGGCCTCCGGGCTCAATGCGGGCCTGATCGACTGCGTGGGCTGGAGCGATCGGCGCGATCTCCAGGACCATCTCACCGCGGGGAGCGTCGAGATCTTCGAGCGGGTGCAGCTCGAGGAGGGCGAGGACTGCGAGCTCCGCCGCTCCGGCTCGCTCCAGGCGATTCACACCCCCGAGCAGCACGAGTTCATCGGTCGCCGCGTGGCCGACATGCGTGCCCATGGTCAGCGGGTGGAGCTGATCACGACCCGCGAGGCGCGCGCGCTCGAGCCGAGCTGGTCCCCCGCGCTGCTGGGAGCAATGTACTCGCCCCTGCGCGCTCAGGCGGACCCCGTGAAGGGCACGCGCGCCTTCGCCATGCTGGCCGCCCGGCGCGGCGCGCGCATCCTGACCGGGCACGGCGTTTCCGCCTGCGCCCCGCGCGTCGGAGGCGGCTGGACCGCGCGCACCGCCCACGGCGCGCTCGACGCCGATGTGCTGGTGCTGGCCGCGGGAGCCTGGTGCGCCGCGCTGGGCGCCATGCTGGGCCTGGACGTGCCGATCGTGCCAGTGCGCGGCCAGATGTGGGCTTCGGCCGCCCTTCCGCCCACCGTGTTCCAGACCATCTCCGCCGCGGAGTCCGCCTACGATTGGCACCGCGACGCCGGCACCGATCCTCCCAATCTCACCATCCGCAACGGCCGCCGTGTCACGCGGCATCTCTACGGCCGCCAGCGCCGCAACGGCGAGATCGTCTTCGGCGGCGACCGCGAGTGTGTGGGCGAGAGCACCACACCGGAGCCGGGCGGAGTCACGGTGAACCACGCGCATGCCGCGAGCGTGCTGCCGTTCCTCGAGAACGTGCCGATCGCGCGGACGTGGGCCGGCCTCATGCCGTTTCCCCGCGACGGCAAGCCGCTGATCGGGCGCATCGTCGAGCGCGAGCATCTCTGGGTCGTCAGCGGGCTGGCGTCCTCGGGCTTCGGGCGCGGTCCGATGGCGGGAAAGCTCCTTGCCGATTCGGTGCACGCGGGCGCGCCTCTGCCGATCCTGGCGGAGGCGGATCCGCGGGGGCGCGTGCGGGAGCGCGGATCGCGTTAGAATCTCCCCCATGGAGCTCCGGCATGGCTAGCGCGCGCGGCGGGCTGCCGGCGGCGCTGCTCGTTGCCGGCATGCTGGCGCTCCCGGCCGCCGCAGGGCCCGACGGCGTGACGTACACGCGCGACATCGCCCCGCTCCTCGCGCAGCATTGCCAGTCCTGCCACCGCGACGGCGAGATTGCGCCCTTTTCGCTCACCAGTTACGACGCGACCTACGCGCGGCGGCAGAAGATCCTTCGTGCGGTCGAGCGGCGGAAGATGCCGCCCTGGCCGCCGGTGCCCGGCCACGGGGACTTCATCGAGGATCGCCGGCTGGCGGACACGGAGATCGCGCGGCTGCGCGCCTGGGTGATGGCGGGCGCGCTACCGCTGCTTCGTCATCCCCACGGCGTTCCCGGAGGATCGCTACGTCGCCTCCGCCGAGTTCCTGCCCGGTGACCGTCGCATCGTGCATCACCTGCTCACCTACATCGACACCTCCGGGCAAGCGGAGGCCCTCGACCGCGCGGACGCAGGCCCCGGCTACACGTGCTTCGGCGGCCCGGGCTTTGTCGGCGCGCGTGAGGGCCTGGGCGGTTGGGCGCCCGGCGCGCGGCCCGTGGCGGTGCCCGACGGTGTCGGCATGCTGATTCCTGCCGGCGCGCGCTTGGTCCTCCAGGTGCACTACCACAACCGGACGGGCGACCCCGTTCAGGAGCTGAGCCGGGTGGGCCTGCGCTTCGCGCGCGCCACGGTGGACAAGCGGCTGCGCGTGATCCCGGTGCTGAATCAGCAGTTCCGGATCCCGGCGGGCGAGGAGCGCTGGATCGTGCGCGCGAGCTTCACGCTCCCGCCGATTTGGCGCATGCACGCCATTGGCGTGTCGCCTCACATGCACTTGCTGGGGCGGGAGATGCGCTTGACCGCCACGTATCCCGACGGCACGTCCCGGTCACTCATCTACATCGACGACTGGGACTTCCACTGGCAGGGAAGCTACACGTTCCGCGAGCCGGTGCCGCTCCCCGGTGGAACGCGAATCGAGGTCGAGGCGGTCTACGACAACTCCCCCCGTAATCGCCGTAATCCCACCATCCCGCCGCGCGACGTCGGCTGGGGTGACGCGACCACCGACGAGATGTGCATCGCGTTCCTGCGGGTGACGGTGGACGGAGAGCGCCTCGGCCATCAGCCGGCCTATGCCGGCATCGCCGCGCGCTAGGCTCGGCGGCGGCTACTGCATGTACTTGACGTCGCAGCGGTACGTCTTGTAGTCCCCGACGAAGAACGGCTTTCCCCACGTGATCCGCATGATCATGTCCGGTCCTCCCCTTGGGTGTCTCGTCGCGATGTGGCGCATCGGCCGGATCCACCCTACATCCTTCAACGGGGTGCGGCGAGCCAGCCCCGGACCTCGTCTCCGAGCCGCGCCTCGATGCGGTCCCAGTCGTAGACGCGGGCGACCGCCGCCCGCCCCGCGTGGCCCATGGCCTCGCGCGTTGCGCGATCGGTCAGCAGGCGGACGACCGCCGCGGCGAATGCCTCGGGCCCATCCGCGAGCACGATCTCGCGGCCCGGGACGAAGTCGAGCCCCTCGGCCCCGAGGGTGGTGGACACCACCGGGACGCCGAGCGCCAGCGCCTCGAGGATCTTGATGCGGGTGCCGCTGCCCGTGCGGATGGGCGCGACGCTCACCGCGGCCTCGCCCACGAGCGGCGCCACGTCCGCGACGGAACCCGTGGCGACGATGCGCTGACCGTCGGCGAGCGGCCGCAGGCGATGCCGCGTGTCGTGGCCGATGAGGAGGAGACGCGCCTCGGGCACGCGGCGCGCGATCAGTGGGAATATCTCCTGCGCGAGCCAGAAGGCCGCATCGACGTTCGGCCTGTATTCCATCGTGCCGACGAACACAATCGTCGGTCCACTCGGAGGCCGTGGCGGGTAGTCGAGCAGGCCTGCCGGAAAGCCATTGGGCATCACGAGAACTCGCTCTCGCAGCCGAGCGGCGAACGACGCGCGCTGCACATCCGAGCAGACCACGCAGCGCGCGTAGCGCCGGGGCGCGGTGCGCTCCAGCCGGCGGAGCCGCTGGTTGTCGAGCCAGAGGAGCCAGCGCCACGGGCGGAAGCCCCGAGGCAGCAGGGCCTGCGCCTGCTTCACCGACTCGAAGTCATCGAGGTCGACGAAGGTGCGCTCGCGATGCTGCGTGAGCCACTCCGCCAGCCCCAGCCGAACGGTCCAGATGAGGTCGGCCTGGCGCGCCAGCGGCTCGACGATGTGCGCCAGCGCGCGCGCGGGAAACTGCGCGACGTGCGTCGGGTGGCGCGCCAGCACGTACCGCTGCACGGCGGCCGCACGGCTGCGGGGCCCGGGCGGATCGGGGACCGACGCGAGATCGACGATGCGGACCGACCGGCACAGACGCTCGAGCGGCTCGAGATCGACGTCGACGAAGGGCTCTTCGCGACCGCACACGAGATCGACGCCCCCGACCGCCGAGAGCGCCCGCAACGCGTGGAACATGCGCTGATTCCAGCCGATGTTCGGAGGAAACGGGACGCGCGGCGCGACGAAGAGGATGCGGCGGGTCACGGGCCGAGGGGCGGCGTCATGCCCCCATTCGTAGCAGAGAGCGGCGAAAGGCGCCAGGCGCGCCGGGCGCGAGGCGAGCGCGAGACCGACGAACGCTGGCCCCCGGGCGGCGAATCTCCCGCCGCCCGGAGGCGAGGCGATCAGTGCGGAATGCTAACGCCGGTCAACTAGCGCGAGCACTGGAACACGACGGTCCGTGATCCATCCGCGTTCGTGATGATGTTGGACGTCATCGGCAGCGCGCCCGTGCGCGCGCAGTAGGCGCTGGCCGTCTGCGACGCCTGCACCAGATCCTGGTCCGTCCGGTACGAGTACCTCATGCCCGGCGGCACCACGGGCGCAGGAGCCGTCGAGGCGACCACGGGCCCCACGCAATCGAACACCACCGTCTTGCTGCCATCCGCATTGCCCGTGATCGAGCCGGTCCGCGGGGTGGTCTGATATTGCCCGCAGTAGGTAATTGCGTTCTGGTTTGCCTGGAGCAGCTCCGCGTCGGTCCGATAGTTGTAGGTGACCGTCGGCGTGCTCGCCTGGACCGCGACGGGCGTCGTCGTCGTGTAAGGCGTCGTCGCACATCCGGCTGCAGCGGCCATTGTCAGCGCCGCGATGCCCAACCCTTTAACACCACGAAATGTCCTGATCATGCCAAGCCTCGCTTTCTCGGGTTTCGAGATTCCCGTGAGCTAACGGGCTGCAATGATCGCGCCAGGCACGGTCGCGCTGGAGCTCGTCGAGAACGCCGGGTTCTGCGGTAGAATCGTGTCGCCGCGTCGCGCGAGGAGATACAGGCGGGTAGCTCAGCTGGGAGAGCGCGGCCCTTACAAGGCCGAGGTCGTGGGATCGATACCCACCCCGCCTACCATTCAAGTCGTGCACTTGCAGTGCACCACGGAATCACAGTAGGAAGCGGGTGCCGAAATAGTGCCAATCGGGCACTCGGCATCATGCTCCTTCGCCCGCGCTCGCTGCTGCTGCTTTGCCCGCGTCGGATGATGTGGCGGCCGCATCGAGCGCCCGCATGGCGTCCCGAAGATGACCGGGGCTCAGATGCTGGTACCGCATCGTCATGCGCGGGTCGCGATGGCCAAGGATTTCCATGACCGCTCGCTGGGCAACCCCGGCCATAGTCAGAGTGCTCGCTGCGTCGTGGCGCAGGTCGTGGAAGCGAAGGTTGTTCAGTCCGAGATCCTTGACCAAACGTCCAAAGGCACGCGTGAGCACCTTGGGATCGCGCTCGGGGAGAACGCTTGCGGATGGACTGAGAGGGCGGGGGAGGCCAGCCAGCGCGTCCCGCAGCGTATCGGTGATCGGCACCGTCCGCGTGTGGCCGTTCTTGGTATGACGGAATGTGAGTGTGCGGGCCTTCATGTCTACATCGCCCCAAGTGAGTGCGCCCAGTTCACCACGCCGAGCGCCCGTCTGTAGGGCGGCCAGGATGTAGAGCCGGAGTGCTGCGTTAGGCTCGCGTCGAACCGTCCATGTCCGCCCGTCCTTCGCGGTGATGATCACGTTGCGGCCGTTCAGGAGCAGGTCTCGCTCATCTTGTGACAAGTAGCGGACGCGCCCAGGGGCCTCTTTGGCACGCTCAACGCCTTTTGCAGGATTGGTCCTCAGGTATCCCCATTTCACCGCGCGGTTGAGGATATGCCCCAGACGCATTAGCTCCTTATTGGCCGTCGAGCCTGATACGGACGCTCGCCGCTCAGCCTGCCACCGTTCAATATCCTCGCGGCGTAGCTTCGCGAGTTTCGTGCCACCGAAGCGAGGAAGGATGTGGATATCGAGGATACTTCTCGCCCGGATGGCCTCACCCGGCGACACATTCGCTCTCACGGTCGGCCAGTATTTCCGTTCCACAAACTCGCTGAGCCGAATGCTTTCGCCGCGTACGCCCAGGGCCTCTCCCTTTGCAATCGCGCTCAGCTTCTCACGCAGGATGAGCTTGGCGGTCTGGTAGTCTGGCGCACCCTTTTGCCGATGACGCTTTCCGTCCGCGTCCGTATAGTCGAGCCACCACCATCCTCGGCGCTGGAACAGGCCGTCTCGCCGTCTTGATTTGTTGGCGGGTTTCGGAGTTACGGTGTCCTCTTGCGGTGGAGTCACTGTCTGGACCTCCTCTGTCGTCGCGGTCGTGTTGGAAAGAAGTCGCGCACACCGATGTCCAGCGCCCGGGCCAGCTTCTCCAGCATGGCCACCGTGGGGCTCATGTGGCCGTTTTCGATCCTCGACACTGTGACAAACCCGACCCCTGCCCTCCGGGCCAGCTCCCGCACCGAGTAGCCCCGGAACTCCCTCCAGTGCCGGAGTAGGACTGGCATGGACCATGTGTTACCACATGTGACTACATGCCCTCAAGCCCTATGCTCTGATAGGTCTGGCTTGGGGGCGCCCTCTCCACCTTGGTGTGGGGTCGAACGCGGCTCCTGATGGCGCTACGGCCCGCACAGGGGCCTTCACGTGGCGGCCCAGCCGGGCCATGCGGCTGCCACCTAGTTGAGCCGGTCGGGCAGTCCCTCAGTGGCAATCCGTTCCACGTCAGCACTCCGAAGGCGCACCAGCCGACCGAGCCGAACAGCTCGCACCCGGCGCTGGGCCAGCCATTTACGGATCGCCGCCTCGCTGCACCCGAGGCGCTGGGCGGTTTCCTTGATGCTCAGTAAGTCGGTCACGGGCGGTCATCCTTCCCTTGGTGGTGATGATGTTGTTGCGAGGAGGGTCCCGTTGGCTCTTCATCATCACCATCATCATGGTGACCATGCTTGGTAGCACTAGCCGGCGGCGGGGGGGCGATAGGGGCGGCGGAGGGCTCTACAACAACATCATCACCAGCATCATCACCAGGCAGAGACCATAAAAATGCTCCCTTGAGGAAGGGGAAGTGAGCATCATCGCCGACTTCGTGTCCGCCCATTGGGCGACGGCACAGCGAAAGGCGCGTGGTCAGCGCTTGACGCGCTCGTACCCTAGGGCCTCCATCCGGTCTTTGCAGCTGTTGTAGGCTGCTTCGGCGTCTGCGTATTCGGTCACCGAGCCCGACGACGCAAAGCCACCAGTGCCCTTACAGGTGTGCTCGGTCCCAGTCGCCGGGTCACGGTAGATCGCCACCTTCGGCGTGGTGGCACAGCCGGCAAAGAAGGTCATCGCCACGACCGTCACGAGCGAAAGGCGTGTCTTGCTCACAGTGTGATCCTCCCAATAGATTCCAGGGTCGGGGTCTCGTTGGTCTCACCGCTCGTCGGCCCCCCTGTAACGCGTAAGAGAACTTGCTGAGGATCTTTGC
>DATJFY010000055.1:0-30615 GCA_035495415.1 Verrucomicrobiia bacterium
GGGCAGGACTATCTCGGCGCGGTCCGTCACGCGGCCCCGCGTCTCCCCGAGCTTCGCCGCGTCGTGGTGGCCGGCGGCGCCGCCCCCGACGGGCTCGCCGACCTCGAGGCGGTCGCCGCGCGCGGCGCGCGGGTGCCCGAGCCGGCGCTGGATGCGGCCGAGCGCGCGGTCGGGGCCGAGGACGTGGCGTACATCCTCTACACCTCCGGCACCACCTCCACCCCCAAGGGCGTGCAGCTCTGCCACGGGCGGCTCATCGAGAACCCCTGGAGCATCGGGGAGCGCCAGCACCTCACGCCCGCCGATCGCGTGTGGATGGGCATCTCGCTGTTCTGGAGCTTCGGCTGCGCCAATGCGCTGCTCGCGGTGATGACCCACGGCGGCACCATCGTGCTGCAGCCCCGGCTGGAGGCGGGCGCCGCCCTCGCCCTCATCGAGCGGGAGCGCTGCAGCGTGTACTACGGTACGCCCAACATCGCGCTCGCGCTGACCGAGCACCCGGACCGCGGGCGGCGCGACCTCTCGTCGCTCCGCACCGGCGCGGCCATCGGCCCGCCCGCGGCCATGCAGATGGTCATGGACCTCGGCGCGCGCGAGATCTGCAACGTCTACGGGCTGACCGAGTGCTACGGCAACTGCTCGGTCACCGACGCGCACGATGCCGCGGAGGTCCGCCGGACCACCGTGGGCTACCCGCTGCCCGGCATGGAGATCCGCGTGGTCGATCGCGAGACGCGGCGCCCGCTGAACGACGGCGAGGTGGGGGAGATTCTGGTGCGCGGGCTCCTCACCCGCGGCTACTACGGGGACCCCGAGCGGAACGCGGCGGCGTTCGACGCGGACGGCTTCCTCATCACGGGCGATCTCGGCTTCCTGGGCGAGGACGGGCGGTTGCGGTTCCGCGGCCGCATCAAGGAGATGGTGAAGACCGGCGGCATCAACGTGGCGCCGGTGGAAGTGGAGGAGGTCCTGCTGGGTCACCCCACCGTGGAGCAAGCCTACGTGGTCGGGGTGCCCGATCCACGGCGCGAAGAGATCCTGGTCGCGGTGGTGGTGGCCCGGCCGGGGCAGGTGGCCGATCCTGACGCCTTGCGGGCGCTCTGCAAGGACGCGCTGGCTGCGTACAAGGTGCCGCGGGAGATCCACGTGATGACGCGCGAGGATCTGCCCGTGACCGGCACGGGCAAGGTGCAGAAGTTCCGGCTCGCCGAGCGGCTCGCCGCCGGCGGCTACTCGTAGACCGGCCGCCGCTTCTCCCGGAACGCCGTCACGCCCTCGGTGAAGTGCGGGCTCGCCCGCACCTGATCGCCCAGCGTCTGCTCCAGCGGCTCGCGCGTGCGCGCGTGGTCCGCGATGGTCGCGCTGATCTGGCGCTTCACCGCCTGCACCGCGGACGGGCTGTTGGCGGCGATCTGCTCCGCGGTGGCGAGCGCCCAGGGCATCAGCTCGTCCGCCGGCACCACCCGGTTGATCAGCCCCAGGCGCGCGGCCTCACCGGCGTCCACGAGGCGGCCGGTGAGGAGCAGATCCATGGCGTGCACGTGGCCAATCTGCTGGATGAGCTTCACGGTGGCTCCGCCGAAGGGATAGATCGACCACTTCACCTCGGGCAGCCCGAAGCGCGCGTGGGGTGCGGCGCCGCGAATGTCCGTCGAGAGCAGGAGCTCGACGCCGCCGCCCACGCAGTCGCCGTTCACCGCGGCCACGATCGGCTTGGTGAAGGCGTCGTACTTCAGGAGCGCGTGACTGACCACGCGCGCCGTCTCCGCGGAGGCGCTGAGGTCGCCGCTGATGTCCGCGCCCACGCTGAAGGCGCGCGGGCCCGCGCCGGTGAGGACGATGCAGCGGCAGGCGCTCCGCTCGAGCTCGTCCCAGAGCCGGCCCAGCTCGGCCAGCATCTCTCGCGTCATCGCGTTGAGCCGGGGACGGTGATCGATGGTGACGACGACCACGTGGCGGCCGTGCGGCTCCGCGCGGATCTCCATCCTCAGCGCGCCCCCGGAAGCACCACGATCTTGCCGTGCGCCTTGCGGTCGGTGAGGAGGGTGATGGCCTCGACCGTGCGCTCGAGCGGGAAGCGGTGGCTGATGAGTGGCCGGAGCTTGCCCTCGCGGTACCACGCGACGAGGGCCTCCACCGAGCGGCGCAGCTTGTCGGGCTCGTTGAAACGGTAGTGGCGCAGCGAGGAGCCCAGGGCGGCGCGGTTCTTCACGAGGAGCCGGTTGGCGGGGATCTGCGGCACGCCGCCCACGAACCCCACCAGCAGCATGCGGCCGCCCCAGCCCAGCGAGGACAGCGCGGCGTCGGCGAGCGCGCCGCCCACGGGGTCGAAGCACACGTCCGCGCCCTTGTCGCCGGTGAGCGCCATCACGCGCTCGGTCAGCTTCTCGGTGGCGTAGTTGACGAGCGCGTGCGCCCCGTGCGCCTGCGCCACCGCGAGCTTCTCCGCGGTGCTCGCGCCTGCGATGACCCGCGCGCCCATCGCCTTGCCGATCTCCACCGCGGTGAGCCCCACGCCGCCCGCCGCGCCGAGCACGAGCAGCGTCTCGTCGCGTTCGAGGCGCCCCTGCCAGCGGAGGGCCACGTCGCTCGAGATGTACGCGATGGGGAACGCGCCCGCTTCCTCGAAGGGCATGCCGTCGGGAATGAAGAAGGTCTCCGCCTCCTTCGCCACCGCCTGCTCGGCGAGGCCGCCCCAGGCGAGCGTGGCCATGACGCGATCGCCCGGCTTGAAGCGCGTGGCGCGCGCGCCGCAGCGCGAGACCACCCCCGCGGTCTCCAGCCCCGGGCTGAACGGGAAGTTCGGCCGCGTCTGGTACTGGCCCGCCACCATGATCGAGTCCGCATAGTTGACCGAGGTCGCCTGCACGTCGATCAACACTTCATCGTCCGCGGGCGCGGGGGCGGGGACGTCCTCGACGTTCAGATTCGCGACCGGGCCCCAGGCGCGACAGATCACGGCTCGCATGCGGCGGAAGTATAACTCAGCGTGCTATAGTAAGCGCCGCTCGCTCCTGGCTCGCACGTACTCCAACGCCGGAGGATCCATCGCATGCGCCGCCTCATCCGTCCCGTCGCCGTCGTCCTCGCGTGCTTGCTCCTCGCTCCCTTCGCGCTCCTGCCCGTGCCCGCCCGAGCCGCCGACGACGTGAAGATCGCGCTCGTGGCGCCGCTATCCGGACGCTGGGCGCGCCAGGGCCAGCTCAAGAAGATGGGCGCAGAGATGGCCATCGACGAGATCAACGCGCAGGGCGGCATCAAGGCGCTGGGGGGCGCCAAGCTCGTCCTGCGGGAGGCCGACGCGGGCGACAGCGTGGAGAAGGCGGTGAGCGCGGCGCAGCGGGTGCTCACCCGCGAGAAGATCAGCGCCGGGATCGGCTCGTGGCTCTCCTCGTTCACCCTCGGCGTCACCGAGGTTGCGGAGCGGCTGCAGGTGCCGTGGCTCTCCCTTTCCTACGCCGACAACATCACCGAGCGCGGCTTCAAGTACACCTTCCAGACCTCGCCGGTCTCGTCGGTGCAGGCGGAGCAGGCCCTCGACCTCGTGGTCGAGGTCGGCAGGAAGAACAACCGGCCCATCAAGAAGGCGGCCCTCGTGGGCGACAACACCGCCGCCACCGTGTTCTTCTTCAAGCCGCTGCGCGAGAAGCTCCTCGCCGCCAAGGGCATCGAGCTGGTGGCCGACGAGGTGTGGACGCCGCCGCTCGCCGACGCGACCTCCATCGTGCAGAAGCTCCGCGCGACCCAGCCCGACATCGTCTTCTACGGCGCCACCAACTTCCCTGACTCCGTCCAGGTGCTCCAGAAGGTGAAGGAGTTCGGCGTGAAGACCGCCATCCAGGGGGTGGGGGCGTGGCTGGTCACTCCGGAGTACGTGAAGACGATCGGCAAGGAAACGATGGACGGCATCCAGACCGTGGTGGCCGCCCATCCCATGAAGGGCCAGGAGGAGCTGGTGAAGAAATTCAAGCAGCGCACCGGCGAGCCTTTCATGACCCAGGACCCGCTCTGCACGTACGCCCACGTGTGGCTGATCAAGGAAGCGGTGGAGCAGGCCAAGTCCGCCGACCCCAAGGCCATCCGCGAGGTCATGGCCAAGATCGACCTCACCAGCGGCCCCGCGCCCTCGTCGCTGTACCCAAGCCGCATCAAGTTCGACGAGCGCGGCCGCCGCACGGGGGCCAGCCCCATCATCGTGCAGTGGCAGGACGGCGAGCCGTACACCGTGGTGCCGACGGCGGTGGCGACGCGCCCCATCGTCCTGCACAAGTAGCGGCGGCCGCGCCGGCTCGCCGTGCACGCGAGCGAGCTCGCCCAGTACGTGGTGACGGGGATGCTCGTGGGGGGCGTCTACGCCCTCATGAGCATCGGGCTGGCGCTCATTTTCGGCGTCATGCGGGTCGTCAATTTCGCGCAGGGCGACTTCATGATGCTGGGGATGTACCTCACGTACTACTACGCGATCGGCTTCCACGTGGACCCCCTGCTGGGGGCGCTGCTCACGCTTCCGCCGTTCTTCCTGCTCGGCCTGCTCGTGCATCGGACGTTCCTCGCGCGCGTGACCGGCGGCGGCGATCCCAACCGCGAGATGGACGCCCAGCTCATCCTGACCCTGGGCCTTTCGCTCGTGATCACCAACGCGACCACGATGGTCCTGTCGCCGATGCCCCGCGGCATCAATGCCCCCTATGCCTCCAAGGCGTTCGCGGTGGGGCCGCTCCTTCTCAACCAGGCGCGCTCCTACGCATTCCTCATGGCCCTGGCCCTCGCCGCCGCGCTCTACGCGCTGCTTACGCGCACCGATCTCGGCCGGGCCCTCCGCGCGGCCGCCGACGATCCCGAGGCCGCCGGCTATCAGGGGATCGACGTGCGGGTGATGCACGGCACGGCCTTCGGCCTGGGCATCGCGCTGGTCGCCGCCGCGGGCGGCCTGCTCGCCACGTATCACCCCATCGAGCCGAACGTCGCGGTGAACTTCATCGTGCTGATGTTCGTGGCGGTGGTGCTGGGCGGGCTCGGGAGCATCCCCGGCGCCTTCGTGGGCGGGCTCGTGATCGGGCTCGTCCAGTCACTCACGCTGCTGCTGCTCCCGCTGCAGCTCCAGAACGTGGGCGTGTTCGTGACGTTCCTGCTCGTGCTCTACGTGCGGCCGCAGGGGCTCTTCGGCCGGCGGGCGCGCGCCGTCTAGATGCGCGAAGGCGCGCGGGGTTGGCTGGGCATCGCGGGCGTGCTCGCCATCGGGCTCGTCCTCACCTTCGCTCTCACCGAGCGCTACCACCACCGCATCCTGACCCTGGTGTTCCTATGGGCCGCGATGGGGCTCGCGTGGAACATCATCAGCGGCTACGCGGGGCAGATCTCGTTCGGTCATCAGGCCTTCTTCGGGATCGGCGCCTACACCACCGTGCTGCTGGCGGCCAAGCTCAAGCTCACGCCCTGGCTCGGCATGGGTGTGGGGGCGGGGGTGGCGGTGCTCGCCGCGGTGCTGATCGGCACGCCCACCTTCCGTCTCGCCGGGATCTACTTCGGGTTGGCCACGCTCGCCTATCCGCTCATCTTCCGGATCGTCATGGACTACCTCGGCTTCCAGGAGGTGGCGATCCCGATGGTGCGCGAGCATCCCATCCTGTTCATGCAGTTCGAGGAGCCACGCTCCTTCGATCTCCTCGCCCTCGCCCTCCTCGGGGCCACCCTCGTGCTCTCGCGCCTCATCGAGGGGTCGCGCCTGGGCTACTCGCTCCGCGCCATCAAGGAGAACGAGCAGGCCGCGCTCGCCATGGGCGTGGACGCCTTCCGCTGCAAGATGGCGGCGTACGCGCTGAGCGCGGCGCCTGCCGCGCTCGCCGGCGCCATCTACGCGCACGCGATCCTCTTCGTGGTCACGCCGGAGGCGGTGTTTGGCGTCCTGGTGATCGTGCAGACGCTGGTTGTCTGTCTCGTGGGCGGGGTGGGCACCTTGTGGGGCCCGGTGATCGGCGCCGCGATCATGATCCCGGTGAGCGAGATCCTGGACGGCTCGGTGGGCGACCGCCTTCCCGGCATCCAGGGCGTGGTCTACGGCGCCGCGCTCATGGCCATCATGATGTTCGCCCCCGAGGGGCTGTTCTGGCGCCTGCGGCGTCGGCGCGCGCCCGCGGCGGTGGCGACGGCAACCGGGACGGCGCCGGCCGATCGGGAGCGCGAGGCCGCGCCGCCGGCGGTGGTCCCCGGCGCGGTCCTGCTCGACGTGCGTGGGGTGAGCAAGGCCTTTCTCGGCCTGCAGGCGCTCTCCGAGGTGAGCTTCGACGTGCGCCAGGGCGAGATCCTCGGCATCATCGGCCCGAACGGGGCGGGCAAGACCACGCTCTTCAACGTCCTCAACGGCTTCCTCCTCCCGGAGGGCGGCCAGGTCCACTGGGAGGGCGACCCCATCACGGGCCTGCCCCCGCACGCCGTGTGCCGCCGGGGCATCGGTCGCACGTTCCAGGTGGTCCGCTTCTTCCCGCACCTGACCGTCGGGGAGAATGTCATCGTCGGGGCGTTCGCGCACGGCGGCACGCCCGCGTCGGCAGCGGCCCGGGCCCGTGACGCGCTCGTCCGCGTGGGGCTCGAGGCGCGGGCCGACTCGCTCCCGCCCGCCCTCACCACGCTCGAGCTGCGCCTCATGGAGCTGGCGCGCTGCCTGGCGACGCGGCCGCGCCTCATGCTGCTCGACGAGCCGCTGGCCGGCCTCTCCGCCGACGGCATCGACATCATGTCGGCCATGATCCGGCGCGTCCGCGCCGACGGCATCACCGTCGTCATCATCGAGCACACCGTGCAGGCGCTGGTGAAGATCGCCGACCGCCTCGTCGTGCTGGACCACGGCCGCCGGCTCGCGGAGGGCGCTCCCGGCGTGGTGACCCGCGATCCCACCGTGATCGAGGCGTACCTGGGCAAACGTTGGCTCGCCCGTCACGCGGCCACTCCCCATGCTGCGGATCTCCGGCCTTAGCGTCGCCTACGGCGGTCTGCGCGCGCTGGAGGACGTCTCCCTCGACGTCAACGAGGGCGAGTTCGTCGCCATCGTGGGACCCAACGGCGCCGGCAAGAGCACCTTGCTGAAGACGATCTCCGGCTCGGTGCGCCCGACGGCGGGCCGGCTCGAGCTCCGCGGCCGCGACATGACGCCGCTATGGTCGCATCAGCGCGCCGCCCTCGGCATCGCGCACGTGCCCGAGGGCCGCCGCGTGTTTCCCTCGCTCACCGTGCTGGAGAACCTCGAGCTGGGGTCCTATCGCTCGGCGGCGCGCGCGGCGAGGCGCGCCACCCTCGCGACCGTGGTCGAGCTGTTCCCCGTGCTCGCGGAGCGGCGGGCGCAGCTCGCCGGCTCCTTGTCCGGCGGCGAGCAGCAGATGCTGGCCCTGGGTCGCGGGCTCATGTCGCTGCCCGATCTCCTGCTGCTGGATGAGCCCTCGCAGGGCCTCGCCCCGCGCATCGTGGAGCAGATCTTCGAGGCGATCGCCCGCATTCGCGCCGCTCGCCGCCTGACCATCCTGCTCGTGGAACAACGTGTGGTGGAGGCGCTCGAGCTCTGCGATCGAGGCTACGTGCTCGAGACGGGCCGCGTGGCCTTGGCCGGCTCGCACGACGCCTTGCTCGCCGATCCCCGCGTGCAGCGGGCGTATCTCGGGGTCTGAGCGGGGGCGCCTAGCTGGGCTCGATCTCGTCCGCGTAGCAGACGGGTGAGGCGAGCGCGCCGGGCGTCCCCCCGCGCGGCGCGCCCAGAAAGGCCAGCGCGTCGCCGTCGCGCCGGTACACGCCGCGCTCGGTCACTACCCAGTCCATGGGAATGTCCCACGGCTGCGGATGGATGGTTGCGATCCGGCCTAGCTCGTAACCCACTCCGATCGTGGTGGGGCGCGGCTCGACGGCGCCGAGCGTTCGATCGAAGTAGCCCCCGCCATAGCCCAGCCGATGGCCGGCGGCGTCCCAGCCGATCAGGGGAAGCAGGATCACCGTGGGAACGATGGGCTCCGAGGCCGCGGGGTAGGGGATGCCGAGCGGACCCGCGGCCAGCGCGACGCCGGGCTGCCATGTGCGGAACTCGAGTGGACGGCCGGCCGCGGTGACCGCCGGCAAGGCCGTCACCGCGCCGCGACTGCGCAACCCTTCGGTGAGCGGCCGCGCGTCGTACTCGCCCCGCACCGGCCAGCAGAAGGCCAGCCGCGCCGAAACCAGCCCGGGAAAGGCGCGCTCGAGATGGGTGTCGATACGGAGCCGGACGCGCTCGCGGGTGCCCGCGTCGAGGGCCTCTCGCGCGGCGAGCAGTCGCCGCCGCTCTGACTGCCTCCACCGGGTGAGCTCGTCGGGCGTCATGAGATTGGAGCTCATCGTAGCGTGGGCGGCAGGAGAGGGAGGGTCTCTGATCTCGGCCCCAAAAAGGTTATGGTAAGGATACGGGCGCCCACACGCCCGCCCTCGCTATGCGCGCCACGACGCGCTCGTGCGACCGCGGCCCGGCCAGCGCATGGCCCGAGCCTCGCCGAGTCGTGGAAGGAGAACGCCGACGGCATCACGTACGAGTTCCGGCTGCGCCGCGGCTCACGTTCCACAACGGCGACCTCCTCTCCGCGGCGGACGTTGAAGTTCAGCGACGGGCGCTACCGAGGCGCGGAACGACCGCGACGGCGGCCGGCCTGGCCGTGCCCGAGCGCTACCTGACCCGGCGCATGCGCGCGGCCTGGCGAAGGAGGGCCCGCGGCCACACGACTGAGCGTGCGCCAAACCGCCACGTCCGCCCGATGAATCACTGGCGCGCGGAGTTCCGGGGAGCATACTGAACATAACGTGCGCGGGAGCCGGGGGCCCCGCGGCGGGGATGTTGGCGCGGTGCGGCACGGTGCGGCCTCTTCATGGGGAAGAGACCTGCTGCACCCCATCACCGGTAGGTGTACGCTTATGCGAGCCACATGAGCATCCGGGTCCTCCCGTCCCCGGAAGCCCCCAAGGGCGTGGCTGACGTCGGCCACTCTGTGCTGAAGTTTCGCGCCCAGACTGCCGTCGAAGCCCCCGATCATCTCGCCGTCGAGGAGCCGCTGGACATCCGTCTGGGCGGCGCCAGCTTCAGCGTCACGATGCGCACGCCCGGCCACGACGAAGAGCTCGTGGCGGGACTGCTCTTCTCCGAGCGCATCGTCCACGGTCGGGATAGCCTCGATGTGGTCGCGCACTACCGCGATCCCGACGCGGCGCCTGGAATCGGCAACGTGATCAACGTGATCCTCAAGGGCGACGTGCGCATGGCGCGCGAGCGCCTGCGCCGGAGCCTCGTCGCATCGTCCTCGTGCGGCGTGTGCGGCAAGGTGACGATCGATGCGCTCACCGCCAACTGTGCGCCCATCGCGTTCGACGGGCGGGTGCCCGCGTCGCTGCTCACGCGGATCACGGGGGCGCTCGAATCCGCCCAGTCCACCTTCCAGAAGACCGGCGGGCTCCACGCGGCGGCGCTGTTCGACCTCGAGGGCGGGATGCTCGTCGTGCGCGAGGACATCGGCCGGCACAACGCGGTGGACAAGGTCATCGGCCACATGCTGCTCGCCGATCGGCTGCCCGTCGACCGCCACGTGCTCATGGTGAGCGGGCGCGCGAGCTTCGACATCATGCAAAAAGCCTGGATGGCCCGCATTCCCGTGGTCGCGGCGGTGTCGGCGCCGTCGAGCATGGCCGTTCAGATGGCGCTGGCCGCCGACATGACCCTGGTGGGGTTCCTTCGGCCTGGCGGCTTCAACGTGTATGCGGGCGCGCAGCGCATCACCGGCAAGGAGGCCTGAGACATGCCTCAGATCACGAGACGCGACTTCTTCAAGGTAGGGGCAGCCACTGCCGGCGGCGCCGCAGGCGTCACCGCGTTGGGGTTCGACCTGGCGGAGGCCGTCCAGGTCAAGAAGGATTTCCGCATCGAGGGCGCCCAGCAGAAGCACTCGATCTGCCCGTACTGCGCGGTGGGCTGCTCGCTCATCGCCTATACGAAGCAGGACGCGCAGGGCCACACCCGGCTCCTGCAGATCGAAGGCGATCCCGACAGCCCGGTCAACGAGGGCCGCCTGTGCCCGAAGGGCGCCACCGCGATGCAGCTGGCGGTGAGCGCCCGCCGGGTCGAGAAGCCGCTCTACCGCGCGCCGGGCAGCGACAAGTGGCAGGAGGTCAGCTGGGACCAGATGCTCGACCGTCTCGCCCAGCGCGTCAAGGAATCGCGCGACGCGACCTTCGTGGCCCAGGACGCCAACGGCAACATCGTGAACCGCTGCGAGGGCATCGCGTTCGCGGGCGGCGCCGCGTTCAGCAGCGAAGAAGGCTACTTCGCGACCAAGGTCATGCGGGGTCTCGGCACGATATTCCTGGAACAGCAGGCCCGAGTCTGACACGGCCCCACGGTCGTCAGTCTGGCGGCCACATTCGGGCGGGGCGCGATGACGAATCACTGGCGCGACATCAAGAACGCCGACGTCATCGTGATCAACGGGGCCAATCCGGCGGAGGCGCATCCGGTCGGCTTTCAGTGGTTCATGAAGGCCAAGCTCGATCCCAAGCGGGGAATCGGGACGGGCGGCGGGGCGAAGATGATCCACGTCGATCCGCGGTTCACCCGGACTTCCGCGGTTGCCGACATCCACGCCCGGATCCGGACCGGGACCGACGTGGCATTCTTCGGCGGCCTCATCAACTACGTGCTCGAGAACAACCTGATCCACCACGAGTACGTGCGGAACTACACCAACGCCTCGTTCATCGTGAAGGACGGCTACGGGTTCCACGAGGGCCTCTTCAGTGGGTACGACCCCGCCAAGCGCAGCTACGACGTGAACACCTGGGCCTACGAGGGCACGACCGGGCAGACGACCCTCGCACGCGCTCAGCAGGAGATTCGGGCCCACGGCCACGGGCCGGCCACGTCCCCGGCCGAGCAGTTCGCCAAGCGTGACATGCAGCTCG
The DNA here is from genome assembly GCA_035495415.1 of Verrucomicrobiia bacterium. Taxonomy (GTDB): domain Bacteria; phylum Methylomirabilota; class Methylomirabilia; order Rokubacteriales; family CSP1-6; genus DASRWT01. The sequence goes on from DATJFY010000055.1 coordinate 10,954, forward strand.
AGCACCCGCGCTCGGTGTTCCAGCTCATGCGGGTGCACTACTCCCGCTACACCCCGGAGATGGTCGAGTCCATCACCGGCATCCCCCGGACCCAGTTCCTCGAGATCGCCAAGATCGTCGGCGAGTGCGGCCGGCCCGACAAGGTCATGACCATCGTCTACGCCGTCGGTCTGACCCAGCACACCACCGGCGGCCAGCTCATTCGCAGCGCGGCCCTGCTCCAGCTACTGCTGGGCAACATGGGCCGGCCCGGGGGCGGCATGAACGCCGAGCGCGGGCACGCCAATATCCAGGGCAATACCGACCACGCGATCTCCTGGGAGATCCTGCCCGGATACCTCCGCATTCCCGCGCCCGGTCAGAAGAACCTGGACGACTACGTCACTCAGAGCGCGCCCAAGAAGTTCGACGCCAACTCCTGGAACTTCTTCGGCACGAACTACCGCAAGTTCATGGTGAGCCTGCTCAAGACCTGGTACGGCGACGCCGCCACCAAGGACAACGAGTACGCGTTCGACTTCCTCCCCAAGCCCATGGCCAACTCGTCGTGGATCACCATCTACGACCAGGCGCTCAAGAAGCGGATGGAGGGCGTGATCCTGTCGGGGATGACCGCGACCAGCATCGGCCCCGACTCCAACCAGGTGATGCAGGCGCTGGCGAACCTCAAGTGGCTGGTGGTCATGGACGCGCTGCCCACCACCAGCTCCGAGTTCTGGCGCCGGCCGGGCGTCGATCCGAAGTCGATTCCCACCGAAGTCTTCATGGTGCCGTGCACGCACTGGATCGAGAAGGACGGCTCCTTCGTGAACAGCGGGCGATGGTCGCAGTGGAAGGAGCAGGTGATCCCGCCGGAGGGTGAATCCCGGCACGACCACTGGGTGATGGCCGAGCTGTTCCAGCGGGTGAAGAAGCTCTACCAACAGCAGGGCGGCAAGTTCCCCGACCCGCTGATGGCGCTGACCATGCCCTACAAGGACCCGCTCAAGCCCGAGCTGGAGGAGCTGGCCAAGGAGATCAACGGCTACGACCTGACCACCGGGCAACGTCTCGACACCTTCGGCAAGCTGAAGGACGACGGCACCACCACCGCCGGAGACTGGATCTACACCGGGTCCTTCCCCGAGGCCGGCAACCTGGCCGCGCGGCGGGCCGGGATCCAGGACCCCGCGAAGAACGACCCGACCGGCCTTGGCTTCTATCACGGCTGGGCGTGGAGCTGGCCGCTCAACCGGCGGGTGATGTACAACCGCGCCTCCGCCGACCTCGACGGCAAGCCCTGGGACCCGGCGCGCCCCGGCATCGTATGGGACGCCGGGCAAAAGAAGTGGACGGGCGACGTGCCGGATTATCCCCCGACGATGGAGCCGCGCGACCCGAAGGCCTGGGGGCCTTTCATCATGAACAGCGAGGGCGTGGGACGGCTGTTCTCGGCCTCGATGCTGGACGGGCCGCTCCCGGAGCACTACGAGCCAATGGAGTCGCCGATTCAGAATCCGCTGCATCCCGGCCAGTCGGACTCGCCGGTGGCGTTCCTGTACGACAAGGCGGCGGGACGGCCGAATCGCTTCGGCACCGCCGCCGAGTTCCCGTACATCGCAACGAGCTACCGGCTCACCGAGCACGAGCACTACGTGACCCAGCACGTGCCGCACCTCACGCAGCTCCAGCCCTATCCGTTCGTCGAGGTTCCCGAGGAGCTCGCCAGCGAGAAGGGCATCAAGAGCGGAGACCGGGTCCGGGTGGCGTCCAAGCGCGGCAAGCTCGAAGTCGCGGCCATCGTGACGAAGCGGCTGGGCGCGATGACCGTGGCGGGCAAGAAGGTCTATCACATCGGCATCCCGATCCATTGGGGCTTCGTGGGGATTGCCGCGGATCGGGATCCCACCAAGGGCGCCAACTGGCTGGCCAATGCCTTGACCCCGTTCGTGGGCGACGGCAACTCGCGGACGCCCGAGTTCAAGTCCTTCCTGGTCAACATCGAGAAGATCTGATGGAGCATCTGGCATCAGTCCCTGCCGTCACCCCCCAGTGGGGAGGCCGACGGCGGCGGGCCACGGAGCTCGTGGAGCGCTGGCCCTTCGCGGGCGAGATGCTCCGTCTCTACGCCGCGCTGCTCGACGCGCAGGCGCGCGGCGGTGCCGCCGCGCTCGACGATCGTCCGAGGCGGGAGCGGCTTGCCTCGTACGTGGTCGAGCGCGTGATGCCCGACATCCTGCAGGCGACCTTCGCCGCCGGGCCGCGCCCGCTCGCCGAATCCGTGCGCGCGCGGGTCGCTGCCGGCGGGCTCGCCGAATCCGTGCGGCGCTGGCTGGCCGACGAGGTCCAGGCGCCGATCGACGATTATCTGGCCCGCGCCGCATCGGCGCCGGTGCTCGAGGCGCTCGGCGCCGCGGCGTGGCCCGTGGCCTCGCCCGCCGATGGCCGGTGCCCGCGCTGCGGGGGTCGGCCCCAGCTCTCCCTCATCGGCGAGGCGAGCGAGGACCTGCTCACCCCGCCGCGCCGGCTCCTGTGCTGCCGGTGCGGGCAGGAGTGGACCCACGAGCGCCTGGCCTGCCCGGCCTGCGGGGAGCACGCCACGTCCAAGCTCCCCATCTACGCCGACGCCGAGCGGCTGCCGCATCTCCGTGCGGACGGCTGTGAGAGCTGCCGGCAGTACCTCATCACCGTCGACTTGCGGCGGGACCGCGACGCGGTGGCCGTCGTGGACGAGCTGGTGGCCCTGCCCCTCGATCTCCACATGCAGGAGAGAGGCTTCGCCAAGATCGTGCCGAACCTGATGGGGATATAGGAGAGCCCGACATGGCGCGAACGGTTGCGTTCTTCACGGATACGACCCTCTGCATCGGCTGCAAGGCCTGCGAGGTCGCCTGCAAGGAATGGAATCAGCTCCCGGGGCATCAGCCCACGTTCCTCGACAGCTTCGACAACACCGGGAGGCTCGACGAGCAGAACTGGCGTCACGTCCAGTTCATCGAGCGGGGCACGCCGCAGGGCACGGTGGCCTGGAGCATGATGAGCGACGTGTGCAAGCACTGCGCGCTCGCGAGCTGCATGGAGGTCTGTCCCACCAACGCGATCATCCGGACGGAGTTCGACACCGTCTACATCCAGCCGAATGTCTGCAATGGCTGCCGGGACTGCATCGCCGCCTGCCCCTACAACGTCATCGGCTTCAACCAGGATACCGGCCTCGCCCAGAAGTGCACGTTCTGCTACGACCGGCTCCAGCAGAACCTGGTTCCCGCCTGCGCGAAGGCGTGTCCCACCGAATCCATCAAGTTCGGCGACCTGAGCCAGATGCGCGAGGTGGCACGGACGCGGCTCAAGGTGGTACAGGACCAGGGGGTGCCCAACGCCCAGCTCTACGGTGAGAAGGAGTACGGCGGGCTCCACGCCCTGTTCCTCCTCACCGACAAGCCGGAGGCCTACCAGCTGCCCCGCGCCGAGCACGCGGTGCTGCCGAGCCGCAACAACGTCCGCGGCTATCTCGGCTCCGCCGTCACCGCCGTGCTCGGGATCCTGGGCGCGGTCATCGCGTTCCGCCAGCGCGGGGAGGGCTAGGTCATGACTGAGCATTTCGTCGCTCCGCCGCTGTGGGAGTGGTACATCGTCTGGTATTTCTTCCTGGGCGGGCTGGCCGGCGGCGCGTATCTGATCGGCACGCTGCTCCGCCTCGTGGGAGACCCGCGCGACGAGGGGGTGGCGCGCCTGGCGTTCCTGGTGGCGTTCCCGGCGATGGTGATCTGCCCGCTCCTGCTGACCCTCGACCTCGGCCGTCCCAGCCGCTTCTGGCACATGCTGATCGACAGCCGCACCGGGGTGCCCAACTTCAAGTACTGGTCCCCCATGTCCCTCGGCGCCTGGGCGCTGCTCTTCTTCGGCCTCTTCGCCACGCTGTCCTTCATCGAGGTGGTGTTCAAGGAAGGCTATGCCCGCAATGCACCGGCGCGAGGCATCGCCTCGCTCATGTCCGGCGGCTTCGGCCGCCTTCTGATGATCGTGGGCGCCGTCCTCGGGCTCTTCATCGCGGGCTACACCGGCGTGCTGATCAGCGTGAGCAACCAGCCGGTCTGGAGCGACACGTGGACCCTCGGCGGCCTCTTCTTGGCTTCCGGCCTCAGCGTGGCCGCGGCCACCCTGGTCATCCTGGCGCGCGGACGCTCCGATACGGCGAGCACGGAGGGCAAGCTGTCCCGCGCGGACGCCTTCTTCATCCTGCTCGAGCTGATCCTCCTCGTGGCGTTCTTCGTCACGCTGGGCGCCTTGGCCTCGCGCCTGCTCGCGCCGCGCTGGCTCGTGCTCTGGGCGCTGGTCGCCATCGGGACCATCATTCCGCTCGCGATGACGCGGATGAGGAGCGGCCGTCGCGGCGCGCCGGTGCTCGCCGGCCTCCTCGTCCTCATCGGCGGGCTCGCGCTGCGGATCGTGGTGATCTTCGGCGCCCAGATGTAGACCGATGAAGATCGGCGTCCTGCTCCCCGGCTGCTTCACCGACTCCGGGGACTATCTGGCGGATGCGCGGGCCCTCGACGCCGCGGGCGTCGATTCCCTGTGGCTGGCCGACGACGTGTTCGACCCCTGGATGGTCCTGTCCGGGATCGCCGCCGTCACCGGCCGGACGCGCCTGGCGGCGCCCGTGTCCGACCTCGAGGGCGCCGCTCCCGACGCGCTGGGGCGCCGTATGGCGACCCTCGAGCGCTTGTCGCGAGGGCGCCTCCTCGCGACCGTGACGGCGGCGGCCCGGCCGGCGGACACGGAACGGCTGATCGCGTGCGCCCGTCGCGCGGGGCCGGCGCCGCTCCTCTTGCAGGGAGGCGGCCAGGGCCAGTCCCTGCTGGGCGCGCGGCTCGCGGACGGCCTCGTGGCGGTCGTCGACGAGCCCAAGCAGTGCCATGCCGCCTTCGACCATGCGCGGGAGCGGCGCACTCGCGACGCGCGCACCGCGCCGTTCGAGCTCTGGACCCGGGTGCCGGCTCCCGACGGGCGGGAGGCGTGGCGGGCGCTGCGTGAGGCCGCGGAGGCGGTGGGCGCCACCGGCATCATCGTCCCGGCCGATCCGCGGCTGCTCGATCTCCTTCGCAATGGTGACGAGGAGGAGGATCGCTCCGACCTCGGCCTGTCGCAGGGCTGACACCCCGCCCGTTCGGCCTGTGGTAGGCTGCATTTCGCCAGGGTCGCCGCCGGAAGCGCGCGCGCTCGGCACCGCATCCTAACCGTGGGAGGACATCAGCGATGACCGAGGCTTCCGGCAGTCCCCAGGACGGCGCCCGCCACATCACCGCCGACACCATCGATGCGACCCTGGCGTCGGGTCCCGTGCTGCTCGACTTCTGGGCGCCGTGGTGCGTGCCGTGCAAGGCGATCGCCCCGATGATCGACGAGTTGGCGCGGGAGATGTCGGGCCGCGCCACCGTCGGCAAGATCAACGTCGAGGCGGAGCCCGCGGTGGCCGAGCGCTTCGGCGTGAAGGCGCTGCCGTCGCTGCTGTTCGTGAAGGACGGCAAGGTCGTGGACACCCTCGTAGGGAAGGTACCTAAGAAGGTCCTGGCGGATCGCCTGCTCGCCCTGTGCCAGTGAAGACACCCTTCGGCGTCGCTTCGCCGACGTAGCCATGCCCGGCTCTGCGTGAAAGTCCTCGTCCTCGGCGGGGGTGTGGTGGGCGTCACGACCATGTACTTCCTTGGTCAGGCCGGCCACGAGGTCACACTGCTGGAGGAGAAGGAGGCCCTGGGCCTCGAGGCCACCGGTGGCAATGCCGGAATCATCGCGCCCGGACACTCTTTCGCCTGGGCCTCTCCGCGCGCGCCGCGCATGCTCTGGGACTCGCTGCGGGGCGGCGAGACGGCCATCCGGCTGCGCCTCGGCGCCGATCCGCGGCTGTACACGTGGGGGCTGCGCTTCCTCCGTGAGTGCACCAGCGCGCGAGCTCGCCGCAACACGCTGGTGAAGCTCCGGCTTTGCCAGTACAGCCAGCGCATGCTCGACGCCGTCGCCCGCGACGAGGGCATCGACTACCAGGCGATTCATCGGGGCGCGCTCTACGTGCACCGCGACCCGCGCGAGCTGGAGGCGGCGCAGAAGCGCATGGCGCTGCTTGCCGAGCACGGCCAGCGGCAGGAGATCCTCGACGGCCCCGCGCTGGCGCGGCTCGACCCGGTCTTCGCGCCGGTGCAGGGCAAGGTGGCCGGCGCGATCCGCGATCTGGGCGACTCGAGCGGGGACTCCCGCCTCTTCTCGGAAGGGCTGGCCCGCGTGTGTCGAGAGAAGCACGGCGCGGTCGTGCGCCTCGGGACGCGCGTGACCGCGCTGCGCGCGGCCGGCGACCGCGTTGACGGCGCGGTCACCCGCGACGGCGTGCTCACCGCCGACGCCTACGTGCTGGCCCTTGGCGTGGGCGCGCCGGCCATCGCGCGCACCGCGGGGGTCAGCCTGCCCATCTATCCCGCGAAGGGCTACTCGTCCACCTTTCCCGTCAAGCCGGGCGGCCTCGTGCCCTCGATCTCGGGCGTGGACGAGCAGTGGCTGGTCGGCTGGTCACGCCTCGGCGACCGGCTCCGCCTCACCTCGACGGCCGAGTTCAGCGGGTACGACTGGAGCTGGACCCCGCGCAACTTCGCCAGCATCCTGCGGCTGGCTCGCGACCTCTTCCCGGAGGCCGCCGACTACGGGCGGGGCGAGTACCGCGCCTGCCTGCGCCCGATGACGCCCGAGGGCCCGCCGATCCTGGGCCTCGCCCGCCACCGCAACCTCTACCTCAACTGCGGCCACGGGCACATGGGCTGGACGATGGCATGCGGCACCGCGCGCATCGTCGCCGATCTCATGGGCGGACGGATGCCCGAGCTCGATCTGGAGGGGCTCGGCTACCGCTGAGGCGGGCGGCCGCCTACTTGGGGGCGTAGGTGAGGCGCTGGCCGCTGATCGTGGCCTCCGCCATCGCGCCCGACAGCGGCCGCACGAACACCGCGATGCCGTCCGTGAACGGCGCGTTGGTGGAGGCGCCCGACGTCGCCATGATCGCCGAGGCGTTGGCGCCGAAATCCATGGGATTCCGCTTGAAGCGGTCGAAGGCGAACTTGTCCTGGAACACGATCAACTCGCTGTACTTCTGCCCGCCGAGCTGGAGCCCGAACGAGCCCTCCGTGAGGTCGGCGTAGCCGACGTGCTGGCCCTGCTCGAACACGACCCCGCGTCCGTAGCCGCCCCCGATGCCTGCGCCGCCCTTGGTGATCTCGGGGAAGAAGGCGAAGCCGTACCGCTTCTGCACGAAGGCCTCCATGTCCGGATCCACCTTCTTCCACTCCTGGCGCTCCGCCTCGGCCTTCTGAAGCAGCTCGTCACGCTCCTCGGTGGTCGGGGGCACCGTGCTGCAGCCCGTCAGCAGGGCCACCATGAGGGCGGTGGATGCGGCTCGAGCGATGGTCGTGAACATGGGGGTCTCCTTTCCCGCGCTGGGGGTTCAGGCAGTGTAGGAACGTAAGACGCGCGGTGTCAATGCCCGGAGACCAGCACAAAATGATAGGTTATTAGCATCATGGGTGACCGGAAACTCAGGGTGGGAGGACGATGTTGGCCTCGCGATAGAAGATCAGGATCAGCGCGATGACGAGCATGCACGCGCTCGCCGCCACGCCCGCGACGCGCCGCCAGGGCGAGGCCAGGCCCAGCTCGAGCCAGCGCGCCGCCACGAGAAACGCGGCGAAGGCGCCGATGGTGGTGTGGGTCACCTGCACGAGGTAGCTCGACTTGAGCTGGAAGGCGGCGTGCGAGTGCGCGAGGAGCAGAATGCCGCCCGCCGCGGCGAGGACGGGGAAGACATAGGCGAGCCGGCCGCGCGAGGCGCCCCGGACCTGCGCGCGCCACTCCACCGCGCCGAGCCCCACGACGAGCGCGGCGGCCATCCGGTGCTGGAGGCCCTCGGCATCGATCTGGGCGAGGCGGGTGGACCCGAACGGCCAGGCGCCCTCGTTTGCGGCGGCGCGCAGGTAGATGAAGGCGGCGAGGGCGAGGAAGCCCAGCGGCCAGTGGCGGCCCCAGTCCCGGCCGCTCGCGAAGCCGGCGAGCGCGTAGAGGCTCATGGCGAGGAGGATGAGCCCCGAGACATTGTGGCTGAAATTGGACCAGCGATAGGCGTCGTGGCTGCGCTCGCCCGCCGCGGCCCGGGCCCGGCTCTCGCGCATCGTCTCCACCGACGGCGTGCGGAGTGACGGCACCTTCGGCCGAAACACCTCCGCCACTTCGGCCACCGTGGCGCGCTCCGGATCGGGCAAATCGATGGCGGGCGGCTGGGAGGACAGGGCCGAGGCCGCGAACACGATCATGACGAGCAGGATCGCCTCGGCCTCCACCAGGCGGGGCAGCCGCCCGCGAAGGGCGGCGGCCGCCGCGCCATCGGCGCTTCCGCGCGCGGTGGTGAGGTTGAGCGCGCCGAGAGCCAGGGTGGTCGCGAGCATGATGGTCTTGGTGAGCACCAGCGCGCCATACCCCGTGCCGACCAGCGCGTCGGCGCTGCCCGTATAGGTCCACGCCAGGGGCGCCGCGCTCCCGACCAGGACCAGCACCGCCGTCATCGCCAGGCGCGAGAAGCGCGCCACCAGCGCGGGCCAGCGCGTGTCCACGTCGGGGTGGCGTCGCGCGAGGCGGCCCGCGACCGCGAGCTGGACGAGCCCGCCGAGCCACGCCGCCGCCGCGACCTGATGGAGCACGGTCAGCGCCATCAGCGGGACCCGGTGCTCGAGCCGGCCGGTCGCGTGGGTGAGCCAGGCGGAGCTGAGCGCGACCAGCGATGCGAGCACGGTGACTGCCGCCCAGCGACGCGCGCTCGACGGAGCGCGCTCGAGGGCCCGCGCCGCGACGGTGAGGGCCAGGGCGAGGCCGGCCCGGACCACCCCGGCGTCGAAGTGCTCGGTGCGCGCGAAGGCGCCGAGCGCGTCGGGACCCAGCGAGTCCATGAGCCGCGCCGACTTCAGCGCGAGCAGCAGAGCCTGGCCCGCGGCCAGCGTGGTCGCGCCGAGCTGGAGGAGCCGGAGGCCGTGCGTGACCAGGGCGAGGGGGGTGCCCGCCGGCATGCCCCGCAGCACCCAGAGTCCCCAGGCGACGCCGCCCAGGGCCAGGCTCAAGCTCACCAGGACGGCCCCGCGCAGGAGGCTGTCGAGGAAATCGGCGAGGATCAGCATGCCGCTTAGACGGCGGCGGGGACCCGGTCGGGCTCGTCCGCCGCGTGCGGGCGCGGCGGCTCCGCGCCGTAGAGCTCGATGAGGACGGGGAGCACCGCCAGGGAGGCGATCAGGCTTACCGCGGAGCCGATGGTGAGCAGCAGCCCCAGACCGAAGATGCCCTGATGGCGCGCGACGAGCAGGCTCGCGAAGCCGGCCATGGTGGTGAAGCCGTTTAGCACCACGCCCAGCACGGTGCTGCGGGCGAGCGTCGGGCCGCCGCGGTCACGGCCTTCCATGAAGCGCACGTAGATGTTGAGGCCGAACTCCGCGGCGATGCCGATGATGAGGGGCATCGCCCACACGTTGGCCATGTTGAACCGGAGGCCGAACACGTGCATGAGCCCGAGCGTCCACACCACGCCCAGCATCAAGGGAGCGAGGGCGAGCACGGTCGCGCGCGTGCTGCGCAAGATCGCCGCGGTCGCGATCGCGACCACCACGAGCGCGTAGAACGCCCCCTGGAAATAGCCGAGGCGGATGAGCTTGATGGCTTCGAAGGCGGTGATGGGTGGGCCCGTCACGTCGGGATCCACCGAGCGCAGCTCGTGCACGAAGCGCTCCGCGCCCTTCTGCTCCCAGATGTCCACCGCGGGCTGGAGCCGGATCAGGTAGCGCCCGCTCGTGCCGACATAGCGCTGGCGCAGCTCGGGTGGCGCCTCGCCGGGCGCCACCGGCCGCGGCGCGAGGTTCTGACGGAAGCTGGCGAGCTTGTCGGCGAAATCCCGGTAGAGGTCCCCCTGGAGGGCGGCGAGGGCGGCTTCGGCGCCGGGGGCACTCAGCTTGGCGAGCACCGCGCCGGTGTCGGCCTCGAGCGCACGCATCCCGCTGGTGTCGGTGCGTCCCTCCGCGGCGCCCGCCACCACGCCCAGCCGCCGGCGCAGCGTCTCGAGAGCGCCGCGGACCGCGGCGACGGTGACGGGCGGGGGCTCCTTGAGGCGCACCTCGGTGAGCGGCTCCTCCATCTGTCGGATCAGCGCGATCTTCTCCGCCTGCTGTCCGGGGTAGAGGAGCAGGATGCTCTCCACCCGCGACACGGTCGACAGACGCGCGAAGGCGTCCTGCTTGCGCTGGAGCTCGTCCAGCGTCCCCGCGGTGGCGAACGCGGTGGAGCCCGAGCGGCCCGCCTCCGCCAGCATCCGCTCTTCCCAGACGACGGACTCCACGCCCTTGGCCTGGAGGTGGAGCAAGTTGTAGTCGAAGCCCACGCCCGAGGCCGCCCACACCGCCACCACCGAGGTGACGACGGCGGCGGCGAGGATGGTCTTCCGGTAGCCGACGATGGCCTCGAGCCAGCGCGCGTGGGGGGCCGTGCGTCTCGTCGAGCTGGCGAACGCGCTCGCCGGGCGGCGGTCCACCAACACCAGGCACGCGGGGAACAGCGTGATCATCGAGAGGAACGCGAAGAGAATCGCGATGCCGGAGACGAGGCCGAACTCGCGGATACCCTGGAACGTGGTGAGCACCAGCACAAGGAAGGCGCCCGCGGCGGTGACCGCGCCCAGCAGGATGCCGGGGCCGGCCAGCCGCGCGGTGCGCTCGAGGGCCATCGGCACCGAGGCCCCCAGCGCGCGCTCCTCCTCGTAGCGGAAGAGGAAGTAGATCCCGTAGTCGATGCCGATCCCCACCACGATGGAGATGAACATCACCGAGAAGACGCTGAGATGCCCCACCACGAGCGTGATGAGGCCCATCGACCAGCCGAGGCTCACCGCCAGCGTGAGGACCATGAGGAGCGGCGTCACCACAGCGCGAAACGCCACCAGAAGTAGCAGCAGGGTCAGCGCGAAGGCCAGGATCGACGCGAGCCGGCCGTCCTCGAAGGCCGCCCCCATCTCATCGTTCGAGAGAGCGGGCGCGCCGGTGACACCCGCGCGCACGCCGGGGAACTCGGCGCCGAGGCGGGTCACCGCGGCGCGAATGTCGCGGATGCGGTCGCGGTTCTCGATGAAGTTCCCCTCTTCCCGCCGCTGCGCCACGAACGTGAACAGCATGGTGTGGTTCTTCGAAAAGTAGTAGCCGGCGTCCGGGTCGTCCAGGCGCCCTGTGGAGAACGCGCTGGACCAGGGTGAGGTGTACGCGGGCGACCCGTCGAGCCGGCCCCGGATCTGACGGAGCAGGGCCTGGAGGAAGCGCAGGTCGGCGGCCTGCTTCCCCTCCAGGCCGAGGTCGAACAGGCCCCCGACCATGGCCCCGGCGATTTGGCGGTTGACGCCCTCGAGAAGTTGGTCCAGGGTGGGTCGGGTTGCGTACTCGGTGAGGAAGTTCTCATAATCGTACAGGCGATCGCGGAGGGTCGTGAGATCGGCGAGGGAGACGTAGAGCAGCGCGCGCCCCTTGAAGTAGGCGGGATCCACCCGATAGGTGACACGTGCCCCCAGGCCGTCCTGGCGCAACTGGTCGGCCAGGCGCGCCGCGTAGCGCCGGGCCTGCTCCGGGGGCGCCTCGATGGCCACCACGATATCGTTGAGCTCGCCGAAGTCCTTGAGATACTCGCGGAGGAGCACGACGTAGCGGGCGTGCCGCGGCAGCAGGCGCAGGCTCGACGTCACGAAGCCGATCGCGTGCAGCGTGTAGGCGAGCGAGAGGGCCGCGAGGATGAGCGACAGCGCCACCGTCCCGAGCGGCCGGCGCGTCGCGCGTCGCACGACGGTCACGATGCTGCGGCCCACCCAGGGCGCGGTCACGCGGAGCCTCCCGCGGCCGGCGTCGGGCGCTGGCCTGGTCCGACCTTGGTCTCATTGCCCGTCGTCGCGCCGCTGGCGATGATGCGACGACGTCTGAAAGGAGAGCGCACACGATGATGCTGACGCCGAAGGCACTGCGCGCGGTGGTCCGGTCGACCAACGCCGCCGGGGCCCTGCTCGGACGGACGGGCATATCGCCGGTCTCGCTGGACGAGGAAACTGTGCTCGCGGCCGCGCGCCGCGCCACCGGCCTCACGGACATGGGAGACGAGGGCTTCCGCGAGCCCCTGCGGCTCGTGCTCCAGGGCCTCGAGCGCGAGGCCCGCCTGACGCTCGTGGGCCGCCTGGCCGCCCGCGGCGACGTGGTGGGGCTGCTCAGCACGCGTCTCTGCCTCGAGGCCGACCGCGCGCGCCACCCCGAGATCGCGGCGGAGGAGGTGCGCCGGCCGCTCTTCATCGTGGGCCTGCCGCGCACGGGGAGCACGCTGCTCCACCATCTCCTCGCTCAGGATCCGGGCAGCCGCGTCGCCCAGGCGTGGGAAGTCATGTTCCCGTCGCCGCCGCCCGAGGCGGCCCGCTACGCGAGCGACCCCCGCATCGCGAAGGCGGCGCGGCAGCTCGCATGGTTCGACGCCTTCACGCCGGACTTCAAGGCGATTCATCCGCTCGGCGCGCAGCTCGCCCTGGAATGCATCGCGATCATGAGCCCGACGTTCCTCTCGCCGCGGTTCCATACCACGTATCATGTTCCCACGTACCAGGAGTGGCTCGAGCAGCAAGATCTCGGGCCCGCCTACCGGTTCCATCGGCGCTTCCTCCAGCAGCTCCAGTGGCGCACCCCGGCCCGGCAGTGGGTGCTCAAGGCGCCCGCGCACCTCTTCTCGTTCGACGCGCTGCTCGAGACCTATCCCGATGCCCTCATCGTGCAGACCCACCGCGATCCCCTCACCGTGCTGGCCTCGGTGGCCAGCTTGACCGCCGTGCTCCAGCGCGCCTTCACCGACGAGGTGGATGCCTTTGAGATCGGGCACGAGGTCAGCCGGCGCTGGACCAATGGGCTGGACCGGGCCATGCGGCTCCGGCGCAGCGGCCGTGTGTCGCCCGACCGCTTCTTTGACGTCCACTACCACGAAATGCTTCGGGATCCGTTGACGGTCGTGCGGCGCATTTACGCCCACTTCGATATTCCGTTGACGGAAGCGGCCTCGGCCGCGATGCGCCGCTTCCTCGCCGAGAACCCCAAGGACAAGCACGGCGCTCACCGGTACTCGCTGAGCGCGTTCGGGCTCGACCCGGACGATCTCGGCCGGCGCTTCAAGGCCTACCGCGAGTATTTCGGCGTCCCGCGGGAAGAGGTCTCGTCGCAGTAGCGCGCCCGCCGGCCTAGCGCACGAAGCCCTGGCGCTCGAGGTACTCGAGCACGCGACGGGCGTTCGCGTCGGGAGTGGACACGAGGGTGTCGAGCGTGATCTCGGGGTGCTCCGGCGCCTCGTAGGGGTCGTCGATGCCGGTGAAGCCCTTGATCTCGCCACGCCGCGCCTTCGCGTACTGGCCTTTGCTGTCCCGCCGCTCGCACTCCTCGAGCGGCGTGTCCACGAACACCTCGACGAAGTGGTCGGCGCCGACCATGTGCCGAACCTCGTCGCGGGTGACCCGGTAGGGGCTCACCGCCGCGCACAGCGCGACTCCGCCGTGTCGCACGATCTCGGTGGCCACGAAGCCGATGCGCCGGATGTTGGTGTCGCGGTCTTCCTTGCTGAAGCCCAGGCCCTTCGACAGGTTCGTGCGCACCACGTCGCCGTCGAGCACGGTGATGTTGCGCCCGCGCTCCAGGAGCAGGGTGGTGAGGATCTCCGCGGTGGTGGACTTGCCGGCGCCGCTCAGCCCGGTGAACCAGACGCACACCCCCTGCCGGTGCCGCGCCGGGTAGGTGTCCATGAGGATCTGGGCGACCTCGGGGCGGGTGAACCAGTCCGGAAGCTTGACGCCCGCGTTGAGGAATTCCTCGCGGACCTGCGTGCCGGAGATGGAGGCGGTGCGCGCCTGCTTGGGCACGCGTGAGGCCTCCTCGTAGCGCTCCTCGTCGGGGAGGTACATCATCTCGCCGAACGGCAGCATGGTGATGCCCAGCTCCTCTTGGTGGCGGCCCACGAGCTCCTGCGCGTCGTACGCCCCGTAGAACGGCTTGCCCGCCGAGTCGAGGCCGGGGCTCGCGTGATCGCGGCCCACGATGAAGTGGCTGGCCCCGTGGTTGCGCCGGATGAGGGCGTGCCACAGCGCCTCCCGCGGACCGGCCATGCGCATGGCGAGGTTCAGCAGCGACAGCACCACGCGCCCCTGCTCGTAGTAGCGCTCCACCAGCACCTTGTAGGTGCGCACGCGCGTGTAGTAGTCGACGTCGCCCGGCTTGGTCATGCCGACCACCGGGTGGAGCAGGAGCGTGCCCTTGATGAGATCGGCCGCGCGGCGGGTCAGCTCCTCGTGGGCGCGGTGGAGGGGATTGCGCGTCTGGAAGGCGACCACGTTCACCGCGCCGGCCTCGGTCAGGCGGCGACGCACCTCCGCGGGCGTGAGACGGAGATCGCGGAAGTCGTGGCGCGGCGGGAGCGCGAGCAGGCGCAGCCGTCCGGAGAGATTGACCTCGCCCCAGCGCTCCATCTCCGCCACGAGCGGGTGGCGCACGTCCCGGGTTCCCAGCACCTGCTGCGCCGTCTCGCCGCGGTCCCACTCGTAGGCTTCCTCGATCGTCATCACGCCGAGGAGCTCGTTGTGCGCGTCGCGCAGGGCGACCTCGCCGTCGAGCCGGAGACCGGGCGCTCGGTGCACCGGCAACGTCACCGGAATCGGGAAGAGCTGGCCGCCGGCCAGGCGCATCTCGCCGAGCACGCGCGCATGGTCCCGGTGGCTCATGAAGCGGTCCAGCGGCGAGAAGGCGCCGATGGCGAGCAGCTCGAGATCGTAGAGCGCGCGCTCGGAGATCTGCACCGAGGGCAGGCGGGTGGCCTGGGCTCGCAGCTCGGCCCGGGCCTCCGCGGGGACGAAGAGATCGACGAGGGTCCCCCCGATAGGCGAGACCAGACCGGCGCGCGACATGACCATGTAGCTCTCCTGGTTGGGAAGAATGCGACCTCGGGCAGTGTACGACAGCCGGTGGCGGCGCCCCAATGAGACCTTGGGGCTATCGAGGCAGGGCGCCGTCACCGGCCGGGGAGGGCTCAGTCGAACATCAGCACCGTGCGGGCGACCTCACCCGCCTTCATGGCCCGGAAGGCCTCGTTGACCTCCTCGAGCTTGCCGCGGCGGGTGACCATCTCGTCGAGCTTCAGACGCCCCTGCCGGTACAGCTCGATGTAGCGGGGCATGTCGACCTTGAAGCGATTCGAGCCCATGCTGCAGCCCTGGATCTTCTTCTCGCGGAGGAACATGGGGCCGTCGAGCTCGATCTTCTGGCCCACCGGGATCATGCCGATGACGGTGGCGGTGCCGCCCGGCTTGATGCAGTCGAAGCACTGCTCGGCGGCGACCTTGTGGCCGATGGCCTCGAATGAGTAGTCCACGCCGCCGCCGGTCAGCGTCCGGATGGCCTTCACCGGATCGTCCTTGGACGCGTCCACGAGATGCGTGGCCCCCAGGTCCTTGGCGCGGGCGAGCTTGGCCGCCACGGTGTCGACGGCGATGATCATCCGGGCGCCGGCGATGCGCGCGCCCTGGATGGTGGCGAGACCCACGCCGCCCGCGCCGAAGATCGCGGTGGTGGAGCCGGCCTCGATGCGCGCGGTGTTGAGCACCGCGCCCACGCCGGTGGTGACGCCGCACCCGATGAGGGCGGCCTGGGCCAGGGGCATCTGGTCGTCGATCTTCACCAGCGCGTTCTCGTGCACCAGCATCTGCTCGGCATAGGCGGAGAGGTTCGCGAACTGATTCACCGGCTGCCCCTTCCACGAGAGCTTCGGGGGCTCGCCCTTGGTGCGGGTGGGGCGCGTCTGGCAAAGGTGGGTTTTCCCGGTGAGGCAGTACTCGCACTGGCCGCAGAACAGCGAGAGGCAGCAGATCACATGGTCGCCGGGCCGAAACTCCATGACCTGCGGGCCCACCGCTTCCACGATGCCCGCGGCCTCGTGGCCCAGGATGGCGGGAGCGGGGAAGGGGTACAGGCCGTCGACGAAGTGCAGATCGCTGTGGCAGACACCGGAGGCCACGGTGCGGACCAGCACCTCGCGGCCCATGGGCTTGTCGATGTCGACGGTCTCGATGGTGAGGGGCTGATGCGGACCATGGAAGACGGCGGCTTTCATGTGACGGCTCCTTTGCGGTGACGGCTCGCCTGGAGGATGGGGTCGGCGGGCGCCTCGCGGCGCGCCCGTCATCATACCGCGTTCCGCGGCTTGACAGCGGCCCGGCGTCGGCCGACCATCTGACCTCTGGGCGGGCATCGGACCGGTCGCCACCCCTGACGCGGAGGGACACCGTGAAAGACGGGCTGCGCTTCGTCGACTGCGACATGCACATCATGGAGCCGCCGGATCTCTTCGAACGTTACCTCGACCCGAAGTTCAAGCCTCGGGTGACCACGCTGGTGGGATCGGACGGCCGCCCCAAGCGGGGCGCGGCGGGCTCGATCGTCATCGATGGCATCCCCACCTCGGATGCCGATCTCCAGCAGTATCGCAAGCGGGGCAAGCCGGGCCCGACCACGAGCAGCCAACCCTTGTCGGGCTCGCGGCTCGCCGACACCGGCCGGCTCCAGTTCGCCATCGAGCGGAACTACGACCCCGAGGCGCAGGTCATGGGCATGGCCATGGAAGGCGTGGACATCGCCGTGCTCTACCCCACGAGCGGGCTCTCCCTCATCGCCCGCGACGGCATGGACCCGCAGCTCTCGCTCGCCCTGTGCCAGGCCTACAACAACTGGATCCACGAATTCTGCCAGTACAGCCCCGAGCGCCTCAAGTTCGTGGCCATGCTGCCGTTCCACGACGTGCACCTGGCCTGCCGCGAGCTGATCCGCTGCGTGCGCGAGCTGGGCGCGGTGGGCTCCTTCAACCGGCCGAACCTCGTGAACGGCCACTACTGGCACTCGAACTACTGGGATCCGCTCTACACCGTGCACGAGGACCTGAACGTGACGTGGGGCTTCCACGAGGGGACGGGCGCGCCGTACTCGCACATGAACGTCCTCTACGGTGAGAACCGCTTCTACCGTCATGTGGCCAGCCACTGGATCGAGATGCAGCAGGCGCTCGTCGCCATGATCATCGGCGGTGTGTTCGAGTTCCACCCGAAGCTCCGGGTGGGCTTCCTCGAGGCGCAGAACTCGTGGGCGCCCGGCCTCCTCTCCCGCATCGAGTGGGACTATCCGCAGTACCGCGATACTCACGCGCCCTATCTGTCCCTCACCCCGCGCGAGTATTTCCGGCGCAACTGCTGGGCCGCCGTCGAGGGCAGCGAGCCGGAGATCGAGGCCACCGCGGGCCTGATCGGCGCCGACCGGATGTGCATCTCCACCGACTATCCGCACTTCGACTCGAACTTCCCCCACGTGGCCGAGAACCTGCTGAAGAACGTGCCGCGCGAGATCGCCGCGCAGATCTTCATGGGCGGGGCGCACCTCTACAACTTCGGCGAGGCGGACTTCAAGAAGGCCGAAGCGGCCGCCGCCAAGAGGCCCGGCGCCCGCTAGCGGCGCGGCGGCTCAGCGGGCGAAGAGCCGATGGACGAGGTCGCCGGCGTGCTCCCACAGCACGAGGCCGACGCCCATCAGGCTCTCGCCCGCGATCCACCCCGAGGCGACCGGAAACGTGAGGTCCTCGGCCGCGCGCGGCCAGCGCCGCTCGATCCACCACGCCGCGACGGCTCCCAAGAAGAACAGGACGGCGTAGTACCAATGGAAAGTCCACGCCAGCCCGAGCCCTGCCGGTGAGGGAATCAGGGGCTCCCACGCCGGCACGAGCTTCGGCAGCACGGTGAGCATGACGCCGACCAGCCCGCCCACCACGATGGACCAGAGCTTGATGGGGCCGAGCGCGGTCACGCCACTCGAGAGCGCGAGGGCGACCGCGCGCCAGGTCTGCGCCGCGGGCGCGGGGAACTGATCCGTGCCGAGCGCGCCCGCGTCGGGCACGAGCAGCCGGAAGGCGGCCACGCTGACGAGGGTGCCCACGACGATGCCGGCGAGCTGCGCAAGAAACTGGCGGCGAGGGTGCGCGCCCAGTAGGTAGCCGCTCTTGAGGTCCGTCAGCAGATCGGCGCTGCTGCCCGCCGCCGCCGCGGTGATGTTGGCGCTCATGAGGTTGACCTGCACGTTGCCGGGATGGAGCGCGCCGAAGGTCAGCTGGGTGATCTTGCCCATGGCGCCCACCGGGGTGGTGTCGGTCTCACCCGTCACGCGACAGGCGACGAGGGCGAGGAAGAACGAGAGCGCCACCGCCACTGCGGTCTGCCAGTAGGGCATGCCGAACGTCGCGTGGCCGAGCCAGGCCAGGCCGAGGAAGCCCACCAGCTGGCCCACGACGAACCAGGACGCGGGGGTCTCGATGGCGCCGACCGGGTGCGCGCGCTCCTGTCCGCGCCCGCCGCGCAGCATGGCGCCCACGTCGGCGAAGGCCCGGATCGCGGTCCGCCACTGCAGCGCGAAGGCAAGGAGGCTCGCGCTGACCATGCACGCGACCCCGCCCCACAGCGTCCACTGCACGAGCACCGCGTAGCCACCGCCCCCGACGACCCCCGCGCGCTGGAGCGCCGGGACGAAGATCATCCAGGCGGTGATGCCGCCCAGCAGCATGCTCCAGCTCACGCGCAGCCCCGTGATGGCGCCGGCCGCGATGAACATGGGCTCCCAGGAGAGGAGGACCGTGCGCTCCATCCAGGCCGGGCCCAGCACGCGCTGATTGAAGGCGGTGACCCAGGTGCCGATCATGAAAGGCGCGAGCTTGGGGCTCACGAGAACGAGGCCCTCGGTCCAGAACTTGCTGACCACGGCGAGCCCGCCCGCCCAGGCGAGGGCCCGGGCTGAACGGCCGCCGCGGTCGTCGACGGCGTGGAGCGCCCGCAGGGTTTCGGCGGCGGCGATGCCGCTGGGGAAGCGGAGCTGCTCCACGTTGATCATCTGGCGCTTCATGGGAATGGCCATGGTCACCCCCAGCAGCGCGAGGAAGAACACCCAGGCGAAGAGAAGGGGCAGGGACACGGGCTCGGCGGTGAGCATGAGATAGGCGGCGAACGCCGAGATGAGCGTCCCGCCGGTCGAGTAGCCTGCGGAGCTGGCGGTGGACTGCATGCAGTTGTTCTCGAGGATGGTCATGGGCGTGCGCGCCAGGCCCAGCCGGTGGAGCGCCGTCCAGATCGTGTACGAGAGGATGCAGGCGGTGATTGCCACGCCGAAGCCCCAGCCGGCCTTGAGCCCGATGTAGAGGTTGGTGAGCGACAGAAGGCCGCCGAGCACCGAGCCCATCAGCACCGCCCGCCACGTGAGCTGGCGCATGACGTCGCCGCGCCCTCGGTACACGCCCTCGTACCACTGCCGCTCGATCTCGTCGGGAGTGCCGCGGAAGCCGTGAATCGGGAGGGGCGCCTCCTCGGGGACGGCGCCAGCGGCGTGCGGTGTGGTCGTCGTACCCATGTCCGGCCGCAGGGATTATCCCATGCGCCGACGGGGCGCATCCGCCCTTGACGGTGGCCGGCGGTCGGGGCAGTATCCCCCCACACGTGCAGGACTCGGTGGCCAGACACGCACGCCTCAAGGGGGACGCGTCATGACC
>DATJFY010000056.1:0-2499 GCA_035495415.1 Verrucomicrobiia bacterium
TCAACGACGGGAGCACGGACGGCACCCGCGAGCTGGCCGACCGCCTCGCCCACGAGAACCCGCGCGTGCGCGCGCTCCATCAGCCGCGCAACATGGGCATCGCCGCCGCCTATGAGCGCGCGCTCGACGAGGCCAAGCTCGACCATTTCAGCTTCCTCGCCGGCGACGGCGAGATCGCGCGCGAATCGGTGCGGAGCATTCTCGCCGCGGTGGGCCGCGCGGACATCGTGGCCCCCTATCATCAGAACCCGCGGGCGCGGCAGCTCCATCGCCGGTTCCTCACGTGGGCCTCCACCACCCTGGTCAACGTGCTGTTCGGGCTCCGCATGCACTACTACCAGGGTCCCTGCATCTACCCGGTCGCGCTCGCGCGCGCCCTGCCGAAGACCGAGGGCGGCTTCTACTTCCTCACCCAGATGCTCATCCACGCCCTCCATGCCGGGTACTCCTGCGTGGAGGTCGGCCTGACCCACGTGGAGCGGACCTCCGGGCGCTCCAAGGCGGTCTCGTTCAAGAACATCCTGAAGGCGCTGCGAGCGATCGCCCGGGTCTGGTGGGCGATCTACGTGAAGCGGGACACCGTGGCGCGGAGAGCGTGACATGGCTACCGACAAGACGGTCCTGGTGACGGGCGGCGGCGGCTACGTGGGTGCCGTGCTGGTGCCGAAGCTCCTGCGGGAAGGCTACCGGGTGCGGGTGATCGACCTCTTCCTCTTCGGCGAGGACGTCCTGCCCAAGCATCCGAAGCTGGAGCTGGTGAAGGGCGATTTGCGGGACGCGACGGCGGTGGCGCGGAGCCTCCGGGGCGTCGACATGGTCATTCACCTCGCATGCATCTCCAACGACCCGAGCTTCGAGCTGAATCCGACGCTCAGCCGGTCCATCAACTACGACTGCTTCGAGCCCCTCGTGGCGGCGGCGAAGGGGGCGGAGGTGCGCCGCTTCGTCTACGCTTCGACCTCGAGCGTGTACGGGGTCAGCGACGCGCCCGATGTGACCGAGGAGCATCCGCTCGTCCCGCTCACCGACTACAACAAGTACAAGGGCATGTGCGAGCCAATCCTGCTCCGCTATCAGTCGGACGACTTCACCACCGTCATCATCCGCCCCGCCACGGTGTGCGGCTACTCGCCCCGGCTTCGCCTGGACCTCACCGTGAACATCCTGACCAGCCTCGCGGTGAGCCAGCGCCGCATCACCATCTTCGGCGGGACCCAGAAGCGTCCGAACATCCACATCGATGACATCTCGGATCTCTACGTGGAGCTCTTGACGACGCCGGCGGACATGATCGCGGGCAAGACCTTCAACGCCGCGTACCAGAACCACACGGTGGCCCAGCTGGGCGAGATCGTGCGCCAGATCGTCGAGCGGGAGATGCCGGAGCTCAAGCCCATCACGGTGGAGACCTCGCCCAGCAACGACCTGCGCTCGTACCACGTGTCGTCCGACAAGATCAAGCGCGAGCTGGGCTGGACGCCGCAGCGGACCATCGAGGACGCGGTGCGGGACCTCTGCGCGGCGTTCCGGGCCGGCAAGGTGCCCAACGCGAAGGACGACATCCGGTACTACAACGTGAAGACCATCCAGGCTTCGGGACTGCGCTGAGCGATGCCGCGCGCCGTCGTCACGGGGGGGGCGGGGTTCATCGGCAGCCACATGGTCGATCTACTCCTCGACCGCGGCTACGAGGTGGCGGTGATCGACAACCTCGCCGGGGGCCGGAAGGAGAACATCGCCCAGCACAGCGCCAACCCGCGCCTCGAGTTCCACGAGCTCGACATGTGCGAGCTGCCGCCGGCGTCCGTGCTCTTCCGCGGCGCGGAGTACGTATTCCACTTCGGCGGCATCGGCGAGATCGTGCCCTCCATCGAGGACCCCGTGAAGTACATGAAGACCAATGTCAACGGGACCCTCGCCGTGCTGGAGACGGCGCGCCACGCCCGCGTGAAGAAGGTGGTCTACGCGGCCTCCTCATCCTGCTACGGGCTCGCCTCGGAGCTGCCCACGACGGAGTCGGCGCCCATCCAGCCCGAGTATCCCTACGCGCTCAGCAAGTATCTCGGAGAGCGCACCGCGCTGCACTGGGGCCAGGTCTACGGGCTTCCGGTGATTTCCCTCCGGATGTTCAACGTGTATGGGCCACGGGTCAAGACGACGGGGGCGTACGGGGCGGTGTTCGGCGTGTTCCTCGCCCAGAAGCTCCACGGCCGGCCGTTCACGGTGGTGGGCGACGGGACCCAGCGTCGTGACTTCGTCTACGTGACGGACGTGGCGCGCGCGTATCTGCTCGCCGCGGAGTCGGACCGAGCCGGCGAGGTGTACAACCTGGGCGGCGGCGGGCAGCCGCCCACGATCAACGACCTGGTGCGCCTCATGGGGGGCGACGTGGTGTACGTGCCCAAGCGCCCCGGCGAGCCCGACTGCACCTGGGCCGACGTGTCGAAGATCCAGCGACACCTGGGCTGGACGCCCACGGTGTCCTTCCCGCAGGGGGTG
>DATJFY010000057.1:0-27366 GCA_035495415.1 Verrucomicrobiia bacterium
GATGGTGATGCCGGGGGACAACGTGACGATGGCGATCGAGTTGATCCAGCCGGTGGCGATGGAGAAGGAGCTGCGGTTCGCGATTCGGGAGGGGGGCCGGACGGTGGGCGCGGGCGTGGTGGCGGAGATCGTGGAGTAGGCACATGGTGACCCTGTCCGCCGACCAGAAGATCCGGATCCGCCTCAAGGCCTACGATCACCACCTCCTCGACCGCTCCATGAAGGAGATCGTCGAGACGGTGCGGCGTACGGGCGCCCGCGTGACGGGGCCGGTGCTCCTGCCCACCATCATCAACCGGTGGACGGTGCTCCGCTCGCCCCACGTGGACAAGACCTCGCGCGAGCAGTTCGAGATGCGAACGCACAAGCGGCTGCTCGACATTCTCGATCCCACGCCTCAGACGGTGGATGCGCTCATGAAGCTCGAGCTGCCCAGCGGCGTCGACGTCGAGATCAAGCTCTAGCCCGCGCCCATCAGAGACAGCGAGAACTTCGCCATGGCCATGAAAGAGGGATTGATCGGCCGTAAGGTCGGCATGACGCAGGTCTTCGGGGACGACGGGAACATGATCCCGGTCACCGTGGTCCAGCTCGGCCCCTGCACGGTCGTCGAGGTGCGCTCGAAGGCCACCCACGGCTACGACGCGCTCCAGCTCGGCTTCGAGCCGAAGAAGAAGAACGTCACCAAGGCGATGGCCGGCGTCTACAAGAAGGCCGGCGTGGCCACGCCCATGCGGGTGCTCCGGGAGATCCGCCTGCAGAAGTCGGAGGCCCTCGCGCCCTACTCCGTGGGCCAGTCGCTGACCGCGGAGATCTTCATCCCGGGTGAGCTGGTCGACGTGGTCGGCGTGACCAAGGGCAAGGGGTTCCAGGGCGGCGTGAAGCGCCACGGCTGGGCGGGCGGCGACGCCACCCACGGCTCGATGTTCCACCGGGCCCCCGGCTCGATTGGCGCCTCTTCCGATCCCTCGCGCGTGTGGCCGGGTCATCCCCTGCCGGGCCGCATGGGCGGGGACCGCCGCACCGTGCTGAACCTCCCGGTGGTGCGCGTGGTCGCCGAGCAGAACCTCATCCTGCTCCGCGGCGCGGTGCCAGGCGCGCGCGGCGGCGTCGTGCTGGTGCGGAAGAGCGTGAAGCAGACCAAGGCGCAGCAGCAGAAGCAGGGGGCGAAGTAGCGATGCCGAGCCTACCCATTCTCGACGCCAGCGGGAAGTCCCGCGGCACCCTCGAGCTCGCCGACGCGGTGTTCGGGGGCGCGGTGAGCGTACCCATCGTGCATCAGGCGATGGTGCGCGAGCTCGCCGACCGGCGCGTGGGCACGCACTCCACGCGCGGCCGCAGCGAGGTGCGCGGCGGCGGCCGGAAGCCGTGGCGGCAGAAGGGAACCGGGCGCGCCCGCCAGGGGTCGATCCGCGCCACCCAGTGGAAGGGCGGCGGCAAGCCGTTCGGCCCGCGGCCGCGCAAGTACGACAAGGCGATGCCCGCGGAGATGCGGCGTGCCGCCCTGCGCTCGGCCCTCGCCGCCAAGGTGGCGGCGGGCGAGCTGACGGTGGTGGAGCAGCTCGGCCTGGCGGAGCCCAAGACCAAGGCCCTGGTCGCGCGCCTCACGTCGTTCGGCGCCGCCGCGGGGCCGACCCTCCTCGTGCTCGGCGAGCGGAGCGCCGACGTCGAGCGCGCGGCGGCCAACGTGCCGTGGCTCCAGGTCACCACCGCGCTCCATACCTCGGTGTATCAGCTCGTGCGCCACGACCGGGTCGTCGCGGAGCGCGCGGCCCTCGTCGCGCTCCAGGAGGCGCTCTCGCGATGAGAGATCCCCGCCAGGTGCTGTTCCGCCCGCTCATGACCGAGAAGAGCATGCGGCAGAAGGACGAGCACAACACCGTGACGTTCGAGGTCGCGCGGAACGCCAACAAGGTCGAGATCCGCCAGGCCGTCGAGCGCGTGTTCAACGTGAAGGTCGCCGACGTGCGCACGACGTCCATGCAGGGGAAGTGGAAGCGCATGGGCCGCTTCGAGGGCCAGCGCTCCGACTGGAAGAAAGCGATCGTCACGCTGGCGCCCGGCCACAAGATCGAGCTCGTCGAGGGAGCCTGAGACCGATGGGAATTCGCACACTGAAGCCCACCTCGCCGGCGCGGCGCTACATGACGCTCCTCACCAACGAGGAGATCACCAAGAAGACGCCGGAGAAGAGCCTGCTCCAGCCCAAGCGGCGGATCAACGGGCGGAATGCCTATGGCCGGATCACCGTCCGGCATCGGGGCGGTGGGCACAAGCGCATGCTGCGCGAGGTCGATTTCCGCCGCGAGAAACTCGGCATCCCCGCGAAGGTGGCCGGGATCGAGTACGATCCCGGACGCTCGGCGCGGATCGCGCTCCTGCACTATCGGGACGGCGAGAAGCGTTACATCATCGCGCCGCTCGGGCTCAAGCCCGGGGACATCGTGATGTCGGGGCCGCAGGCGGACATCCTGCCCGGCAACGCGCTGCCCATCCGCAACATCCCGCTCGGCACCCTCGTGCACAACGTGGAGCTGCAGCCGGGCCGCGGGGGCCAGCTCTGCCGCAGCGCGGGGACGCTGGCGCAGCTCCTCGCCAAGGAAGGTGACCACGCCGATCTCAAGCTCCCCTCGGGAGAGGTGCGGCGGGTGGCGCTGGACTGCATGGCCACCGTCGGGCAGGTGGGGAATCTCGACCACGAGAACGTGTCCGTCGGCAAGGCGGGTCGCGTGCGCTGGAAGGGTTTCCGGCCCACCGTGCGAGGCACCGTGATGAACCCGGTGGACCACCCCATGGGCGGCGGCGAAGGCAAGGGCAAGGGCAATCACCCGATGACCCCATGGGGCAAGCCCACCAAGGGCTACAAGACCCGTCGGGGCGCCCGTCCGTCGGACCGCTACATCATCACGCGCCGGACCAAGTAAGAAAGGCTGACCATGGGACGCTCAACCAGCAAAGGCCCCTTCGTCGAGACGCGGCTCATGACCCGCATCGACGACCTGAATCGGACACGGCAGAAGAAGGTGTTGAAGACCTGGTCGCGCCGGTCGACGATCGTGCCAGAGTTCGTGGGCCACACGCTCGCCGTGCACAACGGGAAGAAGTTCATCCCGGTGTACATCACCGAGAACATGGTGGGGCACCGCCTCGGCGAGTTCGCGCTCACCCGTACCTTCAAGGCGCACGGCTCCGCCGAGAAGGCCGCCACGTCGCCTACCGGGAAGGCGTGAGGCGGTGAAGACGCAGGCGACCGCGCGCTACATCCGGGTGCCCGCCAGCAAGGCGCGCCTCGTGCTCGAGCACATCCGCGGCAAGTCGGTGGGCGAGGCCCTCGCCACCCTGCAGCTCACCCCGAAGGCGGCGGCGCGCCTGATCGAGAAGGTGCTGCGCTCGGCCATCGCCAATGCCGAGCACAACCATCAGGTACGCAACCTCGACGATCTCCGCGTGGTCAAGGCGGTCGCCGACGGCGGCCCCGGCCTCAAGCGGGTGTCGCCCCGGGCGATGGGCCGCGCGTACTTCATCAAGCACCGGACCAGCCATCTCACCATCGAGCTCTCCGACGAGACGCCGCGCCCGCGCGCGCGGGCGGGGGCGGGAAGGTAATTATGGGGCAGAAGACCCATCCGATCGGATTCCGGCTCGGGACCACGCGGACGTGGAGCTCGCGGTGGTTCGCCACCAAGGGCTACGCCGGCCTCCTCCATGAGGACGTGAAGATTCGCCGGTTCATCAAGTCGGCGCTCTACCACGCGGGGATCTCGAAGATCGATATCGAGCGCTCGGCCAACCGGGCCCGCATCTCGATCTTCACCGCGCGCCCCGGCATCATCATTGGCCGCAAGGGCGCCGAGGTGGAGAAGCTCAAGAACGAGATCCAGAGCCGCACTCAGAAGGAAGTCCACCTCAACATCGAGGAGGTCGTCCACCCCGAGCTGGACGCGCAGCTGGTGGCGGAGAACGTCGCCCTCCAGCTCCAGAAGCGGGTGGCCTTCCGCCG
Source organism: Verrucomicrobiia bacterium (assembly GCA_035495415.1). GTDB lineage: Bacteria > Methylomirabilota > Methylomirabilia > Rokubacteriales > CSP1-6 > DASRWT01. The sequence goes on from DATJFY010000057.1 coordinate 4,001, forward strand.
CGCGATGAAGAAGGCGGTGACCTCGGCTCTGCGCTTGGGCGCGGACGGGATCCGGATCGCCTGCTCCGGCCGGCTCGGCGGCGCGGAGATCGCGCGCCGCGAGTGGTACCGCGATGGACGGGTACCCCTGCACACGCTGCGGGCCGACATCGACTACGGCCTCGCCGAGGCGCACACGACGTACGGCGCCATCGGGGTGAAGGTGTGGATCTTCAAGGGCGAGGTCCTGCCCACCCAGCGGACGGCCGAGGCCTGATCCCATGCTGATGCCCAAGCGCGTCAAGTATCGCAAGGCCCAGCGCGGGCGCATGAAGGGCAAGGCGCAGCGCGGGTCGACCCTGGCCTTCGGCGACTACGGGCTCAAGGCGCTCGAGCCGGCGTGGGTGACCAACCGGCAGATCGAGGCGGCCCGTGTCTCGCTCACCCGGAGCGTCAAGCGGGGCGGAAAGATCTTCATCCGCGTGTTCCCCGACAAGCCGGTGACGAAGAAGCCGGCGGAGACGCGGATGGGCAAGGGTAAGGGCAATCCCGAGTTCTGGGTGGCGGTGGTGAAGCCCGGCCGCATCCTCTACGAGATGGAGGGCGTGGACGAGGCGACGGCCAAGGACGGCTTCCGGCTCGCCGCGCAGAAGCTCGGCATCAAGACCAAGTTCGTGACCCGGACGCGGGCGCTCTGAGGCAACCATGAAGGCGACGAAGTGGCGGGAGATGTCGGAGGACGAGCTGAACCAGAAGGGCAAGGAGCTCACCGAGGAGCTTTTCAACCTGCGCTTCCAGCTGTCCATGGGCGTGGCGAAGAATCCCTCGCGCGTCGGGCAGGCGCGCCGCGATCTCGCCCGGATCCAGACGATCCTGCGCGAGCGGCGCACCGCGAAGGCCTGAGGAGGACGCTGGTGGCGGAGACGAAGACCCGGGAAGGCGTGGTGGTCAGCGACAAGATGACCAAGACCCGCGTGGTGCTGATCGAGCGGGTGTATCGGCATCCGCGCTACGAGCGCGTGGTGCGGCGCACCAAGCGGCTCAAGGCTCACGACGAGACCAACGCGAGCAAGACGGGCGATCGGGTCCTCCTCGAGGAGACGCGGCCCCTGTCCAAGGAGAAGCGCTGGCGGATCCGGGAAATCGTGACCCGGGCCTCCTGAGACCGACATGATCCAGCCGAGGACGATGCTCGACGTGGCCGACAACTCCGGCGCCAAGAAGGCGCAGTGCATCCGCGTCATGGGCGGCGCGAACAAGCGCTACGCCTCCCTCGGCGACATCGTGATCGTCGCGGTCAAGGAGGCGGTGCCGGACGGGACGGTGAAGAAGGGGGAAGTCGCCCGCGCGGTGGTGGTGCGGACGGTGAAGGAAGTGGGCCGGAAGGACGGCTCGTACATCCGCTTCGACCGCAACGCGGTGGTGCTCCTCAAGGCCGACGACAACCCGGTGGGCACGCGCATCTTCGGGCCCGTCGCGCGGGAGCTCCGGGACAAGCAGTTCACCAAGATCATCTCGCTGGCCCCCGAGGTCATCTGAGGACGCGATGGCGCAAGCGCACGTGCGGAAGGGCGACACCGTGGTGGTCATCGCGGGCCGGGAGCGCGGCAAGCGCGGCCGGGTCCTGCGGGTGATGCCCGCAGAAGGCCGGGTGGTGGTGGAGCGGATCAACCTCATGAAGAAGCATCAGAAGCCGACCCAGAAGCTGCGGCAGGGCGGCATCATCGAGCGCGAGGCGCCCCTGCATCTGTCCAACGTGATGCTGGTGGATCCCCGCAGCGACAAACCCACGCGGGTGGGCGTCAAGCAGCTCGCCGACGGCCGCAAGGCCCGCGTCGCCCGCAAGTCGGGCGAGATGATGGACAAGGGATAGGCCATGGCTGACGAGAAGAAGCCCCAGGCGAAGGCCCCCGGCAAGGCGCCGCAGCCGGCCCAGCAAGGCGGGGGCAAGAAGCCCGCCCCCGCCGGCAAGGGCGGCGGCAAGGGCGCGCCCGCCACCGCCGCGGCGGCCACCGCCCAGGCGCGCGTGTCCGGCGACGTGCCCCCGCGGCTGCGCGATCGCTTCCGCGCGGCGGTGATCCCCGCCCTCATGAAGGAGCGCGGCTACACCAACCCGTTCCAGGTGCCGCGACTCGAGAAGATCGTCATCAATATGGGCGTGGGCGAGGGCAAGGAGAACGCCAAGGTCGTGGACTTCGCGGTGTCGGATCTGCAGACCATCGCCGGCCAAAAGCCGGTGATCACGCGCGCGAAGAAGTCGATCGCGAACTTCAAGCTCCGCGAGAACGCGCCCATCGGCTGCAAGGTGACGCTGAGGGGCGCGCGGATGTACGAGTTCCTCGATCGCCTCGTCAACGTGGCCCTCCCACGGGTGCGTGACTTCAAGGGCGTGCCGCCCAAGGCGTTCGACGGGCGCGGCAACTACGCCCTCGGGCTCAAGGAGCAGGTCATCTTCCCGGAGATCGTGTACGACAAGGTCGACAAGGTACGCGGCATGGACATCATCATGGTGACCACCGCGGGCACCGACGAAGAAGCGAAGGCCCTGCTGACCCAGCTCGGCCTGCCCTTCAGGGAGTCTTAAGGCATGGCGAAGATCTCGCTCATCATGAAGGCGCAGCGCCCCCCGAAGTTCAAGTCGCGGGGCTACAGCCGCTGCAAGATCTGCGGCCGTCCCCGCGGCTACCTGCGGAAGTTCGAGGCCTGCCGACTCTGCTTCCGGGAGCTGGCCCTCAAGGGCGAGGTGCCGGGCGTGGTCAAGGCGAGCTGGTAGGGAGGCGCGAGGTATGATGACCGATCCCATCGCCGACCTCCTGACCCGCATCCGCAACGCGAGCCGGGCCGAGCACGAAAAGGTGGACATCCCGGCGTCCAAGCTCAAGGTTCGCATCACCGAGATTCTCAAGACCGAGGGCTTCATCAAGAACTTCCGACTCATGGAGGAGAAGAGGCCCGGCACCCTGCGCGTGTATCTCAAGTACGGGTCCGGCAACGAGCGCGTCATCTCCGGCCTCGTCCGGGTGTCGAAGCCGGGCCGGCGAGTCTACGTGGGCAAGGACAAGATCCCGTCCATTCTGGGCGGCATGGGGGTGGCGATCCTGTCCACTTCCCGGGGCGTGATGACCGACCGCGAGGTCCGCAAGCAGGGCCTCGGCGGCGAGGTCCTCGCCTACGTCTGGTAGGAGAGCCGACTCATGTCGCGAATCGGACGCAAGCCCATCCCGGTGCCGCAGGGCGTGAAGGTCGCGGTGGACGGCGCCGCGGTGCGCGTGGAGGGCCCCAAGGGGAAGCTCTCGCACTCGCTGCCCAGCGGCATCTCGGTCAAGGCCGATCCCGCCCTGGTCACGGTGAGCCGGAGCTCGGACGAGCGGAACGTGCGCGCCCTCCACGGCCTCACGCGCTCGCTGATCGCCAACATGGTGCACGGCGTGAAGGACGGCTTCGAGCGCAAGCTCGAGATCGTGGGCATCGGGTACCGGTGCCAGCTCCAGGGCAAGAACCTGCAGCTCGCCCTCGGCTACTCGCACCCCGTGATCTTCCCGCTTCCCGACGGCATCCAGGCCGAGGTGGAGAAGCAGGTGTCGATCACCCTGCGGGGGGCGGACAAGGCCCTGCTGGGGCAGACCGCCGCGCTCATCCGCGGCCTCCGCAAGCCGGATCCCTACAAGGGCAAGGGCATTAAGTACGCCGACGAGTACATCCGCAGGAAAGTGGGCAAGAAGGCGGGAGCCAAGTGATGCAGGCGAATCGCAAGGTCGAGGCCCGGAAGATCCGGCACGTGCGGGTGCGGCGTCTGGTGCAGGGGACCGCTCAGCGGCCGCGACTCGTGGTGTTCCGGAGCCTGAATCACATCTACGCGCAGATCATCGACGACGCCGACGGCAAGACGCTGTGCTCGGTGGACAGCCGCGCCGCGGAGTTCCGTACCAAGATGAAGACGGGCGGCAACGTGGCGGCGGCGAAGCTGGTGGGCGAGCTGATCGCCCAGCGGGCGAAGGCCAGGGGCATCGGGCCCGTGGTGTTCGACCGCGGCGGCTACCAGTATCACGGGCGGGTGAAGGCGCTGGCCGATGCGGCACGGGCCGGCGGCCTCGCGTTCTAGGGAGGACGGAGTGGCTGAAGGACGGATCGATTCCAGCGCGCTCGACCTGACCGACCGGGTCGTCTCGATCAACCGTGTCGCCAAGGTCGTGAAGGGCGGCCGGCGCTTCTCGTTCACCGCCCTCGTGGTGGTGGGCGACGGCCGCGGCCACGTCGGCGTGGGCCTCGGCAAGGCGCGCGAGGTCCCCGAGGCCATCCGTAAGTCAGTGGAGCACGCCAAGAAGGACCTGATCTTCGTGCCGCTCAAGGACACCACGATCCCGTGCGAGATGACCGGCCACTTCGGGGCCGCCCGGGTCTACCTCAAGCCGGCGTCCCAGGGCACCGGCGTCATTGCCGGCGGCGCGGTGCGCCCGGTGCTGGAGGCGGCGGGCGTCCAGGACGTGCTCACCAAGACGCTGGGGACCAACAATCCGCACAACGTGCTCAAGGCGACCATCGACGCGTTCCGGCGCATGAAGCGGCAGCTCGACCTGCACGCGGCGCGGCGGCGCTCCCTCGACGGTGACGGCCAGGAGGCGGCGGGTGGCTAAGAAGCTCAAGGTCACGCTGGTGAAGAGCATCATCGGGCTCAGCCCGAAGCAGGAGGCGACGGTGCGCGCGCTGGGGCTTCGGCGCATCCGCCAGACGGTGGAGCACGACGACAGCCCGAGCATCCGCGGGATGATCAAGGCGGTCACGTTCGCCCTCAAGGTGGAGGCGGCATGAGGATCGAGGATCTACGGCCGGCGGCGGGCGCCACGAAGAAGCGGAAGCGGCTGGGCCGCGGCCCCGGGTCCGGCACCGGCAAGACATCCGGCAAGGGCAACAAGGGTCTCAACGCCCGCTCCGGCGGCGGGGTGCGTCCGGGCTTCGAGGGCGGCCAGATGCCGCTGTACCGGCGCCTGCCCAAGCGCGGCTTCCTGCCCTTTGGCGGCAAGACCGAGCTCGCCATCGTCAATCTGAAGGACGTCGCCGCGCGCTTCGGCGCGGGCAGCGTGGTCGATCCCGACAGCCTGCTCCAGGCGCGCCTCATCAAGAAGGCCGACCGGGGCGGGGTCAAGGTCTTGGGGGACGGCGACCTCGGTCATGCCCTCACCGTGCGCGCCCACAAGATCAGCGAGTCGGCCCGGAAGAAGGTCGAGGCGGCGGGGGGACGGGTGGAGGTCCTGGCCTGATGTTCGAGAGCCTGCAGAGCTTCCGGAACATCTTCCGGATCGAGGAGCTCAAGCGGCGGGTGCTGATCACCCTCGGCCTGCTCGCCGCCTATCGCCTCGGCGCCCACGTCCCGACCCCGGGTATCGATGGGCACGCGCTCGCCCAGTTCTTCGACCAGGTGCAGGGCACGCTCCTCGGGATGGTGGACCTCTTCTCGGGCGGTAACCTGCGCCGGCTCACGATCTTCGCGCTGGGCATCATGCCGTACATCTCGGCCTCGATCATCTTGCAGCTGCTCACCGTGGTGATCCCCGCGCTCGAGCGGCTCGCCAAGGAAGGGGAGGCAGGCAAGAAGAAGATCACCCAGTACACCCGCTACGGCACCATCGTGCTGTCGCTGATCCAGGCCTTCGGCATCGCGGTGGGGCTCGAGAGCATGCGGGCGCCGGGCGGCGGCGCCATCGTGCCGGATCCGGGCTGGGGCTTCCGGCTCCTCACCATGATCACGCTCACCACCGGAACCGCGCTGATCATGTGGCTGGGCGAGCAGATCTCGGAGAAGGGGATCGGCAACGGCATCTCGCTGATCATCTTCGCGGGTATCGTGGTCCGGCTGCCGTCGGCGATCATCTCGTCCTATCGCCTCATCTCGACGGGGGAGCTGCGGCTGCCCGTGTTCGTGGCGCTGCTCGTGATGATGCTCCTGGTCACCGCGGCGGTCATCCTCATGCAGGAGGGCCAGCGGAAGATTCCCGTCCAGTACGCCAAGCGGGTGGTGGGACGCCGGGTCTACGGCGGCCAGTCCACCCACATCCCCCTGCGCATCAACACCGCGGGCGTCATCCCGGTGATCTTCGCGTCGTCGCTGATCCTGTTCCCGGCGACCCTTACCCGGTTCGTCAATCACCCGTGGATGCAGGTGATCACCGAAGCGCTCTCGCCGGGGCACGTGACCTACACCGTCATGTACTGCGGCCTCATCATTTTCTTCGCCTACTTCTACACCGCGATCGTGTTCAATCCCATCGACCTCGCCGACAACATGAAGAAGTACGGCGGGTTCATTCCCGGGGTGCGGCCGGGCAAGAAGACGGCGGAGTACATCGACCGGACACTCACGCGCATCACCCTGCCGGGGGCCATCTTCCTCGCCCTCATCTCGGTGCTGCCCGACTTCCTCATCCGCTGGTTCAACACGCCCTTCTACTTCGGCGGCACCAGCCTCCTGATCGTGGTGGGCGTGGCCCTGGACACCGTGCGACAGATGGAGTCGCACCTGCTGATGCGGAACTACGAGGGCTTCCTCCGGAAGCGCCAGCGGGCCCGGGCATGAGCGCGCGCGTCATCTTTCTCGGCGCCCCGGGCGCGGGCAAGGGCACCCAGGCGCGTGGTCTCGCCGCGGAGTGGGGCGTCCCCCAGGTGGCCACCGGTGACATGCTGCGCGAGGCGGTGGGGGCGAAGACGCCGCTCGGGCTCGAGGCCAAGCGGCACATGGACTCGGGCGGGCTCGTGCCCGACGACGTGGTGATCGGGCTCGTGGAGGAGCGTCTCGCCCGGCCGGACGGCGCGGCCGGCTTCGTGCTGGACGGCTTTCCGCGCACCACTGCGCAGGCGCAGGCGCTCGACGCCATGCTGAAGCGCCGGGGTCAGTCCATCGACCGGGTCATTTACCTCGAGGTGGGCCGCGAGGAGCTGCTCCGCCGCCTCACCGGCCGGCGCGTGTGTCCCAAGTGCGGCGCCGCCTTCCACCTCGTGTCCGCCCCGCCCCGGACGACGGGACGCTGCGACAACTGCGGCGGCGAGCTCACCCAGCGCTCGGACGACACCCGCGAGGCGGTGGCCACGCGGCTCGATGTCTACGAGAAGCAGACCGCGCCGCTGCTCGCGTACTACCGCGACCGCGGCCTCCTCGCCACCGTGCCCGGCGAGGGCGCGATGCCGGGCGTCGCCGCGGACATCCGCAAGGCGGTGGGACGGGCGGTGCCCGCGTGATCCTGCTCAAGTCGCCCCGCGAGCTCGCGCACATGCGCGCGGCCGGCCATATCCTCGCCGAGGTGAAGGATCGCCTGCGCGCGATGGTGCGCGCAGGCCTCACCACCAGGGACATCGACGCCGACGTGGAAGCGTTCATCGTCGGCAAGGGCGCCAAGTCCGCCTTCAAGGGCTACCGCGGCTTCCCCGCGACGGTCTGCACCTCCATCAACGAGGAGATCGTCCACGGGATCCCGTCGGCGAAGCGCCGGCTCGCGGAGGGGGACATCATCGGGCTCGACCTCGGGTGCATCGTGGAGGGCTACTACGCCGACTGCGCGATCACGTTGCCGGTGGGCCCGGTGCCGCCCCGGGTGCAGGAGCTGCTCGACGTCACGCGCGAGAGCCTCGACAAGGCGATCGTGCAGTGCCGCGCGGGCAATCGCCTGGGCGACGTCTCGCACGCCGTCCAGAGCCACTGCGAGAGCCACGGCTTCGGGGTGGTGCGGGCCTTCGTGGGCCACGGCATCGGCCGCGCGCTGCACGAGGATCCCCAGGTGCCGAACTTCGGCGAGGCCGGCCGCGGGCCTGCGCTGAAGCCAGGCATGGTGCTCGCCATCGAGCCCATGATCACGATGGGGTCGTGGGAGGTGCGCATCCTCGACGACCGATGGACCGCCGTCACCGAGGACGGCAGTCTCGCCGCGCACTTCGAGGACACCATCGCCATCACCGAGGAAGGCCCCGAGGTCCTCACCCGCATCGAGCCCAGGTCCTAGGGAGCGCGCGTGGCCAAGGAAGACGCGATCGAGGTGGAAGGCACGGTGGTCGAGCCGCTGCCCAATGCGATGTTCCGCGTCGAGCTCGAGAACGGGCACAAGGTGCTCGCCCACGTCTCCGGCAAGATGCGCATGAACTTCATCCGGATCCTGCCCGGGGACAAGGTCAAGGTGGAGCTGTCGCCGTACGACCTCACTCGCGGCCGGATCACGTACCGGTTCAAATAGGTCTTTTTCAGAGGACAGTCATGAAAGTCAAGCCGTCGATCAAGCTGCGGTGCGAGAACTGCAAGATCGTGCGCCGGCACGGGGCCGTGCGGGTGATCTGCAAGAATCCCCGTCACAAGCAGCGGCAAGGCTGAGGAGTCACCCATGGCACGTATCGCCGGAGTGGACCTGCCCCGCGACAAGCGCGGCGTCGTCGCCGTCCAGTACATCTACGGGGTCGGCATCCCGTCGGCGCGGCGCATCATGATGGACGCGCGCGTGGACGGGAACAAGCGCGTGAAGAGCTGGAGCGACGACGAGACCGCCCGGGTGCGCGACATCATCGAGCGCGAGTACAAGGTCGAGGGTGACCTGCGGCGCGAGATCGCGATGAACGTGAAGCGGCTGATGGACATCGGCTGCTACCGCGGGATCCGGCACCGCAAGGGCCTGCCCGTCCGTGGTCAGCGCACCCACACCAACGCCCGGACGCGGAAGGGCAAGAGCAAGGGCGTCATGGTCAAGAAGAAGCCCGTCGCCGCCGCCCCCGCGGCCGCGGCGCCCGCCGCCCCTGCGGCGCCGAAGAAGTAAGGAGCCCAGAACATGGCCGACGAGCAGCAATCAGGCGACAAGCCGGCGGCGCCCCGCAAGGGCGGGCGCAAGCGTGAGCGCAAGGAGGTCCGCGTGGGCGTCGCCCACGTGCAGGCCACCTTCAACAACACCATCGTGACTCTGACCGACAAGACCGGCAACGTGGTTTCGTGGGCGAGCGCGGGCAGCGTGGGCTTCAAGGGCTCCCGCAAGAGCACCCCGTTCGCCGCGCAGACCGCTGCCGAGAACGCCGCCCGCAAGGCGATGGACCTGGGGCTCAAGTCTGTCGAGGTCTGCGTCAAGGGCCCGGGGGCCGGCCGCGAGGCCGCCATCCGCGCCCTCCAGGCGGTGGGTCTCGAGGTCACCGCCATCCGCGACGTGACCCCGATCCCCCACAATGGCTGCCGGCCGCCCAAGCGGCGCCGGGTGTAGGGAGGAGGGGACGTGGCGAGATATCGCGAAGCGGTGTGCCGGCAGTGCCGGCGCGAGGGGATCAAGCTGTTCCTGAAGGGCGCGCGCTGCTTCGGCGAGAAGTGCGCGATTGAGCGGCGCAACTATCCCCCCGGCCAGCACGGCCTCTCCCGCACCAAGCTCACCAACTATGGCATCCAGCTGCGGGAGAAGCAGAAGGCCAAGAACATCTACGGGGTGCTGGAGACGCAGTTCCGCCGCTACTTCGAGCGTGCCGAGCGGGAGAAGGGCATCACCGGCGAGAACCTGCTCAAGCTCCTCGAGCGTCGGCTCGACAATGTGGTGTTCCGCCTCGGGATGGCGGCCTCGCGCCGCGAGGCCCGGCAGATGGTGGCCCACGGCCACATCCAGGTGAACGCCCGCAAGGTGTCGGTGCCGTCCTATATCGTGAAGGTGGGCGAAGAGGTGGCGCTCCGCGCCACGTCGAAGATGCAGGAGCGCGTGGTCGACAATCTCGGGGCGGGCCGCTCCGCGGTCCCGCCGTGGCTGGACGTGGACGTCAACCAGAAGAAGGGGACAGTGCGTGGGCTCCCGGTCCGGGAGGACATCCAGATCCCCGTGCAGGAGCAGCTGATCGTCGAGCTGTTCTCGAAGTAGGAGACCATGGCCAGGATTCCGTTTCAGAAGCCGAGACATATCGAGTGGGAGATCAACACCGACCGTTACGGGCGGCTGGTCGCGGAGCCCTTCGAGAAGGGCTATGCCCTGACCGTGGGCAACTCCGTCCGTCGCACCCTGCTGAGCATCATCCCCGGCGCCGCGGTGTCATGGGTGCGCATCCCCGGCGTCCCCGACGCCGAGACGAAGATCCCCGGGGTGGCCGAGGACACCGTCGAAGTGCTGCTGAACCTCCGCAAGCTTGCGCTCAACGTCCCCTCGGGTGAGCCGCTCACCACACGGCTCGACGCCACCGGTCCCCGGGACGTCACGGGTGCCGACGTCTTCGAGGGCACCGGGCTCGAGGTGCTGAACCCCGAGCTGCCCCTGTGCACGCTCGAGGCGGGGGCGACCCTGTCGATCGAGGTGGGCGTGGGCGTGGGGCGCGGCTACGTCAATGCGGCCGGGCATCCCGCCGGCACGGTGCCCGCGGGCGCCATTGCCATGGATGCGGCGTTCTCGCCCATCCAGCGGGTGTCGTATAACGTGGAGGCCTCGCGGCTGGGCAAAGTGATCGACTACGAGCGCTTGATCCTCGAGGTGTGGACCAACGGCGCGGTGTCGCCCGAGGAGGCGCTCACGCGCGCCGCCAGCTACATGCGGGACCACTTCGCGCTGCTGGCGCCTCCCGGGGGGCCGGAGGAGGACGAGGAGGTCGAGGAGGCGGGCGAGGGTTTCCTCCAGGAGAGCCTCTCCAAGGCCCTCGAAGAGCTGCCGCTGCCGGCGCGCGCCATCAATGCGCTCCGCAACGCGGAGATCCTCACCGTGGCGGACCTCGTGCAGAAGACGGATGCCGAGCTCGAGAACGTGAAGAACCTGGGCTCGAAGTCGATCGACGAGATCAAGGACGCCCTCGCCGGACTCGGGCTCTCGCTGGGGATGCGCATCGATCCCGCGGTGCTCGGGGCGCTCGGGCGGGGAGGCGCGAAATGAGGCACGGGCGGGCGAACTACAAGCTGGGGCGGCTGACCGCGCATCGCTGGGCGATGTTTCGCAATCTGCTCGTCGCGTTGTTCCGTCACGAGCGCATCATGACCACCGAGGCCAAAGCCAAGGCGGTGCGCGGGCTCGCCGACCAGATGGTCACCCTGGCCAAGCGCGAGGATCTGCACGCCAAGCGTCAGGTGCTCAGCATGGTGCCGGACGAGACGGTGGTGAAGAAGCTTTTCGACACTATCGCCTCTCGCTTCTCGGACCGGAATGGCGGCTACACCCGCATCATCCATGCGGGCACCCGGCCCGGCGACCGCGCCCCCATGGTGGTGCTGGAGCTGGTGGATCGCCCCGAGGCGCCGCGCGAGAAGCCGAAGAAGGACGCCAAGGCGGAGAAGGCTCCCAAGGCTGAGAAGGGCGACAAGGGCGAAGCGGGCGCCAGCGCGGGCAGGGGCCGCAGGAAGAAGGCGGCGGCCGCCGCCGGGTAGCCTGCGCCGTCTCGACGAAGCTCATCCACGGGGGCGGCGCGCGCCGCCCCCGTCGTGCGTTCAGAGCAACGGAGGAGGGGGCGATGAAGCTCAAGGACCGGGTGGCGCTGGTGACGGGCGGGGGATCGGGGATCGGCCGGGCAATCGCGCTCCTTTTCGCCGAGGAAGGCGCGCGGGTGGTGGTCAATGACCTCCACCTCGCCACCGCGGAGAAGACGGTGCAGGAGATGGGCGCGAGCGCGCGGGGCGCCTTCGCGGTCGCCGCCGACGTCTCCGACAGCCGCCAGGTCAACGCCATGTTCGACGAGATCGAGCGTCGCTGCGGCGCCCTCGACGCGCTCGTCAACAACGCGGGCATCGCGCTGGGGCCCGGCGAGGACCTGGAGGCGCGTCGTCAGCGGGCCGAGGCGCGCATCATGGAAATGGTGAGCGGCGAGGGCATACAGACCCACTTCGACGTGACCCAGGAGATGAGCGACGAGGCCTGGCACCGCGTCATCGGGGTGCACTTGAACGGCACCTTCTTCTGCACGCGCGCCGCCCTGCGGCTCATGAGCCGCCAGAACCGCGGCGCCATCGTCAACCTCTCGAGCGTGGCGGCCCTGATGGGCCTCGCCCAGGTGCCGCACTACTCCGCGGCCAAGGGCGGCATCCTCGCCTTGACCCGTGCGGTGGCGCGCGAGGTCGGCTCGCGCGGGATCCGCGTGAACGCGATCTGCCCCGGCTACATCGACACGCCGATGACCCAGTCGATCTCGCCGCTGGCGCGGAAGGCGCTGCTCTCGCAGACGCCGCTGGGCCGTCTCGCCGAGCCCCGCGAGGTCGCCGCGACCGCGCTCTTCCTCGCGTGCGACGACTCGAGCTTCTACACCGGGCAGTGGCTGTCCCCGAATGGGGGCCTCTTCATCGGCTGACGCGGCGGCCGGTCGCTCGCCTCAGAGGTTGAGGACGGCAACGCCGGCCACGGTGATCAGCGTGCCGAGGGCGGCGGCGCGGGTAATCCGCTCGCGCAGGAAGAGGGTGGCGAGCGGGATCGCGAACATCGGCGCGGTGGAGGACAGCACGGTCGAGACCCCCACGCCCGCATGCTTCACTCCCAATACGAAGAACAGCGAGCTGCCCGCGGTGAGGACGGCAAGCAAGGCGATCGGGCCGGCCAGCGCCATGCCGCCCCGACGGACGATCCCCATCGAGCCCCACACCCACGGGGTGGCGAACAGGACCAGCCCGGCGAACGGCAGCCGCACCGCCTGCGCCGCAGTGGCGTCGAGAGTGGCGAGCGGCACCTTGAGCATGATCACGCCCACCGCCCAGGCGACCGACGCCCCCTGCGAGGCCAGGAGTCCCAGCCAGAGATGGCCGGGCCCGTCCGGCTCGCTCGGCCGCGCGCCCACGATGAGCGCCAGCCCGCCGAGGGTCAGCAGGGAGCCCATGACCAAGGCGGAGGTGATCGGCTCGTCGAGGAGGATCGCCGCGAGCACCGCGGAGAGCATGGGATACGTCATCGACGCGGTCATGGCGCGAGCCAGGCCGAGGAACCGCGCGCTCTCGAAGAAGAGAGTGTCGCCGAGGCTGCCGGAGACGACGATGGACGCGGCGAGCAGCGTGAAAGTCGGTAGCCCGATCTCGCGCAGGCCCTGGAGCCCCTCGGTGCCGAGCACCCACGCCATCAGCAGCGCCCCCGCCCCCAGCGTGCGGAGCGCGTTGATGGTGGGCGAATTGAGCGTGCCGAGGAGCCGGCGGACGCAGAGACTCACCACGGCCCAGGCGAGCGCGGAGGCGAGCGAGCAGAGCGCGCCGAGGGTGGGCTCCGGGAGAGCGATCATCGGACGGCTGCTACGGTAGCAGAAAACCGAGGCCGCCCATCCACTTCTGGCGCGCTCCGGGACCCCGCGTCCCGGAGCGCGCGCGGCCGAAGGCTACTTCAGATTGGCCTGGAAGTGGGCGAGGGTGCGCTTCCACGCGTCCTCGGCCGCGGCTTTGTTGTAGGCCTCCGGACGCTCGTCATTGAAGAACGCGTGGTCCACGCCGGGATAGATGTGGATGCTGGCGCTCTTGCCCGCCTTCTTGATCGCCGCCTCCACGTCGCGTGCGGTCTGCGGCGTCACGAAGGCGTCCTTCTCCGCGAAGAGGCCCAGCACGGGGCCGGCGAGCTTGCTGTAGTCCGGCTTCACATTGGGATGGATGCCGTAGAAGTCCACGACCGCGCCGATGCTGGGATTGGTGGTGCCGGCGAAGAGGGCGAGCTGGCCGCCCATGCAAAACCCCACCGCGCCGAGCTTGGCGGTGGAGGAATGGCCGGCAAGATATGTCGCCGCGCCGGCCAGATCCTTCTCCGCCTGGGCGATGTTCAGCGCCATGAAGAGCTTGCCCGCCCCGTCGGGCTCGGTCGCGGTCTGGCCGTGGTACATGTCGGGCGCCAGCGCGGAATAGCCGGCGGCGGCGAAGCGGTCGCACACCTTCTTGATGTGATCGACGAGGCCCCACCACTCCTGGATGACGAGGACGCCCGGGCCCTTGCCCGAGGCCGGCGTCGCCAGATAGCCCTTGGTCGTGCCGCCATTGCTCTTGAAGTCCACCATCTTCCCGGCCATGCTCAGCCCTCCTTGACTGCGGTCTTGGGATGCGGTCGATCCGGCGGAGTGATGCGGACCTTCAGGATACGCCGCTCGTCGGCCTCGAGCACGGTGAACTCGTGGGGGCCGACGTCGAACACCTCGCCCACCGCGGGAATCCGGTTCACCGTCGCGAGCACGAGGCCGGCCACCGTCTCGAAGTCGCCGGAGGGCAGCTCCCAGTCCAGCGACTCGCTGAGCTCCTCGATGCGCACTCGTCCCGCCACGCGATAGCTGCCGTCCGGGAGCCGCTCCACCAGCGGCGACGTACGATCGTGCTCGTCCTCGATCTCGCCCACGATCTGCTCGACGATGTCCTCCACCGTGACGATACCGACCGCGCCGCCGTACTCGTCGACCACCACGGCGAGTTGGACGCGGCCCTTCTGCATCTCGCGGAGGAGATCATCGATGCGCTTGCTCTCCGGCACGTAGTGGGCGGGCCGCATGAGGGCGCGGAGGTCCTGGACGGCGGCGCCGCGGCGGAGGAGATCCATCGCGGTGACCACGCCGACCAGGTTGAAGGCGCGGTCGGTGTATACGGGAATGCGCGAGAAGCCGCGCTCGGCGATGACCCGCACCGCGTCGTCCGGCGGGGCGGAGCCGGGCAGGGCGACCACGTCCACCAGAGGGACCATGATCTCGCGCACCGTCTTCTCGCCGAGGTCGAAGATCTTGTCGATCATCTCCGCCTCGATCACGGTGACGTCGGCTTCCTCCGGCTCGAGCTGGAGCAGAACCTTCAGCTCTTCGCGCGAGACGAACTGCCGGCTCGATGCCGAGCGGAGGCCCACCAGGCCGAGGGCGCCGCTCACCAGGACGTTGGCCCCCCACGTGAGCGGCGCGAGGACACGGCTCGCCAGCTCGATGAGCGGGTAGAGGTAGTGGACGATGGCGGTGGCCCATTCCCGCGCCACCGCTTTGGGAATCACCTCGCCGAACACGAGCATGAGGGGCGTGAGGACCGCGGTGACGGCGATGGCGGCCCACGTGCCCAGGTAGGGGATGAGTGCCCACGTGGCCGCCGAGGAGGCCACGATGTGCGCGATGGTCACCCCCATCATCGACGTTGACAGGACGCGCTCGGGGCGGCGGAAGGCCTCGAGATACCGCGCCGCCGCGCGGTTGCCCGCCTCCGCGAGGTGCCTTAGCCGGACCCGGTTGGCGGCGATGAACGCCATCTCCATGCCCGAGAAGAAGGCGGTCAAGGCCAGCGCGATCGCGATGATCCAGACGTAGATCACGCGGATTCCGGCGTCGGGGCCGGCGCGGTCTTGAGCGTCACCAGCACCTCGACCACGCGGGTGCGCTCCACCTTCTCCACCGTCACTTCGTACTCGTCGGTCTCCGTCCGCTCGCCCTTGCTGGGCACGCGGCCGAAGAGATCGAGGACCCACCCGCCCACCGTGTCGTAGGACTCGCTGGACACGGAGAGGCCGGTGGCGGCGTTGAGGTCGAAGAGCGAGAGCCGGCCCGAGACGCGGAAGCCCCCGTCGCCTAGAGCCACGATGAGGCGCTCCTCCTCGTCGAACTCGTCGCGGATCTCGCCGACCAGCTCCTCCAGGAGATCCTCGAGGGTGACGAGGCCCGCAGTGCCGCCGTACTCGTCGACCACCACCGCGAGGTGGAGCTTCTTGGCCTGGAACTCGCGCAGCAGCGCGTCCGCCCGCTTGGACTCGGGGATGAAGTAGGGGGGATGCAGGTGCATGCGCAGGTCGAACTCGGGTGGCAGCCCGCGCAGATAGGGCAGGAGCTCCTTCGTGTAGAGGACACCCACGATCTGGTCGATGGTGCCCTCGTAAGCGGGCACGCGCGAGTGCAGGTTCTCGCGGAGAAGATCGAGGATGCGGTCGGGGGGCGCGCCGACCTCCAGGCAGAACATGTCCGGCCGGGGCACCATCACCTCGCGCACCATCGTGTCCTCGAGGTCGAAGACCCGATGGATCATCTCGCGCTCCGTCCGCTCCACCACCCCCTCGCGAGCCCCCACGTCCACCATCGTCCGCAGCTCTTCCTCGGTGATCTCCGGCGCGTCGTCCCGTCGCTCCGACCCGACCAGCCGGAGCGTCAGCGCGGTGAACCCACCGAGGATCATGCGGATGGGCGCCACCACGATGGACAGCCAGGTCACCGGGCGGTTCACCCAGGCGATGAACCGTTCGGGGTGCTCCACCGCCAGCGTCATCGGCAGCACCTCGCCGAAGAGACTCAACAGGAACACCATTACCACGATCGACACCGGCAGGCCCCAGGGTCCGAGCAGGCGCTCGGCCACCGCGGCGGCGAGCGCGGAGGCGCCGATGTTGATGAGGGTGATGCCCACGAGCAGGGTGACCAGGAGCTCGTGCGGCCGCTCGAGCAACGGCGTGGTGGCCCGCTCGCCCGCGTCCTCCTCGCGCTCGGTCAGGCGCTTGAGCCGCGCGCGGCCCAAGGAGAAATAGGATGCCTCCGCGCCGGTGAGCACCGCGGAGCAGAGCACGAGCACCGCGAGCACCGCCAGCTCGAGGAAGGTGAGGTCAGCCACGGAAGTGCTCGAAGCCCGCGCCCAGCGTCACCGCGTGGCCCTCGGGGCCGACCCACCGAATCCCGTTCCCGTCCGCCTCGACCTCCCCGATCACGCTCAGCGCCGTGCCGGTGCTCCGCGGCAGCTCGAGCGTGAGCCGCGCCAGCTCGGCCGGATCACCGGTGATCAGCAGCTCATAGTCCTCGCCGCCGCCGGTGGCCCACGCCAGGGCATTGCCGCCCAGCGCGTCCGCCGCCGCAGCAACGCCGGCCCCCAGCGGGATCCGGTCGACCTGGATCCGCGCGCTCACCCGCGACTCGCGGCAGATATGACCGAGATCCGTGGCGAGGCCGTCGGAGCAGTCCATCATCGCCCGCACGCCTGGGGCACGGCCCAGCCACTGGCCCTCCCCCACGCGCGCCTGGGGCCGTAGATGCGCGCGCGTGATCTCCTCGATCGCGTCCTCGGCGAGGCCGCGCCGTCGCGCGTCCGTGACGCCGCGCTCGAGCACGGCGAGGCCCGCCGCGGAGCGCCCAAGCCCGCCCGTCACGGCGATGGCGTCGCCGGGCTGCGCGGTCGAGCGCAGGCGCGGCGTCCCCGTGTGCTCGCCGAGGAGGGTCACGTTGACGAGCCAGCCCGCGGGAGATCGAGAGGTGTCGCCGCCCACCAGGGCGACCCCGTGCGGCCCGGCTGCCCCACGCAGGCCGCGGAAGAAGCCTGCGACCTCCTCGGCGTCGGTGTCCTCGGGCACCGCGAGGCCGATCAGCGCCCAGCGCGGCACGCCGCCCATGGCCGCGATGTCCGAGAGATTCACGGCCATCGCCTTCCAGCCGATGTCCTCGGGGCTCGCCCAGACGCGCCGAAAGTGCACGTCCTCGATCACCAGATCGGTGGTCGCGAGGAGCGCCGCACCCGGTGTCACCGCCAGCACGGCGGTATCGTCGCCGATACCCACCGTGACACCCGCGGCGGGGGCCCGCTCCGAGTCGAGTCGGATGCGCTGGATCAGCCCGCGCTCTCCGAGCCGGCGCAGGCTCACTGGGTCGAGGTCGCGGCTGGGCCGCGACTTGGAGGGTCCGCGCTACCCATCACCGAGCCGCGACGGGCACGCGCGCCAGGAAGTTCCGGAGGAGCGCCTTGCCCTCGGTAGTCAGGATGGATTCGGGGTGGAACTGCACGCCTTCCACCGGGAACCGGCGGTGCCGGAGCCCCATGATCTCGCCGTCCTCCGCCCGGGCCGAGATCTCGAGGTCGGCGGGGAAGCCTTCCTCGAGAACGACGAGCGAGTGGTAGCGCGTGGCCTCGAAGCCCGGTGTGAGCCCGGCGAAGACCCCGCGCCCGTCGTGGGTGATCCGCGACGTCTTGCCGTGCATCTGCGCCTTGGCCCGCGTCACCCTGCCGCCGAAGGCCTGGCCGATGGCCTGATGGCCGAGGCACACCCCGAAGATCGGGGTGGACGCGCAGCAACGCTCGATCAACGGCAGCGTGATACCGGCCTGGGTCGGGTGGCCGGGGCCCGGCGAAATCACGATCCCGTCCGGATCCATGGCCATCACGTCTTCCACCGTGAGGGCGTCGTTCCGCGCCACGCGCACGTCCGCGCCCAGCTCGCCGAGGTACTGGACGAGGTTGTAGGTGAATGAATCGTAGTTGTCGAGGACGAAGATCATCGACCGGTCTCCTGGGCGGCGGTGCGAAGCGCCAGGATCATGCCGCGGGCCTTCGAACAGGTCTCCAGCCACTCCGTCTTGGGATCCGAGTCGGCCACGATGCCCGCGCCGACCTGGATCGAGGCGCGCTGGCCCTGGCACACCACCGTGCGGATCGTGATGCAGGAGTCCATGTTCCCGGAGTACGAGATGTAGCCGACGGCGCCGCCGTAGGGTCCGCGCCGCGTGGGCTCGAGCTCCTCGATGATCTCCATCGCGCGCACCTTGGGCGCGCCCGACAAGGTCCCCGCGGGGAAGGTGGCGGCGAGCACGTCGAAGGCATCCTTGCCGGTGGCGAGCTCGCCCCGCACGTGGCTGACCAGGTGCATGACGTGCGAGTAGCGCTCCACCACCATGAACTCCGTCACCTCGACCGTGCCGATCCGCGCCACCCGCCCCACGTCGTTGCGGCCGAGGTCGACGAGCATCACGTGCTCGGCGCGCTCCTTGGGATCAGCGACCATCTGGGCGGCGAGGGCCGCGTCCTGGGACTCGGTGGCCCCCCGCGGGTGCGTGCCCGCGATGGGACGCTCCTCGACGCGGCCGTCCTCGAGCCGCACCAGCACCTCGGGCGACGAGCCCACGATGCTGGTCTTGCCGAGGCGCAGGAAGAACAGGTACGGGGACGGGTTGATGGTGCGGAGGGCCCGATACACCGTGAACGGATCGGCTTTGAGCTCGGTATCCAGCCGCCGCGAAATCACGACCTGATAGGCGTCGCCCGCCGCGATGTATTCCTTGGTCCGCTGCACCGCCTCCATGAAGGTGGCCTGATCCATCGTCGACGTGAACCCTTCCTCGCCCAGCGCCACCAGCGGCTGCGGATCGGGGAAGGTGAGCGGGGCGGGGGGGCGGGCCGGCCGCGCGAGCTTGGAGAGGAGCATCCCGATCTTCACCGCGGCGGCATCGTAGGCGCGGTCCAGCCCGGCGGCGTCCGTCCCCTCGATGTGCGCGTTGGCGATCACGAGCAGGCGGTGCTTGAGATTGTCGAAGACGAGCAGGCTGTCGGTGAGCATGAACACCGCGTCGGGCAGCCGGAGATCGTCCTTGGCGAGGCGGGGCAGCCGCTCGACGTGGCGCACGATGTCGTACGAGAAGAATCCCACGGCCCCGCCCTGGAAGCGGGGCAGCCCAGGCACCGGCACCGGCCTGAAGCGCGAGAGCACGCCCCGCAGCCCCTCGAGCGGGTTTTCCGTCTCCACCTGCTCGCTGCGGCCGTCGGCGTGGCGGATCGTGAGGCGGTTGCCCTTGGCAGTGAACACCATGAGGGGATCCGACCCGAGGAAGGAATAGCGTGCCCACTTCTCGCCGCCTTCCACCGACTCGAGGAGAAAGGCGTAGGGGCCCGGGCGCAAGCGAAGAAAGGCGGACAGCGGGGTGTCGAGATCCGCGGCCAGCTCGGCGTAGACGGGGACGAGATTGCCCCGCGCGGCGAGCGCCCGGAACTCCTCGCGCGAGGGCGAGAGCGGGGGGATACGGGGCGCGGCCGGCAACATGGTGTGGCGGTGCGGCGTCAGCCGATGGCGTCCAGCTTCTTCTTGAGCTGGGCCTTGGGGACGGCGCCCACCACCTGGTCCACCACCGTGCCCGACTTCATGAAGAGGATGGTCGGGATCGACCGGATCCCGTAACGGGCGGCCAGCGCGGGGTTGTCGTCCACGTTCACCTTGGCGAGGCTCACCTTGCCGCTCCCCTCCCGAGCAAGCTCCTCCAGGGTAGGGGCGATGGCGCGGCAGGGCGCGCACCACTCGGCCCAGAAGTCCACCATGAGGACCTCGGCGTGCTTGCCAACCTCGGTATCGAAATTGGCCTCGGTGAGGTGAAGGGCGCTATCGGCCATGAGCGTAGGTCTCCTTGTGGGGAAAAATCGCTTGGCTACGCTAACATACGCGCTCCCCCGCCGCAAGTTGAGGGCGCCCCGGCGGGCGGGGGACGCCCGTCCGGGACTGGCTTGGGCTGGCTGTAGGATCTATGATTCTCAAGTATCGGAGGATCTATGCTCAGGTCACGGCCTCTTGTCTCCGCCCTGCTTGGCATCCTGCTCGCCGGCTGTGCCGGGCACGGTCCGCCGCGGCTTGCCGAGCGCGACCGCGCCCGCCTGGGGACCATCGCCGTGATCGCCGCGGAAGTCCCCCCAGAATGGAGCTTCACCTATCCGGTTCCGAGCGGCTCTGGCGCCGCCTTCGCAGGAATCGGCGCGGGGCTCGGGACGGGGGTCCTCAGTGGCGCCCTCTGCATGGTGAGTTTTGGCCGCGTTGTCGAGGCTTGCGGGCTCGCGATCTGGACACCGGTCATGATGGTCTCGGGCGGCATCGAGGGTGGGCGCAAGGGTGTGCCCCTCGCCGAGTTCGTCGCCGCCGCCGGCGCGCTCGCACTGGTCGCGGGCGAGTCGCAGGTGCAGGAGGCGCTGCGGGATCAGATTGTGCGGCTGCTGCTTGCGCGGGAGGAGTCGCGCTCGGTCGCGGCGTGGGCCGGCCGCGGTCCCATCGGCCCGGAGGAGCGCCGGGACTATCGAGCGCTGGCCGCCGAGGGAGTGGACACCGTCGTGGAGGTGTACGTGCTCGACGTGCGGCTGGCACGGCCGCTCAGGGCCGGCTCCAAGCCCGCCTACGGCGTGAGCCCGTCGTTCGAGGACATCATCAATCCCACGCTCGAGCTTCGAGCGCGCGCGCGGCTGCGGGTCATCCGTACCTCGGATGGGGCCGAGATCCTCACCCACACGTTCGGGCGAGCCGAGCCAGGCGATGACTTTGCGGGATGGGGTCGGGCAGGCGCCGAGCGGTTTCGCACCGCTCGCAGCGTGGCCGCAGACGGCCTCGCCCGCGCCATCACCGAAGCCTTGCTGGGAGAAGCTGCGCCGCCGTCTTCGCCGCCGCCGGCTCCGCTCCCCGAGGAGACCGCGCTCGACACGCGCACTCCGCCCTGAGCGGGGAGGCCATCTACGCGGTGGTGACGTAACCCTCGAGCCGGTCGCGGGCGCGCAGGGCGGGATCGCGCTCCGCAGGAGGACCATACCCGCCGCCGCCCGGCAGGCGGATCTCGATGAGGTCTCCCGGCTGAAGGACCTGCTCTGCCTTGGGATTCGCCGGCATGCGGCCGTTGATCAGCACCGCGCCCGTCGCGCCCGGAGCGCCGCCGAAGAAGCCCTGCGGCGGAATGCGGGTGCGATCGCAGAGCAGCGAGCAGGTGAAGGCCCCGCGGGTGCGCACGCGGAAGGCGATCTCCTGGCCGAGCCCGCCCCGATAGCGCCCGTCTCCGCCCGAGTCGGGGCGCAGCGCCTTGCGCTCGATCACGAGCGGCGACAGCGACTCGATCACCTCCGCGGGTGTGCCCAGCACGCCGGAAGGGAACGCGGTGGCGGCGAGCCCGTCCTTGGTCGCCCGCGCGCCGGTGCCGCCGGAGGTGAAGACCACGAAGCTGAAGGGCCGCCCGCTCTCGTCCTTGCCCGCCACCTGCACGCCCCAGATGTTGGCCGACCCCTCCGCCATCACGCGGTCGGGCAGGGCCTCCTTGAGCGCGCCCGCGATCGCGTGGGGCAGGAAATGGCCGACCACGTGACGCGCGGCCACCGGCGCGGGCGGCCGCGCGTTGAGGATCGAGCCCTCGGGCGCGGTGATGCGGAGGGGACGAAAGGCGCCCTCGTTATTGGGCACGTCGGGGCTCACGATGACCTTGGTGCCGTAGGTTGTGTAGGCCTCCGTGTAGTTCATGACCACGTTGATGCCGCGGCGGCTTTCGGGCGAGGAGCCCGTGTAGTCGATGGCGAGCTCGTCGCCCCGCACCTCGCACCGGACCTTGATCGTGATGGGCTCGTCGAAGCCGTCGGAGGTGACCGCGTACTCGTACGATCCGGGGCGGAGCCGCGCGATGGATTCGCGCATCGCGCGCTCGGTGCGCCCCACGATCTCGTCGCCCAGGGGCTCCAGCCTCTCGAGGCCGAACTCGCTCATGAACTCGAGCAGTCTCTCGCCACCCACCGCGCCGCCGGCGATCTGGGCGTGGAAGTCGCCCATCACCAGCTCGGGCAGCCGCACATTGGCGCGGATGAGGGCCCCGAGGGCAGGATCGAGCGCACCCCCGTGGTAGAGCTTCATGATCGGGATGAAGAGCCCTTCCTCGTAGACCTCGCGAGCCTCCGCCGAGAGGATGTGCCCACCGATGTCGGCGGTGTGGCACGTGGAGGCGAACAGGGCCACGCAGTCGTCACCGCGGAATACCGGGGTCGCGATCGTGACGTCGTTGAGGTGTCCCGAGCCCTTCCAGGGATCGTTGGTGATGAGCACGTCGCCCGGACGGATGGCTTCCAGCGGGATCGCCGCCAGCATGTGGCGGACGCAGAGCGCCATCGAGTTGATGTGGCCCGGCGTGCCCGTCACGGCCTGCGCGAGCATCCAGCCGCGCCGGTCGAAGACGCCCGCGGAGAGATCGCCCGCCTCGCGCACGATCGATGTGAAGGACGTGCGCTGCAGCGCGGCGGCCTGCTCGTTGACCACGCCGACGAGGCGGCTCCAGCAGATATCGAAGGTGACGGGATCCATCATGGATGGCTCGTGCCGGGACGCCGGCCGATCACGCACGCCTCGTGGAGGGTGAGGGCCGCGCGGGGCGTCTGCATCCAGTCGGTGTAGTCCTCGACCACCGCCTCGCGCTCGCGGTCGGTGAGGGCGCCCGCCGCGACCATCTGACGACCACGGCTCTCCGCGACCAGCCGCCACATGCCCGCGACCCGATAGAAGTCGGCCTCGCCCGCCCGGACCGTGCGTGCGTGCTCGATGGTCTGGACGTCGCCGAGGCCGGCCGTTTCGAAATCCTCGGGAAGGCGCCGGACGATGGCGTTGTCGAGGTGGCCCGCAGCGCGCCAGTCGAGAAACGCGCCGTAGAAGTGCCGCCAGGATGCCGGCGATTCTGCCCAGTGCGCGCGAGTGTGATCGTAGTCGAGCACGACGATGCGCCCACCCGGCCGAGTCGCGGCGACCATCGGCCCGAGCGCACGCGGAGCGTCGGGAATCCACTGGAGCACGCGGGCGGCGTTGACGAGGTCGAACTCGTCCTCCCAGCCGCCGTCGCGAATGTCGCCCTCGAGAAAACGCAGATTGGGCAGGCCGCCGGGCGGGCTCGCCTCCCGCGCCGCCGCCAACATCTCGGGATTCACGTCTAGACCCACGACCCGACCGGGCAGGGCCCGGCGGGCCATCTCGATGGTGAGGGTTCCTGGGCCGCACCCC
>DATJFY010000058.1:0-42871 GCA_035495415.1 Verrucomicrobiia bacterium
AGGAGCGGAGTTCGGACGCAGCCTGACGATCACCTACACGGCCGACGGCGACGAGAAGCGCGCCGAGGACATCCAGCTCGTACCCGATTGGCTGATCGACTGGATGCACGAGCACGGGCACGAGCTGCCCGACGTGGAGCCGTCGCAGGCCGAGGGTTCTGCGAGCCCGACGGCCAGGGTCGCGTGACCGCCTAGCACGCTTCGTCGGGCCGCCGCGGAGTTTTGCGTCCGAGGCGGACAGAGTACGTCGTACGCTCCTGGTGACCACCCGCCCGCGATGCCGCAGTCGCGCCGCTCGCAGAGCCGGTGCTCCGCCGCGAACGCCATGCGGTCGTCGAGGAGCGCCACGCGGCCGAGATAGCGCACGCGTGCGGGCGCTCCAGCGTCCGCCACTGGGTTACTCGGGCTCGTTGCCTCTGCCCCGGGAGCCGCGGCGGCGTGCCCGCGTGACGGCCTTGACCATCTCGCGCAACCACATCACCGAGCTGCCCGTCGCGGCGCATCGAAGCCAGTCGCCCGCGCCGAGGCTCACCGTCGAGAACGCCTGCTGCAGGAAGGGCACGTAGATCACCGCGGCCTGCAGCGAGAGGGACAGCAGCACCGCGGCCCACAGCCAGAGGTTGGAGAAGACTCCGACGAAGGCGCTCCGCTCGTCGGAGCGTGCGGAGAAGATCGTGAAGAGCGAGAAGAACACGAGGGTCGTGAACGCCATCGTGTGGGCGTACCGCATGTCGTGCGTGCCTTCGATCAACCCGCCCGGCAGGCTCGCGTCCAGCACGAGCAGGGTGCCGATGGCGGTGATCGCGCCGACGAAGAAGATTCCCCGCCACATGTGCGGCGTGATCACCCTCTCGTGGCTGGAGCGGGGGGGCCTCGCCATCGCGCCCTCGTCGGGAGGATCTACCCCGAGAGCGAGTGCGGGTGCCCCGTCGGTCACGAGGTTGATCCACAGGATCTGGGTCGCGAGGAGGGGCAGCACCACGCCTCCGCCCCCGGCCCCCGGCAGTCCGAGCACCTCGGCCAGGACGACGCCGAAGAACATCGTCAGCACCTCGCCGATGTTGGACGAGAGCAGATAGCGCAGGAAGGAGCGGATGTTCGAGAAGACGGTGCGCCCCTCCTCGACCGCGGCCACGATGGTGGCGAAGTTGTCATCGGCCAGCACGATATCCGCCGCTTCCTTCGAGACGTCGGTGCCGGTGATGCCCATGGCCACTCCGATGTCGGCGGTCTTCAGGGCCGGCGCATCGTTGACGCCATCGCCGGTCATCGCGACGATCGCGCCGTCGCGCTGCAATGCCCGGACGATGCGTAGCTTGTGCTCGGGATTGACTCGCGCGTAGACCGAGACGTCGCGGACGGTCCGCTTCAGCGCGTCGTCCGGCATCTTCTCGAGCTCGATCCCGGTGACCGCCCGCTCACCGCTACCGATCCCGAGCTCGGCCGCGATGACCGCGGCGGTCACCGGATGATCGCCGGTCATCATCATCGGGCGTATCCCCGCCGCCTTCGCTCGGGCGACCGCCTCGACCGCCTCCGCACGTGGAGGGTCGATCATGCCGATCAGGCCGGCGAACACCAGATCGTGCTCGACCCGCTCGTCGACGGCGTCACCGTCGAGAGTCGCCGCGGGCAAGCTCCGGAAGGCGACCCCCAGCGTGCGCAGGGCGTCCCGGGCGAGCGCCTCGTTGGCCTGCCGGATCGCCACGCGCCGGGCGTCGGTCAGCGGTCGGAGGGCCTCGCCCTCGAGCTCGTGCGAGCAGCGCGCCAGCAGCACGTCCGGCGCGCCCTTGCTGAACACGAACAGGCGCTCGCGCCGCTCCGAATCGGCGTGGACGGTGGTCATGATCTTCCGCTCGGATGAGAAGGGCACCTCGCCGATGCGCCGGAAGCGAGCGTCGAGGGCCGCATCCTCGAGACCCGCCTTGCGCGCGGCCACAATGAGGGCGCCCTCGGTCGGATCGCCCTGAACGGTCCAGCGCCCGTCGTGTTCCTGGAGCACCGCGTTGTTGGCGCGGTCACCCACCGCGAGGGCTCGCTCGAGCTCGATGCGCAGGGGGCCGTCAATGGCACGCGGCGGACCATCGCCGGGCCGGGCCGAGGCCCGGGTCACGCCCCCCTCGGGCTCGTAGCCGGTGCCATCCACCTGGACCCGGCCGCTCGCCGTCACCACCATCCGCACCGTCATCTCGTTCCTGGTCAGGGTGCCGGTCTTGTCGGAGGCGATGACGGTCGCCGAGCCCAGGGTCTCGACCGCGGGAAGATGGCGCACGATGGCGTTCCGCTTGGCCATGCGCTGAACGCCGATGGCGAGAACGGCGGTCACGACCGCGGGCAGACCCTCTGGCACCGCGGCGACCGCGAGCGCCACTCCCAGAATGAGCACGTCGAACAGGGCCGAGAAGCCATGGATGCGCTCCACGAGGACGATGGTGACGACCATCACCACCGCGATGGCCATGAC
This sequence comes from Verrucomicrobiia bacterium, assembly GCA_035495415.1. Lineage (GTDB taxonomy): Bacteria > Methylomirabilota > Methylomirabilia > Rokubacteriales > CSP1-6 > DASRWT01. Next base: position 2,465 of record DATJFY010000058.1, read on the forward strand.
GATAGCCCCGAGCAGCTTGCCGACACGAGTGAGCTCCTTTTGCAGCGGGGTCGTCTCGAGCGGGGTGTCCTTCAGCATCCCGGCGATGCGCCCCATCTGGGTGAGCATGCCGGTCGCGACGACGACTGCCTTGCCCCGGCCGTAGGTCACGGCGGTCCCGCTCCAGACCATATTGTCGCGGTCGCCGATGGACACCTCCTCGTCGGGAATCGGCTCGACCTCCTTCGACACCGGCAGGCTCTCCCCGGTGAGGGCGGCCTCCGCGGTTCGTAGCGCGGTGGATCGGACGAGGCGCGCGTCGGCGGGGACGGTGTCGCCTTCCTCGATGAGGATCAGGTCGCCCGGCACCACTTCAGTCGCCGCGATGGTCTGGCGCTCGCCGTCTCGGACCACGCGGGCGTGGGCGGCCGACATCTGGCGAAGAGCGGCCACGGCCTGCTCGGCCCGCGACTGCTGGACGTAGCCCAGCAGCGCGTTGAGCAGGACCACGGACAGGATCGCGATCGCCTCGTACGGTAGGGCCGAATCGCGCTCGATCAGCCACAGGCCGGCCGAGACCGCGGTTGCGACGAGCAACAGGATGACCAGCGCGTCCTGGAACTGAGCGAGGAACTTCCGCCACGCCGGGACCGCCTTCTCCGCCATCAGCTCGTTTCGGCCGTGGCGCTCGAGCCGGAGGCGCGCCTCCTCCTCGCTCAGACCCTGCTCCCCGTCGGTGCCGCTGGCGGCCAGCACCTCGTCGGCTGAGTGTCGGTACGGCTCGAGGAGGGAGGGCGAGGTTGTCATCGGCGAGGCCCGCCCAACGGGAAGATACGAGTGGTACCGCCGGCGAACTCGTTCAACTCAGCCGGATCGAGACGTTCAAGAGGGAAAGAGACCGGACGTTGAGTCAAGCCCCGGTGGACGTCTTCGCCTTGCGGCCAGCCGCCAGGATGCCGTCGACGAGGTCGTAGGCGCGGCTGCGATCGACATTCCGAAGGTGGTGGCCGATGCGGTTGCGAGCGGCCGAGGTGAGATAGAACCTCTCGTAGAGGACGTTCCGTCCCGCCAGGCTCGACCCGACGAAATCCCAAGCCAGGCGGAACAGCGCAGCCCGGTCCTCGGCGCCGACGACCCCGGCGCCGTGCAGGAACTCGTCGATCAGCGGGCGGAGCGTGACGTCGTCGAGCTCGCGGCGGCTCGGCGCGGCCAGGAGGTTGTGGCTGCCGATGAGCGCGATGATCTCGTTCACCCGCGGAAACCACGTGGCCAGGAGTGACCGCATGGGTGCAAGGGGCCGTCCGTCCGGAAACCACACCCCATCGCCCACGTGCCGTCCGTGCTCGGCGGAAAGTAGGACCGCGCTGCGAGTGACCTCGACGTAGTCGAGCAGTTCCCCCAGCATTTCCTGAGTCGTCGCGCTGGTGTCGCCGATGGCCTCCGCCATGCGGGTGGCTAGCCCGTAGGCGAACTCAAGCTTGGTGAGCGCGCGGACGGTGGTCTGGTTCGTCATGTTGTCGCGGAGGCCGGTCGTGGTGACGCTGTTGTAGAGGTCGATCTGGCCGTTGATGAACAGGCGTTCTCGCGGGACCTCGACGTCGTCGAAGATCACGAATGCATCCTGCTCGTCGAACCGGGTCGACAGGGGGCGGTCGAACACGTGCGCGCCGGGCGTGGCCGCGCTGTCGCGGCACACGAAGACGAGTCCCGGGGTGTCCACCGGTATCGAGAAGGCCAGCGCATAGGCCTCGGCCCCGGGCGGGAGCGGGTGTGCCGGGTAGACCGCGATCTCGTCCGCGAACGGCGCGAGGGTCGCCAGGATCCGGGCGCCGCGCAGGACGATCCCCGGGGATGTCTCGGCGATCTTGTGCACGGGCACCCGGTTCCCAACGATCTGGGCATCCGTCGACTTGTCGATGGTCGGATGGATGATCGTGTGGGTGAGCGAGATGTCCTCTCGCGCCAGGCGTTTCTGGAAGGCAACGAGGTTGTGCGCCCCCTCCTCGTTCCGACCGTCCGCGCCGAGCCAATCCTTCCAGCGGCCGGCGAAGCTGGCGAACTTCACGTTCATGTAGTCCGGCGTGCGGCCCATGAGTCCGACGGTGGCCTCGGCGATGCGCGCGAGGCCCCGGTTTCGGCGCTTGAGATCTTCGATCGAGCGTGGGATCATGTGGCCGACATTCAGCGGCTCGCCCGTCTCGGGGTCCGGGGTCAGGCACTCGTCGGGGAACGCGAGGACCCGGTCGAAGATGCCGGCCAGCGTCTGCGCTCCGCCCGCGAGCGCGGGATGCGCGGTCACGTCCTCCACGCGCTTCCCCTCGAGCCAGAGCTGCCGCTTGGTGCTGCGCAAACCCTCGAGAAAGCGCTCCCCCGATCGTGCCCCCATTGGTCTCCGTCGTAGAAGATGCGTGCTGGTCCGGCGCCTTCAATAGCCAACCGTGAAGGGGGCCGAAGTGAGCCGAGGAGTGATTATGAGGCCCGGCGCGTCTACGGGACGAGGCGCTCGCTCGTGAATCGTCCCATGTAGTTCACGAAGTGGGCTCCCTGCGCCCGGAGCAATTCGGCGGCCCGCTGCTTGCGCTCCTCGGTCGGCGCAAGAACCAAGAGAACGAGGCCGCCGGCCCTCAGCGCTTGCTCGTACCGCCGCTTCTCCTCCAGCTCGTCGTTCAGGATGCCGAGCCCTTCCGCCAATCGCAGCACGGCATCCACGAGTCCGGTGCGGCCGCTGCTTTGCCGCACGCGATCGGCCGTCTCCACGCCACAGACTACCGTGATCTCCGACGGAAGAAAGCCTCCGGCGCTCAGGGTGCGCAGGGCCGCGCCCGCGGCCTCGGGCGTATCGACGATCCCGACGACGTGCCCCTCCGGGTAACGCATAGGCTCGCCGTCGCGCACCTCGGCGGGCGGCTCTTCTCGTTGGTTCGCCATGTCGATGGAAGTCTCGGCTGCGACAAGGTCAAAGTCAAGCTGCGACCGGGTTCGGGACCTCGTTCGGGCCCGGTGGGGGGGGTCGCCCGCCGACGGCATGCCATGCAGCCGGAACCGTGGCGCCCCGGTAAAGGGGGCCACGAGTCACAACAGGGGAGAGAGCACTCGGGCTACCGAATCCCGGAACCGGGTCACGGCACCCCGCTCTCGATAGGCGGCCGGATCGAACTCGGTGCAGTAGGCAAGGTCGCGGTCGAATGCATCCTCCAGCTCGCCGGCAAGCTGAGCGCTGTAGAGCACCGCATTGATCTCGTAGTTGATGCTGAAGCTGCGGATGTCGATGTTGGCCGAGCCGATCGAGCAAACCTGCGAGTCGATGCTGATCGTCTTGGCATGCAGGTAGCCTTTCTGATACAGGAACACGCGCACGCCCGCGGCCACGATATCCGCGACAAAGGTGTTCCCCGCCCAGTCCGGAAGCCGATTGCCCGAGGGGCGTGCGCTCACCATCACCCGGACATCGATGCCCGACAGGGCCGCCGTGGTCAGGGCCTCGGCCAGCGTCGCGTCGGGGAGGAAGAAGGGCGACTGCACGCGCACGTGCCGCTGGGCCGCGACGATCATCGAGGCGTAGAGTTGCCGGATCCCGGCCCACTGTGAGTCGGGGCCCGACGTCAGGATCTGGACCGGAACTATGCCCTCGGCTGGGTCGGGTGCGGCGCGAGGGAAGTATGTCGCGGCGAAGAGATTCTCTCCGACCGCGTTATACCAGTCCACCATGAACACCGCCTGGAGGATCGCGGCGCCTTCGCCAACGAGCCGGACCTGGGTATCGCGCCAGGAGTCGAATCCCCGGCCGCCGTCCAGATGTTCCTGGCCAATATTCATGCCGCCGGTATAGGCGATGGCGCCGTCGATCACGGTGATCTTCCGGTGATTTCGATAGCTAATCGTATGTAGTCGGTAGAGGGGTGACGTGGGCGCCATGCGGACGCCAGCCGCCTCGACGTCGCGGACGTACCTGCGGCTGACGTGGGCCTGGGACCCCACCGGATCATAGAGGAGCCGGACCTCGACGCCCGCCCGCGCCTTCTCCATGAGGATGCGCTTGAGGCCGTCGGTGAAGGGATCGACGCCCCAGACGAAGTACTGGAGATGGATGGAGTGCTGAGCGGCCTTCAGGTCCACGACGAGGCTAGGATAGAACCGCGCGGCGTCCTGCTGGATCTCGACGTGGTTGCGAGTCGTCAGCACGGAAAAGGAGTTGTGCCGCACGAGCATCATCAGCTTCCGGTGGAGCACGCTCCGGGTCGCGAGCGCGGTCAGCTCGGCATCCTGGCGGGACAGGAGAGGTGACAGCAACGGGAGGGCCGTCGCCCGGAGATCCTGCATCAGGAGCTTGCTTCGCCGGCTGAACGCCTTGGTGTCACGGCCGAAGAGGAGGTAGACGAGCAGGCCGATCCCCGGAGCGAAGACCAACACCAGCATCCAGGCCAGCGTCGACTGGGGCCGCCGATTCTCGGACACGAGGAACACGCCGGTGACCAGCGCGTAGAGAGCCAGCGCGGTCGTCAGGATGGTGCCGAGATCGGGCATGAGTCACGTCCTCGTTGACGGCCGGGAGGGCCGGTTTGAAATGGAGACTCATCGGTGCTCGGCATCATATCGCCTCAATGCTAGCCGCGGACTGTCGAAGCTACGCCCCCGACGAAACGCTTCATAGGTGGTCATCCGAGCCCTCTTCGCGGAAGCTGATGGCTGCCACGCTTCGACTTGATCTCAACGAGGGCGCCGATCTTCCTATTGGACAGCCAGGGAGCATCGCGTAACGTTACTGGAGAGCACTTCTCGACACCTCGAGCCGATGCGTATCTCCCGTCTTGTAGAAACGATCGAGGTCCGCGGAGGAGCGAGATGAGACGGCCCAGGCTCAACGTGCTACTGGCAACGGACGGATCGCCGCAGGCGCGCGGCACTCGCATTCGCCGCGGCCTTCCCGTGGTCGGAGACCGCTCGAGCCCACGTGGTGATGGCCCGAGGTGGCCTGCCGGCTCCCCGACGGGCCGATCCCTGGCCGGCCGGCACGTGGCGTGCGCTCGATGACGCCTTTGAGCGCGAGGCGCGGCGGGCGACTCGCGTCAGGTGTCCGTGTCGAGTGCGCCTCCGATCGAGGCGATTCTCGAGGAGGCGCGCCGTCACCGGGCGGGAGTGATCGTGGTCGGGTCTCGAGGGCTTGGATCCGCGCGTCGCTTGATGGGCGGCAGCGTCTCACGATCGGTCACCGGTTCCGGTACTGTTCGTCAGCTGACCGCCCTTGGGAAGGGGCACCCGTTCCCGGGTATCCCACAGGTCCCGCTCACCGCGCTGGAGCTGTGGTCGTGGGTGCCTGCTCGGCTCCAGTCGCGTTGGTTGAGACCGTGAAGCTCCTGCCGTCGAGGTAGAGTGTGGGCATGCCGACAGACAGTCGCGCCAGCGCCGACGTCGGAGTGATCGGACTTGCCGTGATGGGCCAGAACCTCGCGCTCAACATGGCCGATCACGGCTACCGTGTCGTCGTCTACAACCGGACGACCGCCGTCGTGGAGAAATTCGTCGCCGGGCACAGGGGCACGCCGGACGGCCTGGTGGGAGCCACCAGGCTGCCCGAGTTCGTCGCCGCGCTCAAGAAGCCGCGCAAGATCCGCATCCTCGTCGAGGCGGGGGCGCCGGTGGACGCCGTCGTCGAGCAGCTCCTCGGCGCGGGGGTCGAGCCTGACGATATCGTGGTGGACTGCGGCAACAGTCTCTGGGCCGATCCTCAGCGCGCGGCCTCGGTCCGGAAGGGAATGCCGCGCACCGGCCATGCGTGGTGATGATCGTCACGCTCCCGATCGGTTCGAGTCTCGCGTGAGATCGAACTCGAGAAACGCAGCCGCGATCGACTGCGGGTGTGGTCGCCTGCGCTGACCCCGGTCACGCGGGCCCGGGGTCGTGACCTTCCGAGCCGGCGACGGGCCGCATTGCGGTGTCCAGCGCCGGGGCGGGCGGAAGCCCCGTGACCTCGAGAATCTCCTGCTCGCTGAGGGTCTCCCTCGACACGAGGGCTTCCGCCAGCGCATCGAGCTGCTTGCGGTGCGAGGAGAGGAGCCGCCGTGCCTCGTCGTGGCTCTCGTTGATGATCCGGAGCACTTCGGCGTCGATCGCCTCCGCGGTCGCCTCGCTGAACGGCTTCTCGCCCGTGTAACCCCCGGAGCCTCCCAGGTAGGGATTCTCCCGCGGCGCGAGCTGCACCAGCCCGACCCGCTCGCTCATGCCCCAGCGCGTGACCATCCGGCGGGCGAGGGAGGTGGCCTGCTCGATGTCATTCTCGGCCCCGGTCGTCTTGGTGCCGTAGACGATCTCCTCGGCGGCGCGACCTCCCAGCGCCCCCACGATCCGGCCTCGCAGGTAGGCCTCCGGATAGTTGTAGCGGTCGCTGTCGGGGCGCTGATAGGTCACGCCGAGGGCCTGCCCGCGCGGCACGATCGTCACCCGGTTCACCGGATCCGCGCCCGGCACGACCAGGCCCAGGATCGTATGTCCACCCTCGTGGTAGGCGATGCGTTCCTTGTCGGCGCGGCTCAGGAGGAGCGGTCGCTCCGGCCCGAGCACGATCTTCTCGAGGGAGTCCAGGAAGTCTTTCTGATGGACCTCGTTCTGCCCGCGCCGGGCGGCCAGCAGCGCTCCCTCGTTGACGAGGTTCCGCAGGTCGGCCCCCGAGAATCCCGGGGTGGTCGCGGCGAGGTCGCCCAGGCTCACGTCGCTCGCGAGCGGCACCTGACGCGTGTGGACCTTGAGGATCGCCTCGCGGCCGACCTTGTCAGGCAGATTCACCACGACGCGCCGGTCGAAGCGGCCCGGCCTCAGGAGTGCCTTGTCGAGCACGTCCGGCTGATTGGTCGCCGCCAGGACGATGATGCCCTCGCGGCTGGAGAAGCCATCCATCTCGGTCAAGATCTGATTCAGGGTCTGCTCCTGCTCGCTGGAGCCTCCGATCACGACCTGTCCGCGCGCGCGTCCGATCGCATCCAGCTCGTCGATGAAGATGATGGCCGGGGCGTGCTCGCGCGCCTGCTTGAACAGATCCCGCACCCGCGCCGCCCCCACGCCCACGATCATCTCCACGAACTCCGAGCCGCTCATCGAGAAGAATGGCACGCCGGCCTCGCCCGCGACCGCCTTGGCCAGCAGGGTCTTGCCCGTCCCCGGCGGTCCCACGAGCAGCACGCCCTTCGGGGCGGTACCGCCCAGACGGGTGTACTTCGGAGGATCCTTGAGGAAATCCACGATCTCGACGAGCTCGTTCTCGGCCTCGTCGATCCCGGCGACGTCGTCGAACGTGACCTTCGTACCCTGCTCCTGGTCATAACGGCGAGCCTTGCTCTTGCCGATGCCCATGAGCCCCCCGCCCATGCCTCCGCCCTGCTGCGCCCGCCGGAACATCCAGACGTAAAAGCCGATGATGAGCACGGCGGGACCGAACCCGAGGAGCAGCGTGGTCCAGGGGCTGCCGCCTTCGTCGATCGGCTTGGCGCTGATCTCGACGCGGTGGTCGATCAAGAACGCTTCCAGGCCGGGGTCGACGAAGGAGGGCAGTACGGTCGTGAAGGCGGTCACGCTCTTGGGCGCTTCGGGCGCTCGCGAGCTCCGAGCGCTCGTGGACGATGGCTCACCCTTCGGAGTCGAGCCTTTCTCGCCCGAGGTCGCACGGTTCTCACCCTCTGGCGCGTAGGTGATGGGCACCTTGAAGTGGCCGGTGATCGTCGCGCCTTGGCTGTGGATCGCCTGGACGTTCGCTTTCCCGACCTCCTCCTTGAAGAGGGTATACGGGATCGTGACGGGTGCGTTCGGGCTGGGCAGGAGGAATCGCGAGAGCAGAAAATTGGCGAGCAAGATCAACAGGAACCAGAGCCAGGTTTTCCGCGGCGGCATCTTCGCGGGCGGGGGCCCCTTCGGCGATCCAGGCCGCGTCGGCGTCGTTTCGGTCTTGCCGGGTGACTGCTGTCCGATCGGGCTCATAGTCGCCTCCTGCTCAGGACGTGTTCGGCGGACGTCGTGACGACAGACTCGCGGGCCGTCCGGCCAGGGACCGTGGGGCTAGGAGTGGATGCTCCGTTTCGCTACCGCGAGCGCGGCTTCTCGGACCGCCTCGGCCAGCGTCGGGTGGGCGTGGGAGGTGCGGGCGATGTCCTCGGCGCTGGCGCCGAATTCGATCGCCAGGACGGCCTCCGCGATCAGCTCGGAGGCGTGGGGTCCCAGGATGTGGAGCCCGAGGATCCGATCGCTCCGGTCGTCGGCGACGACCTTGACGAGCCCGTCCCGCTCGCCCATGGCGCGAGCCCGCCCGTTGGCCGCGAAGAGGGAGGTGCCGATCGTGATCCCGAGGCCTTGCGCCCGGCACTCCTGCTCCGTCTTGCCGACGCTGGCCAGCTCCGGCCACGTGTAGACCACGTTGGGGATCGCCTCGTAGTTGACGTGACCGGCCTGGCCGGCGATGCGCTCCACGCAGGCGATCCCTTCCTCTTCGGCCTTGTGCGCCAGCATCGGTCCGCCGATCACGTCACCGACGGCGTGGATACCCGGGACGGAGGTCTCGAAGCGCTCGTCGACCCGGATGTGGCCCTTCGGGTCGAGCGCCACGCCGAGCGCCTCGAGCCCCAGGCCGGCCGTGACCGGGCGCCGGCCGACCGCCACGAGCACGCGATCGAAGGTCTCGGTGACCGCGGCGCCGTCGGCCTCGATCGTCACCTCCACCGTGGCCTCCTTGACCACCGCCTTGCGGGCCGCCGTGGAGAGCCGGAACGAGAGCCCCTGTTTCTCGAGCGCGCGCTGCAGCGCGCGCGTCAGATCGCCGTCCATGCCCGGGACGATGCGGTCCGCGACCTCGACGACCCGGACCTCGCAACCCAGGCGCGCCCAGACCGAGCCCAGCTCGAGTCCGACCGCCCCGGCGCCGATCACCAGGAGGCGCGCGGGAACGGCGTCGAACGCCAGCGCCTCCTCGGAGCCGACGAGGCGGGTTCCATCCAGCTCGAAGCCGGGCAGGGCGGCCGGCACCGATCCGGTGGCGATCAGGATACGCGCGGCGCCCACCGTGCCGGAGTCGGGGCCCTCGATCGTCACGCGACCCGGCGCGGCGATCCGCGCGGTGCCGTGTCGCCGCGTGATCCGGTTCTTCTTGAAGAGGCCGGCGACCCCGCTGGTGAGCCCCTGGACCACCTGGTCCTTCCGCCGCATCATCGCGGGAAGGTCGAGGGAGACCTCCCCGACGCACACCCCGTGGGCGGCGAGGTGGGTGCGCGTCTGCCAGAAGCGCTCGCTGGAGTCGAGAAGCGCCTTGGACGGAATGCAGCCGATTCGCAGGCACGTGCCGCCGAGCGCCGGCTCCCGCTCCACGCAGAGGACGCGCATGCCGAGCTGGGCGGCGCGGATGGCGGCCACATAGCCGCCGGGACCCGCACCGATGACCACGAGGTCGTAGTGCTCGGTGTCGGCCATGGCTCACACCTCGAGGAGCATGCGGATCGGATCCTCGAGGCGCTCCTTGACCCGGACCAGGAAAGTCACCGCCTGCGCGCCGTCCACCAGACGGTGATCATATGACAATGCCAGGTACATCATGGGGCGGATCACGACCTGACCATCCACCGCCACCGGCCGGTCCTCGATCTTGTGCATCCCGAGAATTCCGGACTGCGGCGGGTTCAGGATCGGGGTCGAGAGCAGCGAGCCGAAGACGCCGCCGTTGGTGATGGTGAAGGTGCCTCCGGAAAGCTCGTCCGGCGTGATCTTGCCCTCGCGGGCTCTTCGGGCCAGCTCCTCGATCCGGCGCTCCAGGTCGGGCAGCTCGAGCGAGTCCGCGCCCCGGATCACCGGCACCACGAGCCCGCGCTCGGTGCTCACCGCGATGCCGAGATGGACTTGACGATGATAGACGACGTCGGATCCCTCGATCTGGGCGTTGACCACGGGCACGACCCGGAGCGCCCCGACGCAGGCGCGAGCGAACAGGGACATCAGACCCAGATCCACGCCGTGCCGCTCGCGGAACGCCTCGCGGTGGCGGCGGCGGGCGGCCAGGAGGGCGGAGAGATCCACCTCGTTGAACGTGGTCAGGATCGCCGCGGTCCGCTGCGCCTCCACGAGCCGCTCGGCGATCCGCCGCCGCAGCCGGCTCATCGGGACTCGCTCCGGCATCTCGGCCTCGGCGGGCCGCGATGCCGCGTGCGGCGCGGGCGCGGGCGGTTTCGTTGACGGCCGGGCGTCGTCCGCGGCCCGCGGCTCGGTCGGACGAGGGACGGGTGCCCCGGCCGGAGCGGAAGCCGGCTGCTCGAGATGACGGAGCACGTCGTCCTTCGTCAGTCGCCCGCCCTTCCCGCTTCCGCTGAGCCGGGCCGGGTCGAGGGCATGCTCGGCCACGAGCTTGCGCACGGCCGGGCTCAACGCGGGGTCGACCGGCGGCGGCGCGGCGATCGGCGTGTCCGGCGGGCTCGGTCGGGGCGGGGCGGCCGTCGGCGCCGCCTTGGCGGCGGGGGCCGCCGTCGGCGCGCCTTGGTCGATGCGCGCCACCACGGTGCCCACGCGCACCACCGCGCCCTGCGGCTCGACGATCGAGAGCTGTCCCGACATTCCGGCGGGGATCTCCATCGTCGCCTTGTCGGTCTCGAGCTCGAGCACGGGCTCCTCGGCCTCCACCATGTCTCCGGTCTGCTTCAGCCAGCGGGCGATCGTGCCTTCGGTCACCGACTCGCCCAGCTGCGGGATCCGCAGCTCGGCGGTCATGGCGCCGACCCCCGCGTCGTGTCGGACGGCACCGGCGACGGCTCCCCGGCGCGCGGCGGGCGCTCGGCCCGGGGCCGCTTCAGGGCCCGCTCCACGAGCGCCTGCTCCTCGGACTCGTGGATCTTGTAGCTACCGGTGGCCGGGCTCGCGGCCTCGTCGCGGCCGACGTAGCGGAGCCGGCGGCCGCCGAGCACCGCCTCGATGCGCCCCCGCACGAAGCTCCACGCGCCCTGGTTGGCCGGCTCCTCCTGCACCCAGGCGAAGTCGGTGGCGCGCGAATACGGGCGGAGCGCGTCGGCGAGCTCGGTGGCCGGGAAGGGATAGAGCTGCTCGAGCCGGATGATCGCGATCCCGTCCCAGTCCCGATCCTCCCGGCCCTGGTCGAGGCCGTAGAAGATCTTGCCGGAGCAGAGGAGCACGCGCCGGACCGCCTCGGGCTCCTGCGATCGCGGATCGCGCAGCACGAGCTGGAAGGCGCCGTCCGTGAAGTCGTCCAGACGCGAGACGGCCCGCCGGTGTCGGAGCAGGCTCTTCGGGCTCATCACGATCAGCGGCTTCCGGAAGGGCCGGTGCATCTGGCGCCGGAGTGCGTGGAAGAGCTGGGCCGGCGTCGAGCAGTTGACCACCTGCATGTTGCCGTCCGCGCAGAGCTGGAGGAACCGCTCGGGCCGCGCGCTGGAGTGCTCCGGCCCTTGGCCCTCGTAGCCGTGGGGAAGGAGCAGGACGAGGCCGGTCTGACGCTGCCACTTGGACTCGGCGCTGGCGACGAACTGGTCGATGATCACCTGGGCACCGTTGAAGAAGTCGCCGAACTGAGCTTCCCAGATGACCAACCGCCGCGGATCGGCGCTGGCCATGCCGTACTCGAACCCGACCACCCCGAGCTCGCTCAGCGGGCTGTTGACGAATTCGATCCGTGCCCGAGCGCCGCCCAGCTGGTTGAGCGGCACGTACGGTGCGCCGGTCTCGGCGTCGAAGAGCATGCCGTGGCGATGACTGAACGTGCCGCGGATGGAGTCCTGCCCGGAGAGCCGCACCGGCGTGCCCTCGAGCAGGAGGCTGCCGTAGGCGAGCGCCTCCGCACAGCCCCAGTCGATGCCCTCGCCCCGCTCGACCATCGCGTGGCGCGCCTCGATGAGGGCCGGGATTCGCTTGTGGGGTGTGAACCCGGGCGGTAGCCGCCGGGTCGCGTCGGCGATCGCGCGCAGACGCTCGGCCGGCACCGCGGTGGCCGCGCTCCAGTCCTCGCCCGCCCACGAAAGCCCCTTCCAGAGGCCGCCGAAGGCGAGCACCTTTTGCCGGGGCATGCGCTCGCGCGCGGCAACGCGGGCCGCGCGGAGTCGGCTCTTGACCGCCTCCCGGGCCTGCTCGGCGTGCCCGGTCTCGACGATCCCCTCCGCGGTGAGCCGCTCGCGATAGAGCTCCACCACCGACGGGTGGCCATCGATGGCGCGATACATCACGGGCTGGGTGAAGGTCGGATCGTCGAGCTCGTTGTGGCCGTGCCGGCGGTAGCAGACGAAGTCGATGAAGACATCCGACTGGAACGTCTGGCGGAAGCCGACCGCGAGCCGCGCCGCCTGCACCGCCGCCTCGGGGTCGTCGCCGTTGACGTGGAGCACCGGAGCCTGGACGACCGCGGCGGGATCGGAGGGGTAACGCGTAGGCCGGTAGTCCTCGGGAGACGTGGTGAAGCCGATCTGGTTGTTGATGATGACGTGGACGGTGCCGCCGGTGGCGAAGCCCGGCAGGCGCGACATCATCAGGGTCTCGTAGACCGAGCCCTGCCCCAGGAAGGCGGCGTCGCCGTGCAGCAGCACCGGCATGACGTGCCGCCCCTTGTCGTCGCCGCGATGACTCTGCTTGGCCCGGACGATACCCTCCACCACCGCGTCGACCGCCTCGAGGTGGCTCGGATTGGAGCTCATCGAGAGATGGATGGGCCGGCCGGACCGGCTCAGGTGATCGTGAGAGAAGCCCAAGTGGTACTTGACGTCTCCGTCACCCTGGATGTCCCACGGCAAGAAGGTGCCCTCGAACTCGGCCAGGATCAGCTCATAGGGCTTCCGGAGGACGTGCGTCAGGACGTTCAGTCGACCGCGGTGGGGCATGCCCATCACGAGCTCTTCGACCCCCTGAGTAGCCGCCTCCTCGACGACGGTGTCGAGCAATGGGATCAGCGCCTCGCCGCCTTCCAGGGAGAAGCGCTTCTGGCCGACGTAGCTGGTGTGGAGAAACTGCTCGAAGGTCTCCGCCGCGATGATGCGGTCGAGCAGGCCGGCGCGGTCCTCCGGGCCCAGCTGAGGCCGGTTGCGAGCCGGCTCCATTCGCTCCTGGAGCCACTCCCGCGGCGCCTTGTCGCTGATCATCAAGTACTCGACGCCGAGCGTCCGGCCATAGGTCTCCCGGAGCGCGGCCGCGAGCTCCCGCAGCGGCGCCGACCCGAGGCCCCGGAAGGGCGCGCAGTCGACCACGCGATCCAGATCCGCTTCCGCGAAGCCGAACTCGCCGAGCTCGAGGAGCGGATGGTTGCGAGGTGAGCGATCGAGCGGATTCAGGTCGGCGATCAGATGCCCCAGCTCGCGGTAGGAGTGGACGAGATCGGCCACCGACGGCGAGATCCTCGCGGTCGCGCTCGCGCCGGGGCCGCCCGCGAGCGCGAAGTCATAACCCGCGAAGACGAGCGCCCAGCTCTCGTCCACGGAACGCGGATCCGCCCGGTACCGGCGGTACAGCGCCTCGACGTATTCCGGATTCGCGCGCGCGATGGAGTCGAAGGTGTCCATGGGCTTGCAGGTCGCTCGTATTGTAGCAGGCGAACCCACGCGACGAGCGGCCAGCCATTCTCGCGATTCCCGCCTCGACTCGATCTAACGGGAGCAGAGCGATCTTTCTAATGGACCGGTCGAGGCGCATCCCGTAGGGTGGCACCGAACGCTCGCCGAGACCATGTCAGGAGGTGGTCGTGAGCACGAATGACCGTACGCGCCCGTGGTGGCGCCGATTGGGGGCTGCGCTGGCCCCGACCCCGCCGGACGGCCCCGAGCGGCTCGCCCGGCACTACGCGGACGAGGTTCGGCTGGCGGAGGCCCTTGCCCGCGACGCCGAGCCACTGGTCCGGTATCCTCAAGCACGAGTCCGGATCCTCGAGGCGGCCGAGCGCGCCCGTGGGAGAGCGCAGCGCATCCGGCGGGCGCTCGAAGAATCGGGATACCCCGCGACCGAGCCCGCCACGAGGGGCGGCTTGCGATCGCCCACCGCCTGGGATGGGCTGCGCGCCAGCGTGTCGGAGGTCAGCGGCCTGAGCGAGCGGTATCTGGCGGACGCCTACGTGATGGAGCGCGGGCATCCCGAGATCGCGGGCCTGCTGCACGACCTCCACCGAGAATCCGCCCGGGATCGGCGGGACCTGATCTGGACGCTAGCCCAGCTCACGAGGACCGCGGCCACGACGACGTCGTTCGAAGAGGTGGCCGCCGGCGCGTCGACGATGTAACGCGAAGGGTACGCAAACCCAGAGATCGGTCGGCTCATGGAGACGATCGAGACTCACGGAGGGACGGGATGACTCGAAAGCGCTCGGCTGGTCTGACCTTGCTGCTGACGACCGACGGATCAAGCCAGGCGCACGACGCGCTCGCCGTGGCCGCGGCGGGCCCGTGGATCGAGACCTCGAAGGCCCATCTGGTGCTGGCCCGAGGCGGCATACCGATCGGGCCGTGGCCGGCTGACATGTGGGTCCGAGGCATCTCGGGTGCCGCTGACCAGGCTGTCGAACGCGAGGTATCGCGGGCGCGTCGCCTCGTACGCCACCGATGGCCCGACATGACGGTCTCCACGGTGAGCACTCCTCCGATCGAGGCCATCCTCGAGGCGGCGACCCGTCGTCGGGCGGGGGTGATCGTAGTCGGGTCCCGAGGGCTCGGATTTGCGCGACGGCTGATGCTCGGCAGCGTGTCACGGGGTGTCGTTCGACGGGCGCGCGGCGCGGTTCTCGTGGTCAAGGGGCGACGCCGCCGGATCAAGCGGGTGGTCTTTGCGACCGACGGTTCACGCAATGCGAGCCGAGCGCTGGGCTTCCTCCTCACCCGGCTCGAGCCCCCGGCCGGCGCCCGGGTCACGGTGGCTCGCGTCCTGGAGCCGGTGGCTCCTCGCTCTCCGGGGTTGCTGCCGGCTCCGATCCGGCGAGCGGTGCTCACATCGGCCGCGAGTCTCAATGCGAAGCGTACGAAACAGGCGCGACGCGAGGTTGCACAGGCCGCGGTACTGCTGAAGCGAGCCGGCTGGAGCGCTCGCGGTGTCGTGCGGGAAGGCCTGCCGCTGGCCGAGGTGCTCCAGCAAGTGGCCACCTCCCGGGCGGATCTGCTGGTGGTCGGCGCTCGCGGCACGGGCGGTCTCGCGCGGCTCCTGCTGGGCAGCGTGGCGGAAGGCCTTCTCGATCGCTCACCGGTACCGGTCCTTCTCGTCAGATAGCCGTGGTGGTGAGGGTGAGGGAGAAAGGAGACTGACCATGGTGAAGCGCATCTTGCACGCGTCCGACTTTTCACCGGCCTCACGGTCGGCGTTCAGTATGGCCCGCTTCCTGGCCAAGAAGCTTGGCGCTCGTCTCATCCTGTTCCACGCCTACGAAGGAATCGCACCCACCATGATGCCGGCACCCATGATGCCCATGACCGGCCCCGCACCCGGGGCGATCGTCGACAGCTTGTGGGCGGCGGCGAGAAGAGCCGGCGAGCGTGGGCTCGAGCGGCTGGCGACGAGGGCGCGGCGCGATGGGCTCCGTGTCTCGACGCGCCTCGAGGTCGGGACGCCGGCTGCCGCGATCGTGCGGGCCGCGAGGAAGGAGCGGGCGGCCATGGTGGTGCTGGGGACGCATGGACGCACCGGGCTGCCGCGCCTGCTCATCGGGAGTGTCGCCGAACGGGTCATCCGGACGGCGCCGTGTCCTGTCGTGACCGTAGCTCGACGTCGCAGGTGATCGCGGGCACTCCGGTGAGCCGAGATAGACGATGCCAAGATCGACGCCGTGGGTGATCGCGGCTCTTCGTGACCCCGCCGTCTATCCGCATCCGGTCGATCGGGTAGAGCTGGTGGAAACCCACATCTCGTGGGTGTTCCTGGCCGGGGAGCGTGTGTACAAGGTCAAGAAGCCGGTCGACCTGGGCTTCCTTGATTTCAGGACCCTCCGCCAGCGTCGGCACTTTTGCCGGGAGGAGGTGCGGCTCAATCGCCGGCTGGCTCCGGACACCTATCTCGGGGTGGTCGAGCTCAAGGGCTCCCGTCCTCGGGTCCGGATCGGCGGGCGCGGCCCGACCGTCGAGGTGGCGGTGGAGATGCGCCGGCTACCCGCCGATCGCATGCTCGACCAGCTCGTCGGAGCCGGCCGCGTCGAGCCCGCGCAGGTGCGCGCCGTCGCGGCGACGGTGGCGCGCTTTCACGCCGAGGCCGAGACCGGGGGCCGAATCGACGAGATGGGGAGTCTGGAGACGATCCGGAAGAACTGGGAGGAGTGCTTCACGCAGACGGCCGAGACTCGCGCGGATATCTGGCCTCCCGAGCAACGACGGGCGCTGCGAAGCTACGTGGATGACTTCTTGATGCGCGAGGCGCCCCGCCTGGAAGCTCGGATCTCGGAAGGTCGGATCCGTGACTGTCACGGTGACCTGCAGGCGCAGCACGTCTGCTGCGTCGAGCCGATCCAGATCTTCGACTGCATCGAGTTCAACGAGCGCTTCCGCTTCGGGGATACGACCGGGGAGATCGCCTTCCTCGCGATGGACTTGCAGCGGCTGGGCGCCCGGGAGCTCGCCGTCGAGTTCATCAACGCGTACCTGGAGGAGACCGGTGACTACGGCGCCGTGTCGCTGCTCGATTTCTACCGGGCCTATCGTGCGCTCGTACGCGCCAAGGTGCTCGGCTTCCAGGTGTCCGAGCGACCCGAGTTCGTGCCGGCCGCGCGAGCTCTCTTTGCACTCGCCGGGCGCTTCGCGGAGCCGCGTGGCCCGGCTCGCCTGCTGATCACCACCGGCGTGATGGGTTCGGGTAAGAGCACCGTCGCGCGGGCGGTCGCGGCGCGGCTCGGCGCCATCGTGATCCGTACCGATGCGGTCCGGAAGCGTTTGGCGGGCGTCGGCATCCACGAGCGGGCCGCCGCGGGCTTCGAGCAGGGGCTGTATACCTCCCACATGAGCGACCGCACATACACCAGGGCGCTTCAGCTCGCGGCCGAAGTGGTGGGCGCCGGCTGGACGGTCATCGTCGATGGAAGCTTCTCGAGGGCGGCCGAGCGAGCGGAAGCTCGGCGCGTGGCGCACCGCCTCGGCACCGCGCACGCCACGCTCTGGTGCGAGACGTCGGACGCCGTCATTGCCGAACGGCTTGCGCGTCGAACCGCCGACATCTCGGACGGGCGGCCGCAATTGCTTCCGCAGCACCGTGCGCGCTACGAGACGCCTGAAGGGGAGCCCGGGCTGGTGCGGGTGGCCACGGATGCGGAGCTGCCGGTGGACCAGGTGCTCGAGACGCTCGAGGGTCACATGGCCATCTGACGGGCCGTCCCCAGAAGGCCGACCTCGTCGTTCAGCACGAGCCGGATTCGAGCCGCGACCGCATCCGCGCATCACAGGACCTCCACCTTGATCAAGTTCGTCGTCCCCCGGCGTCCTACCGGGACGCCGGCGGTGGTGACGACGGTATCCCCGTGCTGCGCGGCGCCGGCCGCCAGTACGCTGCCGAGGGCTCCATCGATCAGCTCGTCCGTCGTCGGCTGGCTCCGATTCAGTAACGGCGTCACGCCCCAGACGAGGGCCAGACGGCGGTAGGTTTCCGCGTGGGGGGTCGGGGCGAGGATCGGAGCTCGAGGCCGGTACCGGGCGACGCGCCTGGCGGTGGTCCCCGACTCGGTGCAGGTGACGATGGCCGCAGCCGCGATGTCGTCGGCCAGGATGCAGGCGGCCCGCCCGACCGCGTCGGCCGGAGAAGCGGTGGTCTCGGACGGGCCCACGAGGGCGGCGAAAGGAGCGATCGATTCGGCATCACCGGCGATCGCCGCCATCATCGTCACCGCCTCGACGGGGTAGCGGCCGATCGCGGTCTCCTCCGAGAGCATGACCGCGTCCGTGCCGTCGAGTACCGCATTCGCCACGTCCGTCGCCTCTGCTCGCGTCGGCCGCGGGTGGTCTTGCATCGAGCGCAGCATGTGGGTGGCGGTAATGACGGGCTTGCCCGCGCGATTCGCCTTTGCGATCAGCAGCTTCTGCAGCCGCGGTACTGTCGCCAGGGACGTGGCCACGCCAAGATCGCCACGGGCCACCATGACGCCATCCACGCTGTCGATGATCTCGTCGATATTGGTCAGCGCCTGAGACGTCTCTATCTTGGCGATCAGAGGCGCAGTCCCGCCGTGATCCTGGATCATCCGCCGCGCTTCGAGGACGTGGGCCGCGGTGCTGACGAACGACAGGGCCACGTAGTCGACGCCGTAGCGGAGGCCGAAGGCCAGGTCGTCTCGGTCCTTGCTCGTGAACAGCGGTGCCGTGATCGCCCGCCTCGGGAGGTGGACGCCCTTGCGGGATGCCAGCACGCCTCCCGTGATCACCCGGCAGTGGACATCCTCCTCGGTGGCGTGAATGACCTCCAGCTCCACGTCACCGTCGCTCAGGAGCACCGTGTCGCCGGGCTGGACGACCTCCGTCAGCTCGGGGTAGGGGACGGAGACCTCCTGCGGGGAGCCGAGAATCTGCCGCGTGGTCAAGGTGAACGGTGCGCCCGGCGCCAACGTCACGCTCCCCGACGCTATCTCCCCGATCCGCACCTTCACGCCGGCGAGGTCCTGAAGGATGGCGATGGGCTGGCCCAGTCGCTCGGCGATACGTCGAACCGCCGTGATGACGTCGAGATGCTCGGCCGGTGTGCCGTGAGAGAAGTTCAACCGAGCGACGTTCATTCCGGCCCGGATCAGCTGCTCCAGCATCTCCGGAGACCGCGACGCCGGTCCGATGGTGCACACGATTTTCGTTCTGGGCATGGCCGATTGTCTCCCCGCCATGGAGCGATCTCGGCTCATTTGGTCAGGCGGCGCGCCGCTGGGGCCCACGGGGCGCGCTGCCGACCCCGCGGTCCGCGGCGCCACCGGGCAGCCCTCGGAGCGTCAGGACATGCGTGATGTCCTTGAGAGAGAGGTACCCCACCAGCCGTGAGTTGCTGACCACCGCGAGCCGTCCGACGTCGTTTCGGCTGGCCTTGCCCAGCGCGTCGAACACCGACGCATCCGGCCCGACGACCAGGTCGTCGGTCAACGGCCGCATGAGGTCGCTCACGCGGCGTTGCGTCCGTTGCTCGGCCGGTACCGAGTGTACCTGCTGTACGCTCGCGATCCCGCGCACCCCGCCGCCGTCGACGACGGGGAAGCTGGTCACGTGATGGGCCCAGAAGGCGTCCGCGAGCTGCGCGACGGTCGCGTCCATGGGGACGGTGACCACCTCGCGGGTCATGATGTCCCGCACCGGGACTCGGCCCAGGGCTTCCCGCAGCGCCATCTGCGAATAGCTCGCGTCCGCGGCTCCGCGGAGGAACATGCCGATGATGATGAACCAGACGCCGCCGAGCACCGCGCCGCCGAAGATCTGAAGCACGCCGAGCGCCATGAGGGCGAACGCGAAGGCCACGCCGACCCGGCTGGCGACGTAGGTGGCCTGATCCAGCGTACCTTTCCACTTCCAGAGGGCGGCGCGCAGGAGTCGGCCGCCGTCGAGCGGAAAGCCGGGGACCAGATTGAAGATCCCGACGACAACGTTCACGAGCACGAGGTACGCGACCACCGCCTGCGCCCACGCCGGCCGCACGAGGCCGGCGGCGTTGATCGCCCATAGCACCGCCGCGATGGCGAAGCTCGTGATCGGGCCCACCACCGCGATCAGGAACTCGACCCGCGGGGTTGGCGGCTCGTCCTCGAGGTGCGAGACGCCGCCGAAGACGTGCAGCGTGATGCCCCGGACCGAGAGCCCGTGCGCGATCGCGACGAGCGAATGCGACAGCTCGTGGAGCAATACGGAGACGAAGAGCAGGAAAGCGGCCAGCAGTCCGTTGGCCCAGTAGGCCACCGGCGGGAGGTTCGGCAGCGTCCGCGGGAAATATCCGACCGCGAGGGTCCACGTGATCAGCCCGTAGATCACGAGCCAGCTCACGTGGACATTGACCGGGATACCGCGGATCGTGACCACACGGACTGCCCCCCCCATGGGACTAGTCCTCCTCCGCCCGGAGGGAGTCGTGGATCAGGTCGACCGCGTCATCCGGATGCGTGCCGGGTGTTCGCCGGGGTGCCATCAGGCCACCTCGGGGACGGCGACCTGCCGCCTCGTGAGTCGCATCGTGAGCACCGGGATCTGTGCCCGGCGCAGCACCGCTTCCGCGATCGAGCCGAACAGGAGCCGGCCGAGGCCGCTGCGGCCATGAGTGGTCATCGCGATCAGGTCGGCCCGGCTGTCGCGCGCGGCCGCCAGGAGCTCGGCCAACGGTTCCCCGTGCCGAGCGTCGGTCGTGACGCGTACGCCACGGCTTCGCAGATCTTCGGCCACGGGGGCAAGATACTGACGAGCGTCCCTCAGACGAGCCGCGACGTCGTCGACGGGGGCGTGACCCGTGCCCTCCAGGGTCTGCGTCATGATTGGCTCCACGACTCGAACCAGCGCCACCTCCAGATCGAGCGGGCCTGCGATCTGAAGGACGAAGGGCAGGATGCCCTCGGCCAGGCGCGAGCCGTCGAGCGGGACCAGGACCCGCCTATACATGGGCCGCCTCCCGCTCCCGAGCGCCCGCGGGTCCAGCCGGCGCCTCTCCCCGCCGGGCGTTCGCGGTGATCAGAAAGACCGGCGTCCGACTGCCCCGCAGCACGGACTCGGCAACCGAACCGCGGATACGACGGCGGAAGCCGTTCCGTCCCTGGGTGGTGCTCATCATGATCACGTCGGGTTCCGCCATGCGCGCGGCCTCGAGAATCGACGACGCCGCGGCGCCGTACCACACCGACGTCCTCACGCTCGCTAAGGCGTTGCGACGGAGCCGCGCGGCCACCGCCTCGAGGTAGTCCTCGGCCTCGCGAACCACCGCCACCTGAGCGCCGATCGGGTCGACGCCGGGCACGGTGGTCGCCGCGGCCGCCCGGAGGAGAATCAACGTCGCCTCGGCATTGCTTCCGATGAGCTCCACCGCCTTCGGCAGCGCGGCCTCCGCGAGCAACGAGCCGTCGAGCGGCACCAGGATCTTGTCGAACGTCATCGGTTCCTCCCTGGCCGGGGGTGTGTGTCGTGGCCAGATCCTTTGTAGCGTCCGCGCTGGAACGGGACCATTAGATAGTTGGCTCCCGAGGCTTAGCGTGGACCTCACGGTTTCACGAGCCGTGGCCGTACTTGACCGGCGGCGTCTTTCGGCAGATTCTCGGGCGCATCGGGCGACTCACCTGGCATCCGACATCGGCGCGGCGCGGAGGTGTGATATGTCGCGAAACAGTGGTGGCACGGTGAAGGGAATCGAGGCTCGGAGAATCGGCTCGATCATGACGCAGAGTCCCCGCACGGTTCACCCGGATACCGCGCTCTTGGAGCTCCGACGACTGTTCGAGGTGTACGACTTCAACATGTTCCCCGTCGTGTCCGATCGCGACGTTCTCCGGGGCGTCGTGACCAAGCTCGATCTGCTGAAGATATTTCGGCCGTGGGCCGGACGCATCACCCCGAATCTGCAGGCCCTATGGGCCGAGCATGTCAAAGACATCATGAGTCGCGGGCTGACGACCGTCACTCCCAAGGATCCGGTGGCAACCGCCTTGACCTTGATGGTCAATCGGCGACTTCGAAGCATCCCGGTAGTGCAACGGCAAATGCGTGAGTCCGTGCTCGTGGGCATCGTCAGCCGGAACGACGTGCTTCGATGCTTGGTCCTCGAGGATTCGAGGCATCCCACCGGAGCGTGAGGGGCCCGGTTCACGTTCCGGTCGTCTTGCTGACCGGTCTCGTGTCCGTTGACGCGGCCGAGGTTGCAAGCCGGGACGGCGGCGTGTGGCGACGGGCGAGCGGATGCGCCCCGGGGTCCGCCATGTCGGGGCTTCGGATATGCCGGCCCCGAAGGCGGGGACGGATGACGAGACGCCAGACTACGAGCTGCCCGTGCTCTGAGCTCGGCCTGACCGCGGCGCCGGACACCCGCAGACACGGCGCGCGAGGGATGCGCAGGTTGCCGGGCGCGGACCGCCGTTTCGTGTCATCCCGGGCGCGGGGGGCGTAGCGTCAAGGGCGGCGCGGGAAGGCGGCGTCCGACGTAGGCGCGCACATCGCCGAACCGTCGGTGGTCCTGTTCCCAGTCGCTGCGCGCCTCCGCGATCTCCTCGGGAGTACGCGCCACGAAGTTCCACCACATCAGGATGCGCTCGCCGAACGGCTCACCGCCGATCAGCATCAGCCGCGCGCCGGCCCGCAGCCTGAGGGACAGCTGCTCCCGGCCGGTGCCGAGATAGTAGAGGGTGCCGGGCGCCAACGCGCGGTCGTCGAGTTCGACGTGGCCGACGAGCAGCAAGATCGCATGCTCGAAACTTGCGGCGAGCGGCACTGCAGTGTGGCCATCCCGGTCCGCCGCGAGCTCCACCCCGACCGTGCTCGAGTAGGTCTGCGCCGGCGAGCGCACTCCGTCGAGCTCTCCGATCACCACCATCGCCCGGCAGGTACCGAAGGTGACCATGGGAAGGCGGCCATGGTGATGGAACGAGGGGGCGGCATGTCGGTGGGCGTCCGGCAGCGCCAGCCAGAGCTGTAGTCCGTGGAGCGCCCGCGAGTTCCGAGGCGGTGTTTCTTCGGAGTGCGCGATCCCTCGGCCGGCGGTCATCAAGTTGAGCTGGCCAGGCCGTATCAACTGCTCGTGGCCCAGGCTGTCCTTGTGGAGCGCTTCACCCTCGACCAGCCAGGTCACGGTCTGAAGCCCGATGTGCGGATGCGGTGCGACGTCCATCGGCTTCCCCGCGTTGAACGACAGCGGGCCAAAGTGATCCAGAAAGCACCAGGGACCCACCAGCCGTCGCCCGGTCTGCGGCAGCGCCCGGCGCACGACGAAGCCGCCGCCGAGGTCGGCAGACCTCGCACGATACGCCTTCACTGAAGGCGCCGACGCCGCATCGGCGCGGCACTCGAGCGCATCGGGCGACGGCATCAGATTGCTCATGGCTCTCCCCTCACTGGTGCTGCGTCTCGAACGGGAGCTCCAGGCTCGCCAGCATCGCGGCCTCGGCGCGCGACACCTTCGAGGTCAGGCCCAGTACCCCGCCACTGGCGCGGGCGACCACCCGCGCGCGCTCCACGATCTCGGCCTTCAAGCGGTCCGCCTCTTCGGCTCCGATCTGGTCGCGGATGGCCCGGACGAGGGCGCGCCAGGCATCGAGCAATCGCTGGCTCGGGCGGCGCTCCAGCCACGCCTCGAGGAGCTCGTAGGCAGGCGAGCCGGCGGTGATCCCGGCGACACCGGCGTGCTCGAGCACCGCCCGACGCTCCTTGGCGTCGAGCGCGCCGTCGGCCCACGCCACCTCGATGAGGGGCACGATGGAGAGCGCGGCGAGCGTATGCGCCTGGATGCCGAGCCTCAGCAGCCGGTCGAGCACCTCGGGCTGGGTGATCCCGGACGCCTTGGACAGCGCCTCGCGGCTCGCCTCGGCCGCTCTCAGGTCCCTCAGCCGCTCGAGTAGCCGCTGGTCTTCGCGATGGAAGAACTCGTCCTCCAGGCTCTTACCGCGGTCACGGAGAATCTCGGGCTGTTGTGCCATGCGTGCACCTCCTGGTGGGTTGCGCGGCTCTGGCCGCGGTTCTTCGCAGAGCGGTAACGTGCCGGGATCAGGATACCTGATGCTTCAAGAACCCGCGCAAGGGGCGTACGATGAGCCGCATGACCGCGGCCGAACCCGTGGAGCTAGCCGTGAAGAGGAGGATCGCCAGTGTCCAGCGTCGCTGACGTCTTGAATGGTCTCCCGTCGGCATCCGCCTGGCAGGAACGTATGTACAAGGACCTGCACGCGCACCCCGAGCTGAGCTTCCAGGAAACCAGGACGTCTGCGCTCGCGGCGGCGAAGCTGAAGGACCTCGGCTACGAGGTCCTCGAGCAGATCGGCCGCACGGGCGTCGTGGGCATCCTGCGAAACGGCACGGGGCGGACCGTGCTTGCCCGCGCCGACATGGACGCGCTGCCGGTCCGGGAGCGCACGGGCGTGCCCTACGCATCGACACTGACCGCGACCGATGATGCCGGGGGGACGGTCGACGTCATGCATGCGTGCGGCCACGACGTGCACGTGACTTGCCTGCTGGGCGCGTCGGAGCTGCTCGCGCGGGCGAGGGGATCGTGGAGTGGAACCTTCGTCGCGGTGTTTCAGCCCGCGGAAGAGGCGGCGGTCGGCGCCAAGGCCATGCTGAAGGACGGGCTTCGCGACCGGATTCCGAAGCCGGACGTCGCGTTCGCGCAGCACGTGCTGGCCTATCCAGCCGGGACGGTTGGAACCCAGGTCGGGCCGGTGCTGTCCGCCGGCGACAGCATCCGGATCACCCTGCATGGCAAGGGGGCCCACGGCTCGATGCCTCACAATAGCGTGGACCCGGTTGTGCTGGCCGCGCTGGTCGTCCTGCGCCTGCAGACGATCGTCTCGCGCGAGACGAAGCCGGGCGAGTTCGCGGTCCTGACCGTGGGCAGCAGCGTGGCCGGCGCGAAGAGCAACATCATCCCGGACCACGCGGTGCTCCTGGCCAACCTGCGGACCTACGATGTGTCGGTCCGCAAGCGGATGATCGAGAGCATCGAGCGCATGGTCAAGGCCGAGTGCGAGGCGTCCGGCTCTCCGAAGGCGCCGGAATTCCAGTACTACGATCAGTACCCGATGACCGACAACGACCCCGACGTCACGAAGCGGATCACGGCCGCGTTCCGGAGCCATCTCCCGGCCGGCACGCTCTTCGACCTCGGCCATCAGACCGCCAGCGAAGACTTCAGCGATATCCCGAACGCCCTGGGTGCGCCCTACACGTACTGGGGAGTCGGCGGCATCGACGCGGAACGATACGAGCGGGCGCTCGCGGCCGGAAGAGTGGAGCAGGACATCCCGGTCAATCACTCGGAGTTCTTCGCGCCGGTCATCGAGCCGACGCTATCCACGGGCACCCAGGCCCTGGTGATCGCCGCGCTGGCGTATCTGGCGAAGTGATGGTTGCGACGGGTGCGGTACCGTCTCGAGGCACGGGTAACCGGCTCATCGTCGGCATCGTCCTCGCCGTCGTGACCTTCTGGCTCTTCGCCCAGACCACGCTGAACGTCGCGCCAGCGATCCGCTCAGATCTCGAGATCAGCGAGAGCCTGAGCAACATCGCGGTCAGCATCAGCGCGCTGTTCGCGGGCATCTTCATCGTGGTGGCGGGCGGGCTGGCCGACCGCTTCGGCCGCGTAAAGCTGACCTATGTCGGCCTGGTCTTGAGCGCTCTGGGCTCGCTGCTGATCGCCCTGTCGCCGTCCGGGACCGCATTCTTTCTGCTGGCGGGGCGGATCATCCAGGGGCTCTCGGCGGCGTGTATCATGCCGGCCACGCTCGCCCTGCTGAAGGAATCCTTCGACGGCAAGCAGCGGCAGCGTGCGGTGAGCTTCTGGTCCATCGGCTCCTGGGGCGGTTCGGGACTCTGTGCGCTCTTCGGCGGTCTGATCGCGTCTTCCGTCGGGTGGCGGTGGATCTTCTGGATATCGATCGCCGTCGCCGCGGTGAGCGCGTTCCTGCTCAAGAGCACACCCGAGACCAAGGTGACGACGGCCAGCCAGCCGCGGTTCGACTGGTTCGGTTTCCTCACGTTCATCATCGCCATGGTGGCCTTGAATATCGTCATCGGGCAGGGAGACGCTCTGGGATGGCTGAATCCCGCCGTGATCGGCCTGGCCCTCGTCTTCGTCATCGCCGCCGTGGTGTTCCTCAAAGTCGAAGCGGGTCGGGCGGACGGCTTCGTCGACCTCACGCTCTTCAAGAACCGCACCTACGCCGGAGCCACGCTCTCGAACTTCTTGCTCAATGGTGCAGCCGGGACGCTCCTCGTCGCGCTGGCGCTAGTGCAGCAAGGAGCCGGGCTGTCGTCGTTTCAGGCGGGTCTGTTGACCTTCGGCTACCTGGTCGCGATCCTCGGCACGATTCGCGTGGGCGAGAAGCTCCTCCAGCGGCTGGGCGCTCGACGGCCGATGCTCATGGGCTGCGCCATCACTGCGGCGGGTATCCTGCTGACGACATTCACGTTTTTACGAGCCCGGCCGTACATGATCGTCGCCTTCGTCGGATTCACGCTCTTCGGCGTCGGCCTCGGCTTCTACGCGACCCCGTCGACCGACGCGGCGCTGTCCAATGTGCCCGGCGACAAGGCCGGCGCGGCGTCCGGCATCTACAAGATGGCCTCGTCCCTTGGCACGGCGCTCGGCGTGGCCATCTCCGCAGCGGTCTTCACCGCTCTGAGCGGTCTCGAGAACCAGTCCGGCCCGCTGTCCGATCTGTATCTCGGAAGGACCGACAATATCAACATCCGGTTCGCAGCCGCGATCGCGCTGCTGTTCAACGTGCTGATGGTCGTCGTCGCGATCATGGCCATCGCTCGGACCGTGCCCAGGGACAATCCCGACGTTGGGCGCTGAACAAGTACTGGAAACGCTGGCCGGATTCAAGGAGTACGCGACGGGCACGCTCACGGTGCTCGAGCTCGTCGGCACGTTCGTGTTCGCCCTCAGCGGAGCGGCGGCCGGGGTCAAGCACCGACTCGACCTGTTCGGCGTGCTGGTGGTATCGTGTGCGACGGCCACCGCGGGGGGCATCACGCGCGACGTCCTGATCGGCGCGATCCCGCCGGCGGCACTCAGGGACTGGCGGTACCTGGGAGTCTCGGTCGTCGCCGGGTTGGTGGTATTTTTCTCCTCGCCCCGTGCCGAGCGCCAGCAGCGGCTGCGTAATCTCGTCCTGACCTTCGATGCGGCGGGTCTGGCGCTCTTTGCCGTATCCGGCACACAAACGGCGCTCGGCTACGGCCTCAACCCCGTGATGGCGGCGCTGCTCGGAATGCTGACCGGCATCGGGGGCGGCATGCTGCGCGATGTGCTCGTTTCAGACATCCCCGCCGTGCTCCACTCCGAGCTCTATGCGGTGGCCGCCCTTGCCGGCGCCCTCGTCGTCGTGGCCGGCCACGCCTTGAAGGCTCAGCCGGTGGCGTCGGCGATGGTGGGAGCGTCAGTGTGCTTCGGGATCCGCGTCGTGGCGTTATGGCGCGGCTGGCGACTTCCCACCGCCGGTGAGAGAAATAGTGCGGCGGGACACGCCGACGATGCGGGCGGCCGTCCTGGTTCTCCCTAGCGGGGCGCCGGTGAACCTCGAGTCCTCGGGAGTGAGGATCCGGGGTTCATCGCTCACTCCTCTCTCGGGTGGTCCTGTCGCACACGATATGAGGGCCGATGGCCACATGGCAGTCACGGCGGGAGGAGAGCCGCCGGGATTCGGTGATCGGAAGCCGCTCCTCGTGATTCCGATGGAAGTCGGGAGCGCGGGCACGCGATATACTGCGGGGCGGCATGGAGGCGCCTCTCGCTCGGCACCAGGGACTTCGTGCGACGGAAAGGCGTCGCGCATGAGCCTGAGGTATGACTTCACCCGGGCCGGGTCGCCATGAGTCCCCCCGATCTGCCCCTTCGGCCGATGAGCTCGAGTTGAGCCCGATTGGACGCTCTGAAACCGCTCAGCGCGAGGCCGTAGCGTCGATGCGAGAGCTCGCCGACCAGGCCTTCTCGCGGGCGGCGGGCGCGGCGCTCGTCACCGGAAACAGCATCCGCGTGCTCAGGGACGCGCGTGAGAACTATCCGGCCTGGCTCGACTCGATCGCCCGTGCGAGCCGATCCATCCACTTCGAGAGCTACATCATCCACGACGACGACGTGGGTGAGCAGTTCGCGCGGGCCCTGATCGCCAAGGCGGGCGACGGGGTGCGCGTGCGCGTGATCTACGACTGGCTGGGGGGATTCGGCAAGACCTCGGGCAGATTCTGGAACACGCTCCGCGCGGGCGGCGTCGAGGTACGCTGCTACAATCGGCCGCACCCCGGAAGCCCGTTCGGCTGGATCAGTCGAGACCACCGGAAGATGTTGACCGTGGATGGAACGGTGGGCTTCGTAACCGGCCTATGCGTCGGACGGGCGTGGGTGGGGGATCCCGTCCGGGGCATCTCGCCATGGCGGGATACCGGTGTTGAGGTGCGGGGGCCGGCCGTCCTTCGCATCGAGGAGGCGTTTGCCCACATGTGGGCCCTCATGGGGGCTCCACTGCCCGGCGACGCGGTAACTCGCGCTCCGAGCCTGCCCGCGGGAGACGCGGCCTTGCGCATCGTCGCCACCGTGCCCGGTACGGCGGGGCTGTTTCGCGTGGATCAGCTCGTGGCGGCCCTCGCCCGAAAGCGACTCTGGCTCACCGATGCCTACTACGCCGGCACGACGTCCTACGTGCAGGCCCTGAGGGCGGCGGCACGCGACGGCGTGGACGTCAGGCTGCTGGTACCGAATGGAACGGACATTCCCTTGCTCCGCCCGCTCTCACGAGCGGGCTATCGGACCCTGCTCGAGGCCGGGGTGCGAGTCTTCGAGTGGAACGGCCCCATGCTGCACGCCAAGACCGCGGTGACCGACGGGCGCTGGGCGCGCGTCGGGTCGACCAACCTCAACATCGCGAGCTGGCTCGGCAACTACGAGCTCGACGTCATGGTCGAGGATGAGCAATGTGCGAGTCTCATGGAGACGATGTACCTCGACGACCTCACGAACGCCACCGAGGTGGTCCTGGACGGCCGACAGAGGATCCAGGTGCCGCCGCGACCCATCGATCGGGCGACGCCGCAATCGGGTGGGAGCGCGGGCCACGCGGCCGCCGGGCTGCTCCGCATCGGCAGCACGGTCGGCGCCGCCATGAGCGATCACCGGGTGCTGGAGCCGGTCGAAGCCCGCATCATGATCGTGGTCGCAGTGCTGATCCTGGCCGTCGGGAGCCTGGTTGCGCTCTTTCCAAGGTTGCTGGCGTACCCGGTGGCGGCAGTCGCGACGTGGATAGCCGGCGCGCTTCTCTACCGAGGTTGCCGCCTACGCCGTCGCGCGAAGCGAGACGCCATCTGAGGTTGGGGACACTCCGGAGCACGGGACGATCGCGGTACGGCTGGGTGGTGGTCGCCGTATCGGCCACGGTGAGCCTGCTCGCCTGGTCGGTTCGGTCGACCTTCGCCGCATTTTACGTCTCACTCCTCGGCGAGTTCGGCTGGCGCCGGGGCGAGGCGGCGCTCGGCTACTCCTTGAGCTGGCTGTTGCTACTCGTCTTCTCACCGCTGGCCGGCTGGCTCTACGATCGTTGGGGAGCGCGGGTCCTGGTGCCGGCGGGAGGCCTGCTCCTCGGTGTGGCCCTCGCGCTGACCGGTCGGGTGACGACACTCTGGCAGTACTACCTCGCCTTTGGCGTGCTCGGCGGCGCGGGGATCGCCTGCATCCAGATTCCGGCCGCGGCCATCGTCAGCCGGTGGTTCGTCCATTCGCGGGGCGCGGCGATGGGCATGATCAGCGCGGGCGCCTCGGCCAGCGCCATCGTCTTCTACCCGGTGAACACGTACCTGATCGTCGCCTTCGGCTGGCGTACGGCGCTGGCCATCTTCGGCCTGCTCGTGGCGGTCGTTGCGATCCCGCTCGCCTCGCTCCTCTATCGTGACCCACCCCAGAATATCGATGGTCGGGTCCGGGAGGCTCTCGGCCCCACCCCGATGGTCGGCGGCGACTGGACCCTGGGGAAGGCTCTCCGGAGCCTCCCGTTCTGGGCCGTGTTCGCGATGTGGGGATTCGGGGTCGTGGGCTACCAGATCGTGACGACGCACCAGGTCGCGCACGCGCTCGAGCGGGGCTTCAGCGCGGTCACGCTCGGGTGGGTGTTTGCAGTGGGTGGCGCGTGCACGGTCGCGGGGAACGTGATCGGCGGCACCCTCTCCGATCGCTGGGGCCGGGAGTGGGTCTTCGCGCTGGGCTCGGCCATCGGGGTTGCCGGCATCGGCTGTCTCGGCGCACTCGGTGGCCCCGACGATCTGCCACTCCTGCTCGGCTACGTGGTGGCCGGGGTCGGCTTCGGTATGCGCATTTCTCTGCTGGCGGCCATCCCGGCCGACCTCTTCGCGGGCCGGCACCTGGGAGTCATTCTCGGGGCCGCCCAGGGCGGCGGCGGCCTCGGGGGCTTCATCGGGCCCTTCCTCGGGGGCTGGCTCTTCGACGTCACCGGCAGCTATCGGATCGCGTTCGCCGTCGCCGCGCTTGCCATTGCGGCGTCTGCCGTGGCCGCGTGGGTGGCGGCTCCCCGCCGAGCCCGGGTGGCGACCCGCGCCACCAGCCGGATCGGTCCATGACGTCGGCCGATCCGCAGCTCCTCACGCCCGCGCTGATCCGACGGAAGCTGACGTATCGTTGGGTGTGCCTCGGGCTGCTCTTCGTCAGCGGGCTGCTGGCCTTCTTCACCCGTCTGGCCCCGGCCGTGGTCATCCCCGACTTGCGGGAGGCATTCGCCCTGAACGCGGCCGAGCTGGGACTCCTCACCTCCCTGTACCTATGGCCGTTTGCCCTGATGCAGCCGGTGGCAGGTGTCCTGACCGATCGCTTCGGCTCGCGCCGAACGGTCACCGCCTTCCTGACCGTCGCCGGGGTCGGGCAGGTGCTGTTCGCCTTTGCCCCGAGCCTGTTCGCGGCGCTCGTCGGCCGAGCGCTGACCGGCCTCGGGGCCTCGATCCTCTACGTCGGCGCGGCCAGGATCATGGCGCAGTGGTTCCGCCCGCGGGAGTTCGGAACCCTCACCGGGGCCTGGACGTCGGTGGCCAACCTGGGTGCCCTCACCGCGGCCGCGCCGCTCATGGCGCTGATCACGCTGGCGGGTTGGCGGCCGAGCCTGGGCGGGGTTGGAGTCGTCATGCTGGCGACCGCGGTCCTCATCTACCTCCTCGTGCGCGACAACCCCTCGGAGCGGGGGCTCCCCTCGCTCGCCGAGATCGACGGCCTGCCGCAGTCCCGGCGGGTCACGCGGTCGATGTCACTGGGCGAGGGCGTTCTCGTGGTCCTTCGCGAGCCCAATACCTGGCTGCTCGGGAGCTATGCCTTCCTGCTCTTCGGCACGATGACGATGATGCAAGGGCTGTGGGCCGTGCCGTATCTCATGGATGCGTATGGGCAGACGCAGCAGCAAGCCGCCAACAGGCTGACTCTGTGGGCCATCGGGCTCATCGTGGGTTGCACGCTGTGGGGCTACCTGGCCGACAGGGTCGTGGGCTCGCGCAAGCGCGTGGTGCTTGCGGGAGCGGTCGTGTATGCCCTCCTCTGGGTGCTTCTCGCTCTCCGCCCGGTCGGGCTGCCGGGCGGCGTGCTATGGGTCGCGATGTTCTGGGGCGGGTTCTTCGCCTCGACCTGGATTCCATCGTATGCGCAGCTCAAGGACTCGGTCCCACCCGAGGCGGTCGCCACCGCCATGGGGATCCTCAATCTCTTCTTCTGGCTCGGAGGCGCCGTCTATCAGCAAGTCAGCGGGCTGATCGTGTCGGCGTTTCCCCAGCCAGGCGGACACACGCCCGTCGCGGCCTATCAGGCGGTGTTCTGGTTGTGCCTGGCTTCCGTGGGTCTCAGCATCATCCTCGTGGCCCTGAGCCACGAACACCGGCCCGCGCCGCCGCCCGCGACTACGTAGCCGCCGCGGGGCCGCCAGACTTCTCCAGGTCCGCCAGGCGCCGTCTCAGCTCACGCTCCGCTTCCCAGCGAGCCGTCACGTCACGGACGACCGCGGCGGCGCCGGTCACGGCTCCACGTTCGTCCTTCAAGAGAGCGATCGAGAACTCGATGGAGATGCGCTGACCGTCCTTCCGCATCGCGGGCACCGCCAGCAGCCGCTGTCCGTAGCTGGTCACCCCGGTGGCCATGACGTGACGATAGCCCTCCCAGTGGCGCGCGCGAAAACGCTCCGGGACGATCAGGTCCAGGCTCTGTCCCAGGGCCTCGGCCGCGGAGTACCCGAAGATGGCCTGCGCCCCCCGGTTCCAGAGGCGGACCACGCCCTCTCGATCGGCGAAGATGACCGCCTCCGGCATCTCCTCCACGATCTGGCGAAACAGCCCGCTATCGTCCGCCTCTCGCGTCGCCACTCGTTCTTTGTACCCGTCATTCCGTCGGCGGTCCACTGGTTCGATGCTTCGCGAAAAGCTATCGCTCACGCGCAGACTTTCTAATGGCCGATCCGCTGACCGTCGCGTACAAGAAAGACATGACGACCAAGGAGGTCTACCGTGATCAGTTTGGCTGAAGACGTCCGTGACATCGCTGGATGGCCGGAGATCGAGTGGGGGATGACCGAGGCGGAAGTGCGGGAGGCGCTGGCGGGTCGCGTGGGTGCGATCACGCCGGTCGCGAGATTCGCAAACGCGTATGCCCCGTTCAAGGGGGCCTTGACGATCGAGGAATACCCGTTCGACGTATTCCCGCAGTTCTCGCACGCCACCCGCGAGCTGTGCCAGGTGTTGTTCCGGGCCCGCGATGCGGATGCCGATCGACTCGAGCGGATGACCGAGATACTGACCGCCTGCTACGGCGGGCCGGTCGAGCGGGGAACGAAGCGCACATGGAAGGGTGGCACGGCCGCGGTCGAGCTCGACACCGTCAAGGCCCCCTCCCACGAGGAACAGCTGTGGCTTCGCTGGTACCCCCTTGGCGAGACGGAGGAGGGATGACATGCCCCCGATCATCGGGATCGATCTCGGCACGACGAACAGTCTGGTAGCGTACGTCGACTACCGGACCGGCCTCCCGCGGGTCATTCCCGACCGTCGGGAGCAGGTCCTTGTGCCGTCGATCGTCTCGTTCACGTCGGAGGGGCCGGTGGTCGGAGATGAGGCCAGACGCCTGCTTGCACAGGAGCCCGGATCCACCGTCTTCTCCGCCAAGCGGCTGCTCGGGCGGACCTACGATGACGCGGCGCCCGAGCTCGCGGACCTGCCCTTCACGGTGCTTCCCGGGGAGACGACCACTCGGCTTCTCGTCGGCGATCGTGAGATGACCCCGCCGGAGGTCTCGGCGATCGTGCTCAAGGCGCTCAAGGAGCGGGCGGATGCGCACTTCGGAGAGCCGGTCCGGCGAGCCGTGATCACGGTGCCGGCTTACTTCGACGAGAGCCAGCGGCAGGCGACGCGCGAGGCGGGGCGGATCGCCGGACTCGAGGTGGTGCGTTTGCTCAACGAGCCGTCGGCGGCGGCCCTCGCCTACGGGCTTCAGCGGCGGAGGAACGGGGTCGTCGCGGTCTACGACCTCGGCGGCGGCACGTTCGACATCTCCCTCCTCCGGGTCGAGGACGGAATCTTCGAGGTGCTCGCGACGAACGGGCATACCCGACTCGGGGGCGACGACTTCGACCGGGCGCTCGTGGAGTTCCTGCTCGAGGATATCCGTGCGAGCCATGGCGCGGAGCTGGCCGGGGACCGAGCGGCGATGCAGCGGCTCCGGCTGGCCGCGGAGGCCGCGAAGGTCGAGCTCTCGCGTCAGCTCCGGACCATCGTCCGGACATCCTTCGACAGCTTCGCATACCACCGGGAGATCACGCGCGCCGAGCTCGAGGATCGAATCGATCCGTTGGTGAAGGGGACGCTGATCCGATGCGAGATGGCGCTGCGAGACGCCGGGCTGGCCCCCGCCGACGTCGACGAGCTCGTGCTGGTGGGAGGATCGACCCGGGTGCCCCTGGTACGCCGGCGCGCGGAGAATCTGTTCGGTCGCCCGGCGCACCACCACCTCGATCCGGACCAGGTGGTGGCCATGGGCGCGGCGGTCCAGGCGAACATCCTGGAGGGGGGGCGTGCGGACACGCTCCTCCTGGACGTGACGCCGCTCGCGCTCGGGATCGAGACCCTCGGTGGCCGCGTCGGTGTGGTCATACCGCGGAACACCACGATTCCCACCCGGGCAGAAGAGACGTTCACGACGGCGGTCGACGGACAGACGACCATTGCCCTCCACGTGGTACAGGGCCAGGGCGAGCTGGCCGAAGAGTGTCGGTCGCTGGCCCGATTCGAGCTACGCGGGATCCCACCGATGCCCGCCGGCGTACCGGAAATCAGGGTCACGTTCTGGATCGATGCCGACGGACTGCTTCGAGTGGAGGCGACGGAGCGGCACGCCCCCGCGGCGGCGTCGATCATCTGCAAGCCAACCCATGGGCCCCATGAGGCGGAGATCACCCGCATCCTCGCGAGTGTCCGGCCCGAAGGAGAAATCGAATGTTCATGACCCCGGCCCCGGAGTCCGAATCACCTCTCCATCGAACCACACTCGCCCAGCTCGACTCGATCGCCGAGCGCCTGAATCTCGAGCCGGGCATTCACGAACGGCTGCGGTATCCCCGACGTGCCCTGACCGTGTCCATCCCGGTGCTCATGGACCATGGACGGACGGAGGTCTTCATCGGGTACCGGGTCCATCACGACACGGTGCTCGGGGCGAGCAAGGGCGGGCTCCGGTACGACCCGAGCGTGAACCTGGATGAGGTGACCGCCCTGGCCATGTTGATGACCTGGAAGTGCGCCCTGATGGGTCTGCCGTACGGCGGCGCGAAGGGCGGCGTGCGGTGTGCCCCCCGGCAGATGTCGGCACGCGAGCGCGAGGCTCTGACCCGGCGCTATACCGTGGAGATCATGCCGCTCATCGGGCCGGACCTGGACATTCCGGCTCCGGATCTGGGGACCGACGAGCAGACCATGGCATGGATGATGGACACGTACTCGATGACGCAAGGGCGGAGCGTACCGGGAGTGGTGACCGGCAAGCCGCTCATCATCGGAGGGTCGCACGGGCGGCGTGAGGCGACGGGGCGCGGGATCGTCTCCGTTCTTCATCAGGCCGCTCACCATCTGGGTCACGAGGTCAGCGGCAAGCGGGTCGTGATCCAGGGGTTCGGGAACGTGGGGAGCGTGGTGGCCCGTCTCCTGTGGGACGACGGCTGCAAGATCGTCGGGGTGGGCGACGTCAACGGAGGCATCTGGAACGGCGACGGCCTCGACGTACTCAAGCTGCAAGCCCACGTGAAGGAGAGCGGCAGCGTGGTCGGCCTACCGGGTGCCGAGCCGATCTCGAACGCGGACCTGATCGAGCAGGCGTGCGGCCTCCTCGTACCGGCCGCGGTCGGATCGCAGATCCACGAGGGGAACGCCGATCGGGTGAAGGCCGCCCTCATCATAGAGGGAGCCAACGGGCCCACCACCGCGGAGGCCGATGCGATCCTCCACGAGCGCGGGGTGCGGGTGATTCCGGACGTTCTCGCCAACGCGGGCGGGGTCGTCGTGTCGTACTTCGAGTGGGTGCAGGGGCTCCAGCACCACTTCTGGAGGGAGAGCGAGGTCATCTCTCGTCTTCAGGAGATCATGACGCGCGCCGTCGACCGGGTCTGGGCGACGGCCGAGAGCGAAAAGGTCACGCTGAGAGCGGCGGCCCTGATGGAGGGCATCGGCCGGGTGGCCGAGGCGCATCGGATCCGCGGCCTCTATCCCTAGGAGGAGCGTGATGCTGAGAGGCGCAGTCGAGATGGTCGGCTGGTCCATCGAGGCGGAGGGCGGCGAGGTCGGGCGCCTGTCCGACGTGTATTTCGACGATCAGCGGTGGGCCGTCCGGAATCTCGTGATGAACACCAGCCACTGGCCGGCCGGCCGGAGCGTGCTGCTATCACCCCGGTCCGTCAACGGGGTGGATCCCGCCCGCCAAGTCGTGCGGACGAGCCTGAGCCGGAGTGAGGTCGCCGGCAGTCCGGACGTCGACCGGGCCAGACCGGTGTCGCGCCAGCACGAGCTCGAGCTGTCGCACTACTACGGTTTTCCCTCCTACGCGGTGACCGTCGGGGCCTCGGTAGGCCTGGCCATGCCCGCCACGCTTCCGAAGGGGCCGGCCGGCGGCGATGGGCATCTCAGGAGCGTGCGGGCGATCATGGGCTACTTCGTGCATGCGCTCGACGGCGAGGTCGGCCACGTCGAGGATTTCCTGGTCGATGACGACACGTGGTCGATCCGATACCTGCTCGTGTCCGTTCGCCGGAGGTGGACGATCCACCAGGTGCTCGTCCCGGTGGACTGGATCGCCCGGGTGAGCTGGGGGGCGCGCACGATCGAGGTGAGCCTGCCCGCGGAGGCCATCCGGCTGGCCCCTACCCACGATCGGGCCGTCCCCGTCAGCCCGGAGCACGAGGCACGCCTGGGCCGATACTACGGGTCGCCGCCCTTCGCGTCCGCGAACGGGCAAGCCCGATGAATGCCGAGCCGGTCCCGTGCTCCGACGCCCTCGTCCTCTTCGGCGCCACCGGCGATCTCGCATACAAGAAGATCTTCCCCGCGCTCCAGGCGATGGTGAGGCGAGGTGGATTCGACGTGCCCGTCATTGGCGTCGCCAAGTCGGGCCTTCGCCTCGAGGATCTGCGCGCGCGGGTCCGCGAGAGCCTGGAGACGTGTGAAGGCGGGGTCGATGCCTCCGCGTGGGCGAGGCTGTCGAGCCTGCTCCGCTATGTGGACGGTGACTATCGAGATCAGGCCACCTGGGGGATGCTGCACGCGGCGCTGGGGCCGGCGGTGCGGCCGCTCCACTATCTGGCCATTCCCCCGAGCATGTTCCCCACCGTGATCGAGGGGCTCGGCCACTCTGGTTCAGCGCGCGGGGCACGGGTGGTCGTCGAGAAACCGTTCGGACGGGACCTCACGTCGGCGAGGGGGCTGAACCGGACCATCCACCGCGTGTTCGACGAGTCATCGGTATTCCGGATCGACCACTACCTCGGCAAGGAGGCGGTGCAGAACCTTCTCTACTTCCGGTTCGCCAATTCCTTCCTCGAGCCGATCTGGAACCGCAACTATGTCGAGAGCATGCAGATCACGATGGCCGAGACCTTCGGGGTGGAGGGGCGCGGCCGCTTCTACGACGAGGTGGGGGCGATCCGCGACGTCCTGCAGAACCACATGCTGCAGGTGGTGGGCATGCTCGCCATGGAGCCGCCGGCCGGGTACACCGGCCAGGCACTTCGGAACGAGAAGGACAAGGTCTTTCGCTGCATTCGAGCTCTGACGCCGGAGAACCTCGTTCGCGGCCAGTTTCGGGGCTATCGCACCGAGGGAGGTGTCGCGCCGGACTCACGCGTGGAAACCTTCGCGGCGGTCCAGCTCTGCATCGACTCCTGGCGCTGGGAGGGCGTGCCGGTCTACATCCGGGTGGGCAAGCGCCTGCCGATCACCGCGACCGAGGTGGTGGTCACGCTACGGCCTCCGCCGCAAGTCCTCTTTCACGAGGCGCTCTCGGCCAACTACATCCGATTCCGACTTGGTCCGGAGGTCATGATCGCGATCGGAGCGCGGGCGAAAGCGGCCGGCGAGGCCATGGTCGGCGAAGCCGTCGAGCTCTCCCTCTGCCATCAGGACCCGGAGGAGATGCAGCCCTATGAGCGGCTGATCGGCGACGCGATGATGGGCGACGCCACGCTGTTCGCACGGGAGGATAGCGTCGAGGCAGCCTGGGCGATTGTCGATCCCATTCTTGGGGTGACGACGCCGATCTATCCTTACGAGCCTGGAACGTGGGGTCCCGCCGAGGCCGATGGCAGCATCGCGCCTCATGGGGGCTGGCGCTGTCCGGAGTCCGGCCCGGGCCCTCGCGCGAGGGCCCCGAGCCTTTAGGGTGTGCTCGAGCCGCGCTCGCCTCGGTGTCGGGCGCGCCGGGATCGGGTCGGCACCTTCTTGGCGAAGAGGCTGTTCCGTGCGGCCTCGCAGATGGCGACCGCGGCCGGATGTTTGAGCTGCCTCTCCACCGAGATGGCGTAGAAGCGAGAGGGTATGTCCGGGGCCCAGCCGATTCGCTGCACGTTGTACAGCCGCGCCAGATGCGTCTCGAGAACCAGCGGGGCGGAGAAGATCGCCATTCCGGTCCCCCCGAACTCCCAGCTCAGCTCCGAGTCGTCGAACTCTCCGACGACGCGGGGTCTGACGCCGAGCCCGTCGAACCACTGATCCAGCGTGCGTCGTACCGCGGTGTTCTCCGTGGGCAGCAGCATCGGCGCGTCATGCAGCGACTTCGGGAAATCCGGCCGGTACTTCCGCGCCAGTCGCTGAACACCGAGGAACGAGAGCCCCGTCTCGCCGAGCAGGTGATTGTAGGCGCGCACCTTCACGGTCGGGCTGATCGGCGCGTCGGCCAGCACGACATCAACGCGCTGGACGGACAGGTCCGCGAGGAGCTGTTCCGAGCTGCCCTCACGACAGGTGATCCGGACCGGGTTCGGGAGCTTCAGCGCCGGCTCGATGAGCCAGCGGGCGATGGACTTCGGGACGACGTCGTGCACGCCAATGACCACGTGCATCGGACGGCCCGTCGGCCGTCCGCGAGCGGTGTCGACAAGCTCCCGCCCGAGGGCGAAGATCTCGTCGGCATAGCGATAGACGAGCTGGCCCATCTCGGTGGGCACGACGTGACGCCCCGAACGCCGGAGCAGCTTCTCACCCAGCTGTTCCTCGAGCCGCCGGATCTGGACGCTGATGGTCGGCGAGGCCAGCTTCAGCTCGGTGCTGGCGGCCGCCACGCTGCCGGTACGCACGACCATCCAGTAGTAGAGCAGATGGTGGTAGTTGAGCCACTCCATCGCGCGCCGATCTTACAGCAAAGCTAAGGATGAGGAGACGCGTTTCTAATAGTCGAACCGACGGGCGCCCGGTAAAAAGAGTGGGCAGAAGGCGCGATCGGCGGCCATGGCGCGCGACCCTCGCCCAGATGCCCGCGCCACCGACGGTCAGCTGAAAGGGTCGCCGCGGAGACGGGAGCGCACGCTACTGGATCACGTGAGCGCCAAGGAGAATGTGCATGAGCGATCAAGCTAAGAGCGGTCCCGACCTTACCGCCGGCATCCCGGCCAACTCGCTGGCCGAGGGTGTTCCATTGCTGGGGCACGTCCAGACGGAACCGGTCATCCTGGTGCGGCGAGGAGCGGAGGTCTTCGCGATTGGCGCGACGTGCACCCACTACGGTGGCCCCCTCGCCGACGGACTCGTCGTGGGCGACACCGTCCGTTGCCCATGGCATCATGCCTGCTTCAGCCTCCGGAGCGGCGAGGCCCTGGCCGCGCCGGCGTTGAGTCCGGTCGACGCCTACGAGACCGAACAGCGCGCCGGCCAGGTGCTCGTCACCCGGAAACGGGCGAAGCCGGATAGCGTGCGGCGTCGGGAGCGCCCGGGAACGGCGCCGCGGTCGGTCGCGATCGTGGGCGCCGGGGCCGCCGGGAACAGCGCGGCGGACGAGCTGCGCCACCTCGGGTTCGAGGGCGGCATCACGCTCATCGATCGCGACGCAGAGGCGCCCTATGACCGGCCAAGCCTGTCCAAGGACTACCTGGCCGGAAGCATCCAGGAGGAGCAGCTTCCGCTCCACCCGAGTGCCTACTACGGGGAGCGGAAGGTGGAGCTCATGCGTGGCCGGCAGGTGACCGCGCTCGATCTCGACCGCAAGCGGCTCACCTTCGATGATGGAACGACACGACAGTTCGACACGATCGTCCTCGCCACCGGCGCCGATCCGATTCGGCTCCCGATGCCGGGCGAGTCGGGGCCACCCGTTCACTACCTGCGCACCCTTGCCGACAGTCGCGCGATCATCAAGTCGGCGGAAGGGGCCCGCCGCGCGGTCGTTCTGGGCGCGAGCTTCATCGGGCTCGAAGTCGCCGCGTCGCTCCGCGCACGGAAGATCGAGGTGCACGTGGTCGCGCCCGAGGTGCGTCCGCTCGAGCGCGTGCTGGGTCCGGAGCTCGGTGACTTCATCCGCGGCCTCCACGAGGAGCACGGGGTCGTCTTCCACCTCGGCCGGAAGGCGAGCGGCCTCACGCGCGGCGGCCTGGTGCTCGAGGGCGGGGAGCGGCTGGACGCGGACCTCATCGTCGCCGGCATCGGCGTGAGGCCGGCGACCGCGCTCGCCGAGCAGGCGGGACTGCGGATGGAGAAGGGCATCGTCGTGGACGCCTACCTGGAGACCGCCACGAAGGGGATCTTCGCGATCGGGGATGCCGCGCGCTGGCCGGACCCCCGCGGCGGCGGCCTCGTGCGCATCGAGCACTGGGTGCTGGCCCAGCGGCAGGGCCAGGCGGTCGCCCGCACCATCGTCGGCGAGCGTACGCCCTTCACCGACGTGCCCTTCTTCTGGAGCCAGCACTACGACATCTCCATCAACTACGTCGGCCATGCCGAGCGCTGGGAGACCATCGAGATCGACGGCAGCCTCGAGCAGCACGACGTGAGCGTGCGGTACCGGGTGGGTGATCGGATTCTTGCGGTGGCGAGCATCTTTCGCGACCGGGAGAGTCTCGAAGCGGAACTGGCGATGGAACACGAGATCGGAGCCGTTCATGAGTGACGAGTGGAAGGCGAGACCTGATCGACCGATCGAGGCGCCGCTCCTTCATCTGCGGCTCGGCGAGCAACTGGAGCAGCTCCGGGAGGAGCCCACCTGGCGCGAGAGAGGACGCAATTCGATCACCCTGACCAAGGAGCCCGGCCTCCGCCTGGTCTTGATGTTGCTCGGCAAAGGAACCAGGCTCTCCGAGCATCGGGCCGCCGGGCCTCT
>DATJFY010000059.1:0-10739 GCA_035495415.1 Verrucomicrobiia bacterium
CCGCTTTAATCGGTGGATCCGCTCGGCTACCGGGCGTGCGTCCGCCAGTACCAGCGAACCTTCCGCGAACGTGAAATCATTGATAGCGTCGATCACGAGCATAACGACCGGCGACGAATCCGGGACATGACCGTGGAGATCTTGGTCCGCCGCGCGCACCCTCATGGAGCTGGTGGTCGGTGGGGCGCATTGCCGAGCTGAGTCACGGCGCCCGCAGTTAGCGGATGCGGGCCGAGCGGGAGCGCCTCCATGAGCTACGCGATTATGCACGTGCCATGCCGCCAAGCAGGGCGCTACACAGACTTGGCGGCAAACGAACGATCCGGAGCTTGTACCCTCAAACCGTCGCGCCCGCGATGACGCGCACTGCGCCCGATGTCCGGGGCCTCCGGCGTCCGCGGGTCCGCTTCTAGGCGATACGCGCGCCACGCTTCTCGAGCACCACTCCGAGGGCGCCGGCCATGGCCGCCAGCGGATGTCTCGCGTTCGGGCTCTCGGTGCGCGCCCGATCCCGGGACCCACGTCGCGAGTGCGCGGAGAGCCGATCCCCTTCCGAGGGGAGGGGCAAGGACGCGGCGGGAACCTGTCAATAGGAACGTGACATTGGGTTCTTGAGTTTATGGTAGTGGTGAGCCTTCCGTCTTGTGCGTGGAGTCGACGAGCTTCGCAATCACGCTCCCATCTCCGCCTCCGCCTGCTCCAGCCAGTACGCCATGCCCATCTCGCCGTACATCGTCGTCGCGATGGTGAGATGTTCACGCGCCTGCTCGCTCTTACCGGTCCGCCGGGAAAGCTTGCCGAGGCCGAGGTGGCAGTGGGCGACGAGGGGGCGCATGCCACGCGGCTCGGCGACGGCCAGCGCCTGCCGGTAGTGGATCTCGCCGCGCCCGGCGTCGAAGTCGTCAGGGTGAGCCGCGACGTCGCCCAGCAGTTGCTCGGCGTGGGCAGCCCAGCCTGGATAGCGCGATGACGTCTCTCGGGCGCGCGCTGCGAGCGCTCGCGCCTGGTCCAGGCGCCCGAGCAGTAGGTACGCGCGCCCGAGCGAACGAAAGGCCTGACCGGTCGGAAAGATGGGCCCTTTGCGCACCTGTTCCTCGAGCAGCTGTTCGCCTTCGACAATTTGATCGAGCGCGAGGCTCGCCTCCCCGCGCAGGGCGAGCTCCAACGCGGAGTAGGCGACCGTATGCCCGACCATGCTCGGTTGTCCCGCGCGTGCGATCGCGATCCGGCGCTCGAACGGAACGGCTTGTCGCGTCGCGTCTCCCTTGAGGGACTGCAGAGTCCCTGCCGCGAAATGGGCGGTCGTCATGCTGCCCGCATCCTGCCTGGCCTCGGCCGCCTGGATTGAATCGGCGGCATGGCGGGACGCCTCCGCGAATCGGCCCAGCTCGGCGAGGCTCATGACGAGCCAGTAGCGGAGGAGGATCGAGGCTTGCGCTGGCATCCCGAAGTCCTCCTGGACCAGGTCGTCAGGGAACCGGGCGAGGCTGCTCGAGACCAGGGCGGCCACGCGCTCATGGTCCGCCAGGTGGTAGAGGACCTGCGCGAGGCACGACGAGGCGGGAATGAGGAGGCGGAGGTCTCCGAGGCACTCGGCGATCTCGACGGCCCGGACGCCCTTGCCGAGCGCCTCGTCCAGCTCGCCGAGACGGGCGTGAACCGTCGTGAGGAATGCCCAGACGCGGGACCGCCGGCCGTCGTCGTCCGCTCGCTCGGCGATCGCTTCTGCCTCGAGTGTGCGGCGGGACATTTCCTGGCCCTCGCCGAGCACGTGGTGCTCTCGACGGGCAGCGGATCCAAGCGGATTTGGCTATAGCACGTCTTGCTGGCCCAGGCGTGTCGGTACTCCGGGCGGTAGTTCACGAGCAGCATCAGACGCGCGGAACCCAGACTGTCGACCAGGCCGTCGAGCAGGGCCTGAGTCTCGTCGTCGATCCAGTGGAGGTCTTCGACGACGAGGAGGAGAGGCTGCGCTCGGGCCTCGCGCA
The DNA here is from genome assembly GCA_035495415.1 of Verrucomicrobiia bacterium. Lineage (GTDB taxonomy): Bacteria > Methylomirabilota > Methylomirabilia > Rokubacteriales > CSP1-6 > DASRWT01. The sequence goes on from DATJFY010000059.1 coordinate 1,989, forward strand.
GGAGCACCCGCTTCGCGTCGTCGATGGTGCGCTGCCGACGGGACGGCGGGTCGAGCGCCTGCCAAGCACCGTCGTCGACGTGCACGTCGAGAAGGGCCAGAAGCGCTGGCAGCGTCGGCTCCAGCGCCCGATCGAGGGTCAGCAGCTTTCCCGTTACTTTCTCGCGGATTTCGCGGAGGTCGTCCCGGTCCTGGATCATGAAATAGCCCTTGAACAGGTCGATTAACGGCAAATAGCTGGTCGCCTTGCCGTAGGACACGGAGGCGCTCTCGAGGAGCCGCCAACCGACCAGGCGATGCGAATGGATAAACTCGTGAACGAGGCGCGACTTCCCGACGCCCGCTTCGCCGACGATGGCCGCGATCTGCCCGTGCCCGTCACCGGCCTGCTGCAGGGCGCGCCGGAGTTGCGCCAGCTCGGCATCGCGTCCGACGAAGCGGGTGAGGCCGCGTCGAGCGCGCGCCTGCAGGCGGGTCCTGACCGTGCTCGCCCCCGTCGCCTCGTAGACCTCGACTGGATCGACGAGGCCCTTGACCGGAACGGGGCCGAGCGGTTTCACCTCGACGTAGCCTTCGGCGAGAGCGAGCGTGGCCTCGGTGAGCCGGATCGTTCCTGGGGTGGCGAGTTGCTCCATGCGGGCGGCCAGGTGGGTCGTTTGGCCCACAGCGGTGTAATCCATGCGGAGGTCGCTTCCGATGGAGCGAACGACGACCTCGCCCGAGTTGATGCCCACGCGGATCTGCACCTCGATGCCGTAGGCGCGGCGCGCGTGCTCGGTGTATCGGCGGATCGCGTCCTGCATCCGGAGTGCGCCATAGGACGCGCGGACGGCGTGGTCCTCGTGGGCCACAGGCGCGCCGAACAGCGCCATGATCCCGTCACCCATGAGCTGGTTCACCGTCCCTTCGAACCGGTGTACCGCCTCCATCATCAGCTCAAGGACGGGGTCGAGGAGCTTGCGGGCGTCCTCCGGGTCACGGTCAGCGAGAAGCTCCATCGAGCCCTTGAGGTCGGCGAAGAGGACGGTCACCTGCTTGCGCTCGCCTTCGAGAGCGGCCTTCGAGGTTAGGATCTTCTCGGCCAGGTGTTTCGGTGTATAGGACTCGGGCGCGGCGAAGCGCGGCTGAGCGGGCTTGTCGAGCGGGGCTGCACACTGGCCACAGAACTTGTTCTCAGGAGGGTTACTGGCTCCGCACGACGGGCAGACGGCGGCAAGCGGCGCGGCGCACTGGCCGCAGAATCTTGTTCCGGAGGGATTCACGACTTGGCACCGTGGACACTTCATGCCAGAGCCTGCCAGCAGCCTCGGCGGTCACGATCGGAGCGATGGGCCGAGAGTAATATCGCCGCGAGTCGCGGCGAGTCGCGAATCTCCTACGTCGCTCGGGCCTTGGGTGGGTTGAGCCACACGTCCACAGGGCGCGGTAGTGGAAGGGGCAGGCCGGCGGGGACTCGCTCCGGATGCGTGGCGTAGGCCGTGGCAAGTACGGTCGCTCGCGCCACCACGCCCCGCTGGGCCAGGCGGTGATACACGTCGGCGGGCGTTAGCAGGCCGATGTCGTCAGGTGGGACGAGTACAGCGGCTCCCGCAACAGCGCCACGACCGCGCCCGGCGTCTTGCACGCATCGGCCTCTCGGACGATCTTCCGCTTGTGCTCCACCGTGAACCGTCGCCGCGTTGCCTTTCGCTACTACGTCGATTGCCGGCTCACCGAGAGCGTCCGTCAATGCGCTCATCACTCTCCAATCCTGCTTCGCCCTCGACACTCAACTTCCAGGCGGTCGCTGTCTCACCGATATTGGCAGAGAGGGTGGGTCATATTGTTGCCAATGCAGCTATCGTTTTGAGCGCTGATTAGTCAGGATACGGTTGCGCCAGAATTTGGCAGTACAGCACTTCTTGCGTGCTGCTACCCACTAACGTACTAGACCAAGGTCCAATGGTTCTATCAATTCCATGGTCTTAAGTTTGAACCCGTGGCGGGCGTGTGCCATCTCCGGTTCTTCACCTCTTCCGGCACGCTATCGCCACTACGTGTGCGCCTCTCCTTCCCCGAGAGCTCCCGAAGAAACCGAGGGGAAACGGCCTAATCACCCCGGATCCGGAGGGAGCCGCCTTATGAGTCGAGCCCTGGTAATCGCGGTCTCATTTCTCTCAATGGTGACGGCTGTGCACGCGCAAACGACTGACCCGCCCGCGTTTTCAGTGGGAGACACCTGGAAGTTCAGCGACGGGCGCGAAGTCACGGTGGTCAAGGTAGACGAGAACGGTTCGGCATTGACGGGCGGTCTCCGCGACTGCCCGACCTGTGTGATCCACTTCGATAAGAGCTTCGGCTCGACGGGAATTGTCACGGAGAGTGACGGCAAGCCGCTGGACCCGGGCAAGGTTCAGGTGCTCTTCGTTGGTCCGAGCTGGCGCTTGTACGACTTTCCGCTCCAGGTAGGCAAGAGCTGGAACTTCTCCGCGCAGGGGTACTTCCGCGGCCAGGTGCAACAGTACGACGTGGCCGTCAAGATCGCAAAGTATGAGGACGTGAAAACCAAGGCGGGAACGTTCAAGGCATTCAAGATGGAGCGGAGCTGGAGAGGAGGTCGCGCACCGAACACATCCACCTGGAGCGACGCCGTATGGTTCGCCCCCGGGGTCAAGAGCGTCGTCAAGTTCACCTCCATGAATCAGAATGCGACCGAGTTCGATCTGACCTCGTACAGCCTCAAGTGATCGGCCCTGAGGTGTTCGCGCCCGGGCGCACCGAAATCCGTGGCCCTGACGCGCGTGCAAACTACATCGCAGCAGAATGGAAGGTTCGGTTGACCTCTTGGCGAGCGGCACTAGCCGCCCGAAGCTCCAGGGGTGCTCCTCAAGGCCCCGTTGTCGTACGCTAGAAGCCCCCGCTGCATGGGCGATCTTTCACACGCCAACCACGGATTCCCAACCGCAGTAACGAAAGGGAGACAGCACATGGCTGAGCAGGACAACGTGCGCATCGTTCGAGAGAGCTGGGACGCGTGGAACGCTCATAACGTTGAAAGTCTTCTGAAGATCCTGGATGAAAAGCACGTCTGGGAGACGGATACGCTTCCGGCACCAGTTGTCGGTCGTGACGGATATCGGCAAGCGATGCAGATGTATATCACTGCATTCCCGGACCTACACTTTACGATCGATCAGCTGCTGTCGAGTGGCGACTACGTGGTGTCGCGGTACACCGCGACTGGAACACACAATGGGGAGCTGATGGGTATCCCACCGACGAAGCGTCGGGCCGAGACTCATGGTTGCACGGTGGCGGAGGTTCGGAACGGTGAGATCGTGCGGTCCTGGGTCTACTGGGACACCGGACACTTGCTTCGGCAGCTGGGCGTCATGCCGAGCTGATGCGCCGTTGTTGCGCGAGCGCCGAGGTAAGCCCTCGGCGCTCGGCCGGCCCTAGTCGTTTGGCGGGCCCTCGCACTCGTATCGCCGAGACGCTCGAACCGGCGAGCGGGGTCGCGCGTCAGCGCTCGCCGACGACGAAGTGAAGACCGGCCAGCTTGAGGCGGATCGCGTCCCGCTGTTGCGGGCGGACAGCATCGGCGTGGGCGGTGGCCAGCTCCAGCGCGCTCTGCAAGTGGCTGATCGCCTCCTGGTTGGCGCCCATGAGCACGGCGCGGTCGGCGGCGGTCAACAGGTAGGGCAGCGCCGCGATGGCCCGATCGCTCCGGGCCCAGTGGTGGGCGAGCTGGTCGCAGACCTCCTCGGTGCGGCCGCGATACAGCGACTCGATCGTCTCCGCAGCCCGCCCGTGACGGGTCTTGCGGTCGGCCTGGAGTAGCGTGCCGTAGGCCACCTCCTGGGTCAGGATGTGGCGGAAGCTCAGCATGGCAATGCCGCCGCCGGCCTCTTGATCGAGGAGCCCGCGACGCTCGAGCAGCGCCAGGTCCTCGTCGAACTGCTCGCCCGGCGTCAGCGCGCGCAGGTGCGCCAGCAGGAAGCGTTTGCCGAGCACCGCCGCGTCGGCGATCAGCTCGCGCGCGGAGAGCGATAGGCGGTCGATGCGCGCCGCGATCAGCGCGTGCAGAGTAGGCGGTACCACGGCGGCAGCGTCCGCGGTCAGATCGTAGGCGCCGTTGGCGAGCACGAGGTCGCCGCGCTCCCGGAATGCCCGAAGAAGCTCCTCGGCATAGAACGGGTTGCCCTGGGCCCGCTCGGCCACGGCCCGGCGCAGTCTCTCGCGCGCCGGGTAAGGATCGAGCTGGGCATCCACCAGCGCCGCGATATCGTCGGGCGCCAATGACCGCAGCGGAATCTCCCGGACGCCGGCCACCTCGAGACGACTGCCGGCGAGCGGCAGCCGCGACGTCATGAGCAGGAGCAGCGGAAGCTCGCGCGCGACCGTGGCTAGCCGACGGCACAGGTCCTCCGACGATGGATCGAGCCAGTGGACGTCCTCGAGCAGCACCAGGCGCGGCGCCTGATGGCACTCGGCCACCACCCAAGCGACCACCGCCTCCTGCACGCGGTCGCGACGCCCGTCGGCCGGCGTGTCGCGCAGCATGTCGAACGTCTCGCACGATGTCCCCAGGATCGGCAGGACATCGGGCACGTAGGCAGCCACGTCGAGCGACAGATCCCACAGCCGCCGGTGCAGCGCGTCGCGGGCGGCTGCAAGATCCTCGTCTGGCGACAGCGCCGCCAGCTGTCGCAGCAAAGGCCGGAAGGCGAAGTAGGCGTCTCCGCGCGCGTACGCTTGCGCGGCGCCCTCGACGGGTGGCGGCAGGCCGAGGTGGCGTTGCAGCTCGTAGGCGAGCCGGGACTTGCCGATGCCGGGTTCACCGACCAGGCAGATAGCGTCACCCCGCCCGCCGGCGGCGCGTTCCCAGGCCTCGCCGAGCACGGCGAGCTCCCTTTCGCGGCCGCGGAAGGGGGAGACCCCACGCCGGAGCGAGGCTTGCAGTCGCGAGACGACCGTGCCTTCACCGTCGAGCACGAACGCCTCGACCGGCTCGGCGGCCCCGCGGACGCGCAGCGCGCCGAGCGGTCGCACGCGGAAGTAGCCCTCGACGAGCCGGTGGGTCGGCGACGCCAGCAGGATCGAGCTCGGATCGGCGGCCTGTTGCATGCGGGCGGCAAGATTCGTCGTGAGCCCCTGCGCGGTGTAGTCCATGCGCAGGTCGTCGCCGATGGCACCGACGACCACGGGGCCGCTGTTGAGGCCGAGCCGGACCTGGATGCCGAAGCCCTTGTCGCGCCGCAGCCGGGCGGCGTGCTCGGCGAACCCGCGCTGGATCTCGAGTGCCGCCTGGCACGCGCGCCGCGCGTGGTCCTCGTGAGCAATCGGCGCGCCGAAGAGCGCCATGATCCCGTCGCCTGTGAACTGGTTGACCGTGCCCTCCCAGCGATGCACGGCGTCGAGCATGATCTGGAAGGCGCCGTCCATGACGATGTGGAAGTCTTCGGCGTCGAGGGCTCCGGCCAGCTCCGTCGAGCCTTGCACGTCGACGAAGAGAACGGTCACCTCCTTGCGCTCGCCGCGAAGCGCGCGTTCCTCGGTCAGGATCCGCTCGGCCAGGTGGCGCGGTGTGTAGGACGCGGGCGCGCGGGCGACGGCGGGGCCGACGATGGTGGGGGCCTGGGGGCCGACGGCCAATGGCGTGCCGCAGGCGTCGCAGAAGCGTGCGTGGTGACGCTGGCCCTTGCCGCAGGCCGGGCAGCGGGCCTCGAGGGCGGCGCCGCACCCGTCGCAGAAGCGGGCGCCCGGGCGAAGATCCTGGGCGCAGGCCGGGCAGTTCACGCCGGGGCCGCGACGATCACTCGTCGTGCAGCGCCGTATTGGCTAGGGTCGTGAAGATCGTGTTGAACATGCAGAACGCCGCGAAGCCGATCATCTCGCGGACGTCATCGGGCGTGAGGCCCTGGGCTCCCATCTCGCGGAAGTCCTTGGGCCTGACGTCCATCGCGTCCAGGGCGAAGCGCAGCACGTACCGTACGAAGGCCTGTTCCCGCTCGGGGAGCGGCAGGGCAACCGGGTTGGCACAGATGCCGTCCAGCGCGGCCTCGTCGAAGCCCAGCGCGATCAGCCCTCGGCGCGAGGAGCCGAAGCAGCCAGTGCACCGCCGGGCGTGGGCCACCAACATGAACGCGAACATCCGGGCCTCCCAGGAGAACCTCGAGCGTCCGGAGCGCTGATTGAACAGATTCGCTTCGGCGGTCACCTGCGCTTCGAGGATCCAGGGCGTTGACACGTACGCGAGCCGGCTCTCGGGTACCGTCGTGATGCCGCGCAGCCGCTTCAGCTCGTCCAGCCAGTGGGACGCCGCGGGCGGGATGTTCTCTTCCTTGGGAAGGTCGAAGAAGGCCATCGGTCAGTCCTCGCGCAGCGCCGTGTTGGCCGCCTTGGTGGAGATCGTGTTCATGAGAGCGTGGGCGGCGCATCCGGTCTCCTGTACGTCGGTCGGAGAGAAGCCCTGGGCTTGGAGCTCGCGAAGTCCCTGGGCTGGAGCTCGCTGGGGTTGGTCGCGATGCGGAGCGCGTACGTCACGAACACGTGCTCGCGCTCCGCCAGAGGGAGCACGGACGGATTGGCGCACAACCCGTCGAGCGCCGGCTCGGCGAAACCCAGCTTGGTCAGGCGTCCGCGCGAGGCGCCGAAACAACCGTCGCACCGCCGGGCATGGGCGACGACCATGAAGGCGATCACACGGGCCTCCCAGGAGAACACCGACGGGTCCGATGGCCTGAACAGGCTCGCTTCGACGGTCACGCGGGGCTTGACGATCTGCGGAGAGGGCGCGTGCGTTACCCAGTCTCCGCAGCAAGGTGTCGACACCGCGACGCGCTTGAGCTCGTCCAGCCCGGGAGCAATGTCCTCGTCCCTGGGGATGTCGAAGAAAGCCATGGGGCACACTCTTTCCGGCTGAGTACCTGACGATAGATCACCGCTCCGTGCCACGCAAGTGCCGCCGCCGTGCAACACCGCCGCGCGAGTGCCGCAACCGCAAGTATTACGCCGGTCTGCCTCTCCCACAATCGACCGAATCCCCTGGACTTACCATTTCAGTGTGCCTAGCGCGGCCGGCGCCAGTCGAGCATATGAACCTTCCACGATGAAGCGGTAGCCACGGCGGGCGCCCTCCGTCATCGAAGACCTCGCACTCGAGGCGCAGGTTCCGCAAAAGCCGCGATCTTGGGGTGGCGTATAGTGATGTCCTGATGGACTACTCCTTCCTCGTCGACACCTACGCGAGCGAGCGTTTGAAGACTCTCTCCGTGTGGGCGATGTTCGACGACGCCGACCTCGACGTTCGCCCACATCCGAATCTGGCTCGCGATCGGACCTTCCGTGAGCACATGGTTCATCAGTGCATGAGCGAGGACAAATGGTTCACCGGCATGTTCGGGATCGACGTCGGGGCGCCCCCGCTCGCGGCCGAGGAAACGCGCCTGGCGTTCATCCGCCGATACGCCGAGGACTCGGCCAAGCGGCTCGCACGGCTGGGGGAGAAGGATGCGGGATGGTGGGGCAAGGAGGCCGCGTTCTTCGACACGGTTCACAGCCACGCGTGGATCATGGTGAGACGCATCGCGCACACCGCGCACCATCGAGCCGAGCAGACAACGCTCCTCAGACTTCTCGGCCGTCAAGTCTGGAGCGTCTACGGGCCGTCCGTCGATACCGGTGGGCTCCCGGCAAACGGGGCCCGCACGATCTATCCCTACCCGAGCATCGAGGCCCTCATCGCGGGCGAATCGCGTGGAGGGGGGAAGACCGTGCTGCCTGGCCCGGGTCCACTCCCGAGCACGGAGCGCCCGCGCTCATAGTCGAGACCCGCCTAGTCTCCCCACGCCCGCCGGGGGAACGCTATGCTCTCCGCAGGCTGCCGGGAATCGCACTACCGGCCGGGGCGCTGGAGGCGGTCATGACGACATTCGCGCGCGGGGTGGTAATCGCTGGGGCTCTGCTAGCAATTGTCGCGTCATGGCCGGCGCCCAGCCTGGCGGTCAGCTTCGCGGACTTGCCGCCGGACTGGGTGGAGGTGTCGCTTCTCCAGGACCGGCTCCGGATCCGTGCCCCGGAGGGGGCGAGCCTCGAGCCCCCCACCGTCCAACTCATGGCCGCTCCTGAAGCAGAAGAGAGAGTGCGCCGGCTCATCATCGATTCTGGCCTCCTGCGGTTGGTCGCGCTCGTCGGCGAGATGTTCCGCGTGAGTCCGGGCGGCCTGGCGCAACACGCTTCCGAAATCCTGAAGGAGGTGGAGAGCGACACGCGGGGCATGCCGGCGTCCGTAGTGCGCAGCGAGGTTACCGCCAGCGGCCTCGAGATCCTCCAGTACGAGCCCCGCGCTCCGGCGAAGATCGGGGATGCCAATCTCGTGAGCGGGATGCTGATACGGCACCCCGATGGCACGGTACAGTTCCTCCGCTTCTACGTCAACGATGCGGCGCTGGCCGATCTGCCCGCGGCGCGTCGACTGATCGCCGACATGGTTGCCTCGCTCAGGCCCGGACCGCGGCCGCTGCCGTCGGGCACGCGCGCACAACTCGCGGGCAACCTCGTGCTCGACCTGCTTCCGGGCTACACCGCCTACCGACAGGAAGGGCCCGATTTCGACGTCTACTGGATCGAGCATCTCGTGTCGATGGGCCAACCGGCCGGACGCCTCGGCCTCTACTCAGGTCATCATCCGCAGCCCCCCCGCCATCCCGCTAGTGCCCAGATGCGAAGGGCGGTTCTCTTCGGCTTGGATACGCAGTGGTACGTGTGGGAA
>DATJFY010000060.1:0-14535 GCA_035495415.1 Verrucomicrobiia bacterium
CTGTCGGGGCTCGATGGTGGGGTGGTCTTCGAGTACGACGAAGGCGCCGAGGAGTTCGTCCACCGGGTGGCGACCCAGGCGGGCGGAGCCCTGGCAGAGGCGCGCAGGAGCACGCGGATTCGAAAGGGCGAAGGGGCCGTCGGGCGGACCGCGCTGACCCTCGAACCGGCGCAGGTGCCCGACATCACGGTGCCGGGCGCTTACGAGAGTCGGCTGCGCGAAAACCTCATCACATCCGGGATCCGCGCGGTCCTGGCGGTGCCGATGGTCCGCGAGGGCGAGCTGATCGGCTGTCTGGTCGTGTCTCGTAACCTGCCCGGCGAGTTCACCGCCGACATTATCGAGCTCCTGCGGACATTCGCCACCCAGTCGGCCCTGGCGATTCAGAACGCCCGGCTGTTCCGCGAGATCGAGATCAAGAGCCGCGAGCTCGAGGCGGCGAGCCGGCACAAGTCCGAGTTCCTCGCCAACATGTCGCACGAGCTGCGCACGCCGCTCAACGCGATCATTGGCTTCTCGGAGATTCTGAGCGAGCGGATGTTCGGGGAGCTGAACGAGAAGCAGGACGAATACCTGAAGGACATTCACGCCTCCGGGCAGCACCTCCTGTCCCTCATCAACGACATCCTCGACCTCTCGAAGATCGAGGCGGGGAAGATGGAGCTCGAGCTGTCGAGCTTCGACCTGCCCACGACCATCGACAATGCCCTCGTGCTCGTGCGCGAGCGGGCGTCGCGCCGGGGCATAGCGCTGGGGAAGACCGTCGACGAGCGGCTCGGGCTCATCGAGGCCGACGAGCGGAAGCTTCGCCAGGTCCTCTTGAATCTCCTCTCGAACGCGATCAAGTTCACGCCGGAGGGCGGCCGGATCGACGTCCGCGCCGTGCCGATGGATGGATCGGTCTCCGTGTCGGTTACCGACACCGGCGTCGGCATCGCGCCGGAGGACCAGGAGGCGGTGTTCGAGGAGTTCCGCCAGGTGGGGTCGGCCGACAAGAGGGTCGGAGGCACCGGCCTCGGCCTGGCCCTGTCGAGAAAGTTCATCGAGCTCCATGGCGGCAGGATCTGGGTCAAGAGCCAGGTGGGCGCGGGCTCGTGCTTTACCTTCGAGGTGCCGGCGCGCCGTGGGGGATAGATCCTAGCCTGGGTCGGGGAACGCCTCCTGCTCGTCGCGTCCATGGCCGGCGGCGGTCACTTCGCCGGCGGGATCGTCCAGCCCAAGGCGCGCAACCACCAGTTCCCCTGCTGACCCGCCCGGCCGCGCCACCAGCCGGCGATCTGCTTCTCGCCGGTCTGCCGCAGCAGGTCCTCGAAGGTCTTGCCCGCCATGCTCTTCGGATCGGCGCCCCAGGTGCCGGACAGCACCGGGCCGTTCTCCACTCGCGCCGACCAGCTGCCTTCCCATCTGTTCGCGGCTTTCTCCGCGGACCACGTCCCCCGCATGACGATCTGCTCCCCGTCATCGAACACCGTCCACGAGCCGACGGCCGCGTTCGTATTGTTGGCCAGCGCCTGCGCGGACCACTCCCCTCGAAACTGCCGCTGACCGAACGTGGCGATCCAGCTTCCCTCGATCACGGGGCGGGGCTCGTCGCTCGCGGCGGCAGGGACCGATGCCACGAGGAGCAGGACCAGGCCGAGCCAGGCCAGCATCACGGCTGAGGAGTGGGGATTGACAGCCCTGGGTGGCACGCTCAGACTTTACGTTGGGCGATTCGCCCAAGGGAGGATTTCATCATGGCCAAGGTGCTCAATTGCGGTGACCTCATGCCCGGCTGCAAGGCAGTGCTGGAAGGCAAGGACGAGGCCGAGGTCATGGCCAAGGGCGCGGCGCACGCCAAGCAGGCACACAACATCGCCACGATCCCGCCCGAGATGGCGGCCAAGGTGAAGGCGGCGATCAAGGACAAGTAGCCGCAGGGGGCGCTTCCAGGACACCGGAAGCGCCCACTGATTGTCGTCCAGCGGTCAGCCGTTGGCTGTGGCGGGGTGGTTAGCCGGCTGGCCGTTCGGCGTGTCCCGAGATCTGCCGCTTCGACCGCGACGATCGGCCCCTCCACGTTGACGTACTTGTACGGCAGCGTTTCCGGTTGAACCCACAGGCTGAATGGCCATCGTCCGCAACACTGATGACGGCCACATGAACCAAGAGGCTGGCGAGCGGTAGAATGCCAGCGTGATCGCCCTTCACGGCGTGACGAAGCGCTTCGGCCACGCCGTCGCGCTCGACCACGTGTCGATCGAGGTGACCGCCGGCACCACCCACGTTCTGCTCGGCTCGAGCGGCTCCGGCAAGTCGACGGTGCTCCGGCTGATTCTCGGGCTCGCGACGCCGGACGAGGGCACGGTGGTGGTCGACGGGACGGGCGTCGACGGCTCCACGCGGGCCGGGCTGGTCAAGCGGATGGGCTACGTGGTGCAGGACGGGGGACTCTATCCTCACCTGACCGCGTCAGAGAATGTTGCGCTGGGAGCCGAGGGGCAGCGCTGGCCGCGGGCGAGAATCGACGCACGCGTGGCCGAGCTCGCCGTCATGGCGGGGCTCGATCGGGCGCTGCTCGCTCGCTATCCGCGAGAGCTCAGTGGCGGGGAGCGCCAGCGGGTCGGGTTGATGCGGGCGCTGATGCTCGATCCGCCGATCCTGCTCCTCGACGAGCCGCTGGGGGCGCTCGACCCCCTCGTGCGCGCCGAGCTGCAGGGCCAGCTGGGGCGGCTCTTCGCCACCCTGGGAAAGACGGTGGTCCTCGTGACGCACGACATTCGCGAGGCGGCGCTGCTCGGTCACACCATCACGCTCATGACCGCCGGGCGCATCGTGCAGCACGGGACCTTTGCAGACCTCGCGGAGCGGCCGGCGACGCCGTTCGTGGCGCAGTTCATCAACGCCCAGACGCTCGCACCGAGCCCGTCGGTCGGGCGCTAGCGCCGTGCGACCGCGCATCGTGGGTGCCGCCCTCTGCGCGCTGCTGGTCCAGGCATCGTCCGCGAGCGCGGCGTCCGACGGCGTCGTCCGCATCGGCTCGAAGTCGTTCACCGAGAGCTACATCCTCGCCGAGGTGGTAGCGCAGCTCGTCGAGAAGGTGGGGGAAGCGCGCGCCGAGCGGCGCGTGGGTCTCGGGGGCACCGGCGTCACGTTTCGCGCGCTCGAGTCCGGCGCCATCGACATCTATCCGGAATACACCGGCACTCTGAGCCGCGTCATGCTGAAGGACCCCGCCCTCGTCACGGCCGACGCGATCCGACCGCGGATCGAGGCGCAGGGGCTCACGATCAGCGCGCCGCTGGGCTTCAACAACACGTACGCCCTGGCCGTCCGAGACGAGTTGGCCCAGCGTCTCGGCCTCCGGACCATCGGGGATCTCGCCCGGCACCCCGGTCTCAGCGCGGCCTTCAGCTCGGGATTCATCGAGCGCGAGGACGGCTGGCCCGGGCTCAAGCGGCACTACGGCCTGTCGCTGGCTCGCGTGGAGGTGATGGAGCATGCGCTCCAGTATCGGGCGTTGACCAACGGCGACGTGGACATGATGGACGTCTTCTCGACGGACGGCCAGCTCGAGCGCCTGCGGCTCCGCCTCCTCGAGGACGACCGGCGGTTCTTCCCGGACTACTCCGCGGTGCTCCTGGTGCGCCGTGAGATCGTCCAGCGGTTCCCGCGCACGTGGGCGCGCCTGCGCGAGGGGTTGGAAGGGCGGATCGACGACCGGCGCATGGCCGGGCTCAACGCCATGGCGGACCTCGACGGCAAGCGCATCCCCGAGGTGGCGGCGGCGTTCCTCGGCTCCGTCTCTCCCGAGGGGCATGGTCGACGGGCAGTGGTCGCCGAGCTCTACGCCCTCACGAAGGACCACCTGCTCCTCGTCCTGGTCTCGCTCGCCGCCGCCATCGCCGTGGGCCTGCCGATGGGAATCGTCGCGGCGCGATATCGGCGCGCCGGCCAGCTCGAGCTGGCCGTCATCGGCATGCTCCAGACCATCCCCGCGCTCGCGCTTCTCATGTTCATGATCCCGGTGTTCGGGATCGGCAAGGGACCGGCGCTGGTCGCCCTGTCCCTCTACGCGCTCCTTCCCATCGCTCGCGGCACGTACGCGGGGATGATCGCGGTCGATCGGCAGCTGCTCGAGATCGCCTCCGTCCTCGGCCTGGGACGGCTCCGGCAACTGCTCCGCATCGACCTGCCGCTGGCCTCGATCAGCATCATGGCGGGGATCAAGACGGCCGCCGTGATGACCGTGGGGACGGCCACCCTCGCCGCGTTCATCGGCGGCGGCGGCTACGGCAGCCTGATCGTGCGCGGCCTCGCCCTCGACGACACCGCGACGATCCTGAGCGGGGCGGCCGCGGCCGCCGCCATGGCGCTCGGCTTCCACGCGCTCTTCGAGGTGCTCGATCGTCTGACGATCCCGCGCGGCCTCCGCCGCTGACGGACTATCCCGAGCCTTCCAGCAGCGCGTTGAGGCGGCGGCACAGCGCGATGACCTCGCCGTGGACGCCGGGGAACCATGCGCGGATCCACTCCGGGCGGTCGAAGAAGGCGAGGGGCGGCTGGCCCCGTCGGCGAATGCTGATCCGGAGCACGAGCCCGCTGGCGTTGATGAAGCTCACCTCGTCCAGCAGCCGCCCCGGCGCCGCGACCCCCGCGGTGATCGGGCAAAGCGTCGCGACCTCCGCGATCGAGGCCGCGACGCCGCGAAGGCAGAAGGCGTGGGTGCGGGAGAGGAGCGCGGTGGGCAGCGCCTCGAGCACGCTCTTCATGGTGAGCCCCGAGAACACCGTGTCATCCACGACGGCGAGCGACCGGCAGTCCCCGATGCCTTCGAGCTGGCTCGCGAGGCTGGCCCGCTCGGTGCTGACCAGGTGATAGGCGCCGCGGCCATCTTCCTCGCGCGTGAGCCCGACTCGGTGGACGCGCGGGAACCATCCCGCACGGGCATGCAGGGCCTGCGCCACCGCCTCCCCGGCACGGCCGATGGCCACGGCCTGGTCGAACGGCGCGTGTTGGCCTCGAGCGAGGACGCGGTCGATCTGCTCCGCCAGCGTGAGCACACGGACCCGATCCCGATCCTGCGCGAGGACGTCGAAGAGCTTCCGCACGAGCGCGGCGCCCGCGGACGTCGCGCCGAAACGCCGGCTCACCTCGTCGCTCAGGTCGTCGTGGACGTACAGGAGGCGCGGCGTGGGCTGCGCATACGCGGCGCCGCCGGCATCCGGCGCGCGCGAGTGCTCAGCGGGCGCCATCGGGAGCGGGCGGGTGATACGCATAGTCGGATCGGCAGCGCTCCATCATCGCGCGAAGGTCCTGGCGGAGCTCCTCGAGCGTCGGACGGCCCACGAACCACCAGCCGTTGTAGATCCGGTGGATGGCGAGGTCGGGCAGCAGCGAGAAGGTGTAGGGCAGGGCGACCGTGCCGTGCCGGAATCCGGGCGCGGTCTGCTCGACGATGTCGAGGTGCGAGATCGCCCGGCGCTCATGGTCGCAGAGGAACGTGAACGTCGCGCCGAGCCCCGCGCGGAACGCGGCGGTCACCTCCGGCGGGTCCGTCGAGACCACCGCGACCTTGCAGTAGTTGACCGCGAGCTCGTCCTGCAGTTCGGTGAGGTGCCGGACCTGGCACTGGCACTTCGGTCACCAGTAACCGCGGTAGAAGCTCAGGATGAGCGGGAACTCACCGACCAGCTTGGAGAGACGGACGGGCTTGTCCTGGTGATCGGGAAGCTCGAGGTCCGGGAAACGGCGACCGACGACGAGGTCTGGATGCACGGTATGTCCTCTCAACCGCGTGGCCGGGCGAGCGCGAGCGCGAAGTAGCTCGCCGGGTCGACGTGCCATTCGGCCAGGTGAAGGCCCGCCTCGTCGAGCATCGTCTCGACGCCGGCCCGGGTGAACTTGCAGGAGCTCTCCGTCCAGATGTCGTCCCCGGCCGCGAAGTGCAGCGACAGCCCCAGACGCTCGAGCCGGACGTCCTGCGCCGAGTCGGCGACCAGATGCATCTCGATGCGGGAGGCCGCCTCGTTGTAGAAGGCCAGGTGGCGAAACGCTTCCGGGCGGAAGTCGCCCCTCACGCCACGATTGACGACCCGGAGGATGTTCCGATTGAACTCGCGCGTCACGCCGGCGGCGTCGTCATATGCCGCCTCCAGAACTTTCACGTCCTTCACGAGATCGACGCCGAGGAGGAAGCGGTCCGCGGGGTCTGAGAGCAGCCCGCGGACGCCCTCGAGGAACCGCCGTCGCTGCGGCGCATCGAGATTGCCGATCGTGCTCCCGAGAAACAACACCAGGCGCCGCCCCTCCGCCGTCGGGACGTGGATCAGGTCGCGCTCGAAGTCCCCGGCGATGGCATGGATGCTGAGGCCTGGGTACTCGTCGATGAGCTGAGTCGCGATGCGTCCGAGGGTGAGTCGGTCCACGTCGAGCGGCACGTAACGGACGTGTCGGCGGTGCCCGTTCAGGGCGTCGAGCACCGTCCGGATCTTGCCTCCCGAGCCCGGGCCGATCTCCACGATGTCACCGTGAGCGACATCCCCGACGAGGGCGGGCGCAACCGTGGTGAGGAGCGCCGCCTCCGTCCGGGTGAGATAGTATTCGGGCAGCGTGGTGATGCGCTCGAAGAGCAGCGACCCGGTGCGATCGTAGAAGTACTTGGGAGGCAGCGACCGCGGGTTTCCCAGGAGCCCGCGGCGCACGTCGTCCTCGAGCGTCCGTCGATGCGTCTGCCCGTCCGTGTACACGTCGATCCGGTAGTCCATGGCAACGACCTCCTGCAAATGCAGCGCTGCGCGGGCGACAGGTTTCTGCGATGCCTGAGGGTTGCGTGGCGGCCACTCGCACGATTCACTATACTCACACTAGAGAGGACGCGCATGGCCGAAGCGGTGCAAGAGCGGCTCACGAACGCGTGGGCACGGACGGATCGGATACTCTCGATACTCGCGCCCGACGCCTGGCTCACGCAACCCATAGTGCTCCGCCACCCTTTCCTCTTCTACCTCGGCCACTTGCCCGCCTTCGCGTGGAATCACGTCTGCGCAAGCCTCCTCGAGCGGCCCGCATTCAATGCCGCGTTCGACGACCTGTTCTCCCGCGGCATCGATCCCGACGTGGACGACCCGACGCGCTGTCACGACCATCCAGACGTCCCGGCGAGCTGGCCCGCGGTCGGCGAAGTGCTGGCCTACCGCGATCGGGTCAGGGCGGCGGTGCTGGAATCGGTGGACGCGGTCTCCGAGCGACGGAGCACGCACCTGATGGCGAAGGAGGACCGAGTCTTTTCCATGGTCATCGAGCACGAGGAGATGCACCAGGAGACGCTCCTGTACATGCTCCAGCGGCTTCCCTTCGAGAGAAAGGTGCGGCCCGCGTGGCTCCCCCCCTATGTTCTGGGCCCCGGTCGCCCGGGTTCGAAGGTGGAGATCCCGCCGGGAATCGCGACGCTCGGCGCCGCCTTCGACGATCTGGCGTTCGGCTGGGACAACGAGTTCTCGGCGCACGAGGTGTTCGTGCCCGGCTTCGCCATGGACGCGACCGCGGTGACCAATGGGCAGTTCCTCGGCTTCGTGGAGAGCGGGGGATACGATCGGCGTGATCTCTGGAACGATGAAGACTGGGAGTGGATCCGGCACGAGCATCGGAGCCATCCGACGGTGTGGGAGCGACAGGGCGACCGCTGGGTCTACCGCACCCTCTTCGATCTGATCCCCCTCGATGCCGTGCGCGACTGGCCCGTCTACGTGAGCCTTGCCGAGGCCCGCGCCTATGCGCGCTGGCAGGGCGGGCGCTTGCCGACCGAGGCGGAGTTCCACCGGGCGGCCTTCGGCGACATGGTGTCCGCGGCGCGCCCCTTTCCCTGGGGGGCAGCGATGCCGGGCGCGCAGCACGGCAATTTCGACTTCCAGCGTTGGGCGCCCACGCCGGTAGGCTCGCATCCCGAGGGAGCGAGCGCATGGGGCGTGCACGACCTGATCGGCGACGGCTGGGAGTGGACGGAGACGCCGTTCACCGGCCTGCCCGGCTTCGAGCCCTACATCCCGGCCTATCCTGGCTACTCGGCCGACTTCTTCGATGGCAAGCACTACGTGCTCAAGGGCGCCTCCTGGGCGACCGCCCGGGATCTCGTCCGCCCCAGCTTTCGCAACTGGTTCCAGGCCCACTACCCGTACGTCTTCGCGAAGTTCCGCTGCGTCGACGGCGGGTGACCTGGCCGGGTGATCAGCCCCCGACGCCGAGATAGGTGGCCGTGACCCCGTGGTCGGCGCGGAGGGCGTCCGGCGTGCCCTCGAAGACGATGGTCCCGTGGTCGATGACGTAGACGCGGTCGGCCAGCCGCAGCGCCATCTCGGCATTCTGCTCGACCAGCAACATGCTGACGCGCTCGCGCTTGAGCTCGCGAATCGTCCCCATGACCGTCTCGACCACGAGGGGCGCCAGACCTTGCGAGGGCTCATCCAGGAGGAGCAGCTCGGGCCCAGTCAGGAGGGCGCGGGCGATGGCCAGCATCTGCTGCTCCCCGCCCGAGAGGAAGCGGCCCTTGCGATCCAGGACCTCGCGGAGCTTGGGGAACCGCTCCAGCATCGTCTCCATCGGCCACCGCGTGCCGGGACGACGGGCGATCTCCAGGTTTTCACGCGCGGTGAGATAGGAAAAGATGCCACGGGTCTCCGGCACGAGCGCGATGCCCAGCCGCGAGATCCGGTGCGCCGGGAAGCCGGTGATGCTCGCGCCCTTGTACGTGATGGTGCCCCGGCGCGGCGGGGTGAGACCGCTGATGGAGCGGAGCGTGGTGGTCTTGCCGGCCCCGTTGCGTCCCAACAGCGCCACCACCTCGCCCTCCGCGACGACAAGGGAGAGGCCACGGAGGATGTGGCCAAGCCCGTGGTAGGTGTCGATTCCAGTGATCTCGAGGATCATGGCGCGGCGACGCCGCCCAGGTAGGCCCGCCGGACCTCGGCGTTCCGCTGGATCTCGGTCGGGCTGCCCTCCGCGATCACGCTGCCGAAATGCATGACGGAAATCCGGTCGGACATGGTCATGACGATGTCGATCTTGTGCTCGATGAGGACGATGGTGTAGCGCCCTTTGAGCGTGCGCACCAGCGCGACCATCTTCTGGGTCTCGTCCGGGGACAAGCCCGCCGCCGGCTCGTCCAGCAAGAGGAGCCGCGGCGCCGCGGCCAGCGCGATGGCCAGCTCGAGCTGCCGCTGCTCGCCGTGGGAGAGCTCGCGCGCCGGCTGGTCCGCCTTCCCGGCCAGCCCCACCTCGTCCAGCACCGTGCGGGCGCGCTCGCCGAGCGCGGGGTAGTGGTCGGCCCGGCGCCACGCCAGGCCACGCCAGGAGGCCTGGCGGGCGAAGGCAGCCAGCCACACATTGTCCGCGATGGTGAGGGTGGGAAAGATGCTCGTGCGCTGGAAGGACCGGGCGATGCCGAGGCGGGCGACGCGATGCGCCGGGGTGCCCGCGATGTCGCGCCCGTCGAAGAAGATCCGTCCGGACGTGGGCGCGAGCTGACCGGTCAGGAGATTGAAGAACGTGGTCTTCCCCGCCCCGTTGGGCCCGATGACCGAATGGAGCGACCCCTCCTGTACCTCGATGCTGACGCCATCGACGGCGGTCAGGGCACCAAACGCCTTGGTGAGCCGCTCGGTCCTAACGAGGGACATCCACCGCCACTCCGTCGGACGCGCGCCGCGCGCGCCACGCCCAGAAGCGCGCCCATGCCTCCACCACGCCGCCCCGGAAGAACAGCACCACGATCACGAAGGCCACGCCCAGGAGGAGCGGCCAGCGGGCCCACATCGCGCTCACCGACTCCGACAGCCAGATGAACACGAACGAGCCGATCACCGGCCCGTACAGCGAGCCGGAGCCGCCGATCAGGGTCGCGAAGACCACGTTGCCGGAAAAGACGAAGCCGATGGCCTCGAGAGGGACGATGCCGAAGAGCATGGCGTAGAGCACGCCGGCCAG
This sequence comes from Verrucomicrobiia bacterium, assembly GCA_035495415.1. Taxonomy (GTDB): domain Bacteria; phylum Methylomirabilota; class Methylomirabilia; order Rokubacteriales; family CSP1-6; genus DASRWT01. Next base: position 9,961 of record DATJFY010000060.1, read on the forward strand.
CCCTGAGAAGGCCCCGCCAATCACGAAGGCGGCGAGCTTCATCCGGGCGACGTCGTAGCCGAGCGCCTCCGCGCGCAGCTCGTTGTCGCGAATGGCCTGAAGGATCTTCCCCAGCGGCGACTCCACGATGCGCTTCATCACCCAGAGCGCGACGAGGAACAAGACGGCGACGAGCGCGTAGTACGCGAGCGGCCGGTGGATGTCGAGCCCGACAACGTTCGGGCGCGGGACGCCGGGCATGCCATCCTCGCCTCCCGTGACCGAGGTCCATTGATAGGCCGTGAAGTAGAACATCTGATTCAGCGCGAAGGTCAGCATGATGAAGTAGAGGCCCGCCCGCTGCACGCAGAGGTAGCCGACCACCGCCGCGGTCAGCGCGCCCACCGCGATGCCGACGGCGAGGACCAGCGGCACGCCGACCTCGTAGTGCTTGAGGAGGTAGCCCGCGACGTACCCGGCGGAGCCGAAGAAGGTGGCCTGCCCGAACGACAGGAGTCCCGTGTATCCCAGGAGTAGGTTGAGGCCCAGTCCGAAGATCGCGAAGATCCAGATCTCGGTGGCGATGGCGTGCCGGACGAAGACGGGGAGGAGGACCACCGCGGCGAAGACCGCCAGCCAGGTGCGAGTCGTCTTGAAACCGCTCATCGGATGCCGAACAGTCCCTGCGGGCGGACGAGAAGGACGGCGGCCATGACGGCGAAGATCACCGCCACCGAGGCCTCCGGCCAGTAGAGCGCGACCAAGCTCTGCGCCAGCCCCACGACCACCCCCGCCACGATGGCGCCGAGCAGGTTGCCTTGCCCCGCCAGCGCGACGACGACGAAGGCGATGCCGAGCATGTCCACCCCCATCAGGGGATTGAGCCCTCGGATGGGAGCGGTCAGGGCGCCGGCCACGCCGGCGAGCACGCACCCCAGCGCGAAGGCGGTGGTGAAGAGACGATGGATGTCGATGCCGAGGAGGGACACCATCTCCTTGTCCTCGATGCCCGCGCGCATGATGGCCCCATAGCGCGTCTTCTCGAGAAAGAGCCAGGCGCCGAGCACGAGCAGCGCCGCCGCCACCGCCACGAACAGGCGGTACTTGGGGTAGAAGGTGATGCCGAGATCCACGCCCCCCCGCAAGATGGGGGGCGGGAGCTGGCTCATGCCGACGGGGCTCCAGACGATGATGATGCCCTCGGTCACGATCAGCGACAGGCCGAAGGTGAGGAGCAGCTGGTAGTCGTGTCCGGCCTTGTAGAGCGGTCGGATGCCGCCGAGCTCGATCAGGATCCCCAGGAGCCCCACGCCGAGCGGCGCCAGCAGCAGGGCGAGCCAGAAGTTGCCGACGAGCTGGATCACCGTGTAGAGCAGATAGGCGCCCAGGGCGAAGAGGGCCCCGTGGGCGAAGTTGGGGATATTGAGCACGCCCGTGATGATGGACAGCCCAATGCCCATGAGGGCATAGAGCATCCCGGTGGCGAGTCCGTTCAGCAGCTGACTCACCAGAAGCGGAAACTTCACGCGTCGGGCGCTGGGCTCAGAGGGACCCGATGTCCTTGCAGGCGGCGTACTCCGCCGGGAGGGGCGTCGAGCCGGTGGCGATGATGTCGGCGAAGTCCATCGGATTCTTCATCGCGTCCTTCTTCTTGCAGCGCATGAAGAAGTAGGGACGCAGCGTCTGATGGGTCTTCGGGTCCACGCGCATCTTGCCGACCAGGTCCTCCACCTCGAGCCCTTCGCAGGCCTTGATGACGTCCGGGACCTCGGTGGACTTGGCCTTGTCCATGGCGTGGAGCATCATCCGGGTCATTCCGTACGAGGCGGCTGGCGCATACCCGGGAGGGCCGCCGAACTTGGCCTGGTAGCTCTTCACGAACTCGCGCGCCACCGGCGTGTCGGCGGTGTAGTAGAAGTTCGAGCCCACCCAGATATTCTCGCGGATCTCCGGGGCGAGCTGGACGAGCTCCTCCACCCCGGCGGACCACGTCATGATGAGGGGGATCTTCGGGGTGAGGCCGAAGTTGAAGATCTCGCGCGCGCCGGTGACCGCGTCGAGCCCGAAGTTGATCATGGCGACGACGTCGGGCTTGTTGCCCGCCGCCTTGGTCACGTAATTCGAGAACTCGCGCTCGCCGAGCGGGTGGCGGTCGGCGCCCACGAACTCGATCCCGTGCGTCTTGCCCACCTCCTTGATGTACTTCTCCACCGACCAGCCGAAGGCGTAGTCGGCCACGAGGAGATGCCAGCGCTTGGCCTTGGGATTGGCCTGCATGAAGGTGTCCACCACGGTCTTGGCCGCGGTGTACGGGCTCGCCGCCCACTGGAAGGAGTAGCGGTGGCAGCGCGCGCCCGAGATGTCCTCGGTGCCGCCGCTGAAGTAGTGGAAGACCTTCTTCCGCTTCGCCACCTCGGAGACGGCCAGCGCGACGCCGGAGGACCAGGGGCCGATGATGTACTTCACCCCCTCCGCGTCGACGGCCTCCTCGGCTCGCCGGGTTGCGCTTCCCGCCTTGGTCTCGTCGTCCCGGGTGATGTACTTGATGGCCTTCCCCTGGATCTTCATTCCGCGCTCGTCCAGGGCCATCTTCATCCCCCGGTCGAGGACGGGCCCGACGTCGGAGAAGGCGCCGGTGAAGGACCAGAGGCCCAGCATCGGGACCTCTCGGGCCTGCGCGCGGAGCACGGCCGGGAAGCCGAGGCCGGTCCCCGCGCCCACCAGTTTCAAGACGTCGCGACGCGAGAGTGCGCTCATCGTGGATCCTCCGCGCTGATGTGGGTTGGATCGCGGTCCACGCCGAAGTGGCGAGGGGAGAATCGGTCCTGCCGGGCGACCTGTCAAGTGCCGGGCGGCGCCGCCCCTTGACCGTTCGGGCTGCGTCTGTTCTCGTGCTCGAGGATGGCACCCGCGGTCACGACCCCCCTGCGCGGCATCCTCCTCACCCTCGCCGCGCTTCTGGGCGCGTTCGGGGCGGCGTGTCAGCCGACGCCCGCGACCAGGCCCGCCCTGCCGGTCAGCGCCTCGCCCGCTTCCGCGCCGCCGGCGATAGACACGCGGGCGCCGGGCGTCGACGCCGGCGAGGCCGACATCGGCTGGCTGGTGGAGCGCTCGATGCTCCACCAGGCCGAGCTGGCGGCGCGCCGCTACTCGGGCCAGGGAGAGCTCTGGCAGCATCCCTACGCCATGCCGCAGCCGCGCGCCGCCTCGGCGCTGGCCTCGGTGTGGTTCACGGCCTACCCGCCGTCTCAGATCACGGGGCCGGGCGAATCGGTGCTGGAGAGCCTGGGCGACCCGGAGCTCTGGCGCGTCTTCCGCGACATCGGCATCGGCGGCATGCACACCGGCCCCATGAAGCGCGCCGGTGGCATCCGCGGGCGCGAGTACACGCCCACCGTGGACGGCAACTTCGACCGCATCGCTAGCGAGATCGACCCGGCCTTCGGTACCGAGGCGCAGTACCAGGCCATGGTCCGGCACGCGCGCGACAACCGCGCCGTGCTCATCGGCGACATCATTCCCGGCCACAGCGGCAAGGGCGCCGACTTCCGCCTCGCCGAGCGGGCCTACGGCGACTACCCCGGCCTCTACCACATGGTGGAGATCCGGCCGGCCGACTGGAGCCTGCTCCCCGCGGTGCCGGGCGGCCGGGACTCGATCAACCTCCCGCCCGCAGCGGTGGACGCCCTCAAGGCGCGCGGCTACATCGTTGGGCAGCTCCCGCGCACGATCTTCTACGAGCCGGGCGTGAAAGAGACGGACTGGTCGGCCACCGACGTCGTCGTCGGCGCCGACGGCACGCGCCGCCGCTGGGTATACTTGCATTACTTCAAGGAAGGGCAGCCGACCTTCAACTGGCTCGACCCGACCTTCGCGGCGCCACGGCTGGTGGCCGGGGATGCCATCCACTCGCTCGCCACCCTGGGCGAGCGCATGCTGCGGCTGGACGCGAACGGCTTCCTCGGCATCGAGGTCGGCCCGAGCAACGGCCGCGCCTGGTCCGAGGGGCATCCGCTGTCGGTCACCGCCAATCAGCTGATCGCCGGCCTGGTGCGCAAGCTCGGAGGCTTCACCTTCCAGGAGCTCAATCTCACGCTCGAGGACCTCAAGGCGATGTCCCAAGGCGGCGCGGATCTCTCCTACGACTTCGTCACGCGCCCCGCGTACCAGCACGCGCTCCTCACCGGCGACGCCGAGTTCCTGCGTCTCATGCTCGGCCTGCAGCGCGCCTACCAGATCGACCCGGCGGCCCTCATCCACGCCCTCCAAAACCACGACGAGCTCACGCTCGAGCTCGTGCACTTCTGGACCCTGCACAAGGACACGACCTTCACCTTCCGCGGAAAGCCAGTGAAGGGCAGCGCGCTGCGCGAGATCATCCGGGCCGAGCTGCACGGCCTCCAGGGCCCGCCGGCGCCCTACAACCTGAAAGCGGCCAACGGCGTCGCCTGCACCACCGCGACCGTGGCCGCCGTCGCGCTCGGCATCCGCGACATCAGCCACCTCACGGAGACGCAACGGCACGACATCCAGCGGGCGCATCTGCTCCTCGCGTTGTATAACGCCATGCAGCCCGGCGTCTTCGCCCTCTCCGGC
>DATJFY010000061.1:0-4758 GCA_035495415.1 Verrucomicrobiia bacterium
CCTCGCGATGCCGTCGCTCGCGGAGGGATTCGGCCTGCCCGCGCTCGAGGCGATGGCCTGCGGCACCCCCGTCGTCGTCGGTAACACCTCCGCGATGCCAGAGGTCGTGGGCGACGCGGGACTGCTCGTCGATCCGACGGACACGAGCGCCCTCGCCGACGCCATCTCGTGTCTGCTCACTCAGGATCGGTTACGCAAGGAGCTGATCACCCGGGGGCTCGCGAGGGCCACGACCTTCTCCTGGGAGCATGCCGCGCGCCAGGTGCTCGCCGTGCTGGACGAGGCGGCCGCCCCCTGAATGCCGCCTCGTGAAGCCGTCGCTCCGTCGGCATCAGCGCGACTGGGAAGACCTCGGTGAGCTCGATCCCTACTGGGCCATTCTCGCGTGCCCGGAGCGCCGCTTCGGCCGGTGGGACCTCGACGAATTCTTCCGTTCCGGAGGGGAAGAGATCGCCCGCCTGGAGCCGGAGATGCGGCGCCTGGGCCGTCCGGCTCGGCGCGAGCGCGCGCTTGACTTCGGCTGCGGCGTCGGCCGGCTGACCCGCGCGCTGGCGACCCACTTCCGGCGCTCCATCGGCGTCGACGTCTCGGCGCAGATGGTCGCCACCGCCAGGACGCTCAACGCGGCGTTCCCCACGTGCGAGTTCGTGGTCAGCGGGCACCCCGACCTTCGCATGTTCCCGGACGACCACTTCGACCTGGTCTACAGCGTGCTCGTGCTGCAGCATCTGCCCACCCGGGCAGCCATCGGCACCTACCTCGCCGACTTTGTCCGGGTCCTCGCGCCGGGTGGGCTGCTCGTCTGTCAGATCCCGAGCCATATCCCGCTCCGACGACGATTCCAGCCGCGGCGCCGGCTCTACGGGATTCTGAGAAGCTTCGGACTCGGTCCTCACGTGCTCTACCACCGGCTGGGCCTGTTTCCGATGAGGATGACGGCGCTCGCCGAGCCGGATGTGCGGGATTGTTTGACCACCGCGGGGGCGCGGGTCCTCGAGGCCCGCGCGGACACGATGGCGTCCACCGCGATCGAGAGCCGGACCTACTACGTCACGAAACCCGAGCGGGGCGCGTGACGGACGGCGTGCCGACCTACCCGACCTTGTGGAACGCGGCGACCCGCTCCACGACATATGCCTGCTGCTCCGGCATCAGCTCCGGATAGACGGGCAGCGCCAAGGTCTCGTGCGCGGCCCGCTCCGATTCGGGGAACTCGCCCGCCTTGTGCCCGAGGTCGCCGAAGCACTCCTGCAGATGGAAGGGCACGGGGTAGTAAATCTCGGTGCCGATCCCTTGCGCGGTGAGGAACTCCCGCAGCGCATCTCGGTTCGGCGTGCGGATGACGAACTGGTTGTAGATGTGGGACCGAACCCCCGGCGTAGGATCCACTACCTCGGGCAGTCCCACCGTGCCGACGAGCCCGGCTTGCCGGAACAGATCCCGGTAGAGATCGGCGTGCTTCTGCCGCGCTTCGTGCCAGGCATCGAGGTGCCGGAGCTTCACGAGCAGGGCCGCCGCCTGGATGGTGTCGAGCCGGAAGTTGCCGCCGACGATCTTGTGGTAGTACTTCGGTTGCGCGCCGTGGTTGCGCAGCAGCCGTAGCCGCTCGGCCAGCCCATCGTCGCTGGTGACGACCATGCCGCCGTCCCCGATCCCACCCAGGTTCTTCGAGGGGAAGAAGGAAAAGCAGCCCATGGTCCCCAGCGTGCCGGCGAACCGACCATCTCGGTAGATCGTGCCGATGGACTGGGCGGCGTCCTCGATGACGGGAACGCCGATCCGGTCGGCGACCTCCAGGATGCGGGCCATATCGGCACACTGGCCATAAAGGTGGACGGGGACGATCGCCTTCACCCGCTGCTGGACGCTGCGGTCGAGGCGGCCCCAGAGCTGCTCGAGCGACGACGGGCTCAGGTTGTAGCTGGCCGCGTCGATGTCCACGAGCACCGGCACCGCGTGGAGCCGGGCGATGACGCCGGCGGTGGCGAAGAAGGAGTAGGCCGGGGCGATGACCCGATCGCCGGGGCCTACGTCGTAAGCCATGAGGGTGGCGAGGAGCGCGTCCGTGCCCGACGACATCCCGATCCCGTGTCGCGCTCCCACGTAGTCGGCCACCGCCTTCTCGAGCGCCGCCACCTCCGGCCCCATGATGAACTGCTGGGCCTCGAGGACCCGGTCTACCGCCTCGCGCATCTCGTCCCGGATCGTCGCGTACTGCGCCTTGAGATCGAGCAGCGGCACGTTCATCGGATTGTCCCTTTCGGCTTCATCGGTGTTCATAAATTGAACGTCGCTAACAGTGGGAGGTCAAGGAAAAACAGCCTGGGTCATGGGGCAGGGGACTCGGTGGGGCGCGTCGTGGCCCTATAATCACGCGAGGCCACAACCGCGAGTGCCATGACCTTGGGGGGCGTCACCCGGGCTTCCAGATGAGCCGGCATCCGTGGCTCCTGCTCGCCTCGTTGATGGCCGGGCTCGGACTCGTCGTGACCGTCTGGACCTCCATCGACCGGCGACCGCCCGAATGGGACTATGCCAACCATCTGGAGCGGGCCCTCCACTGCTACCAGATACTGGCGCAGCCCGGCCACGACCGGCTCCGCGAGATCCTCGAGGCAACCGCCTTCTATCCGCCTGTGGCGCCCTGTACGGCGGGTCTGCTTTACTTCTTTTCCCCGGTGTCGCCGCTCACGGCGCAGGTCGTGATGTGGGGCTTCCTCGTGCTGGGTGCGGTGAGTGTCTTCCTCCTCGGACGGTACCTGCTGGACACCTCAGCCGGTCTGCTGGCGGCCTTTTTTCTGTCGACGGCGCCATTCGTGGTCTCCTCGCTGACGAATTTCCAGCTGGATCTCCCGCTGACCGGGATGGTGGCGTGCTGCTTGTACGTCCTGGCGCGGACCGAGGGATTCTCGCGGACGGGCTGGTCGCTGGCGGCCGGCATCGTCGCGGGCATCGGTATGCTCACGAAGCCGCCGTTCTTGGTGTATCTGCTGCCGCCGCTCCTCTGGGTCATCTGGCAAACCGCGACGGTTACGTCCGAGACAAGGCACATGGCGTGGGTAGGGCGCTTCGCCGTCGCTCTGGGGGCTGCCACGGCACTGGCTCTGCCCTGGTATGGCCCGCGGCTCATCGGCTTGCCGCTCCAGGTGATGAACCGCTCCTTCAAGAACGCCGCCATCGAGCAGAAATCGGCGACATTCTCCGCCGAAGGGCTTCTGTACTACCCGACGATGTTTCCGACCCAGTTCGGCCTGCTGGCGGCTGCCCTGTTTCTCTGGGGCCTCTGGGCGCTCAGGCGGGGGCGCGGCGCCCGCGCCTTCCTCTGGATCGCCGCCCTGGGACCGTTCGTCGTCTTCACCCTGATTCAGAACAAGAACCTCCGCTACACACTGCCCATCCTTCCCGCCGCGGCCTTGGTGGCCGCGGCGGGAGCCCGCAGTTTGCCTCCGGCGTTGCGTCACGGCGTGACATGGGCGTGCATCGCGCTCGGCGGGCTGCAGGTGTCCATGACGGCCTTTGCGCTGCCGGCGCCGCCTATCCTCCCAGGAACCGGTCTCCCGATAGTGTTCGTCCGGCGCCCCGAGCCGGCCGACTGGCCGCATGCGCAAATCCTCGAGGACATCGAGCGCGAAAGCGGCAACAAGCCGGTGACCGTGGCGATCGTGCCCAATCACGAATTCTTCTCGCTCTCGAATTTCAGCTACGAAGCCGCGCGCCTGGGAGTTCCCTTCCGGATGGTGGGCGCGTGGCGGGGACCGCCATTCGGCGTGGACTTTGTCATCGTGAAGACGGGATCCCAAGGGCCCCCATGGACGGCACCGCGGCTCGAGCAGATCACCCACGCCGTGGAAGGCGGCGACCCCTACTTGGCCGACGTCTTCCCGATGATCGGCCGATACGCCCTACCCGACGGCAGCGTCGCAAGCCTCCATCAGCGCCGCATCCCGCCCACGCGCGTCCCCGCGCCGCTGGCCGAGGCACCGGCCTCGTTGCTTCGCGCCTATCTGCGCGATCCGCAGGGGCTCCAGGTGGCGCTTGACTATCGTCCGGATGCCATCCTGCGAGGCGAGGTGAAGCACGTGCGGCTGACAGCCGAGCGCGCCACGGTGGGGGATCTGGCCCTGCACGACCGTTCGCCGCTCACCATTCGTGAAGTCCAGGTCGCCGTGGAGGGCCTCGTCTTCAACCCCCGTCGGCTCCTGGAGACGGGCGAGCTCGAGGTGCTGGATGTCAGTACGCTCCGGCTCGAGCACGCGCTCGTGACCCAGGCCGATCTCGACCAACTCCTGCGGGGTCAGCCGGCTGGGGTCGGCGTGGAGGTCGGCCTCGGCGACGGCGCGGCCGACGTGCGGGTGACCCGGCTCGGCCCCGTGATCACCGCGCGCGTCTGGCTCGACCGTTCACCCGCGGATCGCCCGCTCGCGCTCATGGTCGACCGCGTGCGCGTCTCCGGGATTCCGGTCCCCGATTTCATGGCGGGTTGGATCGTGAAGCACTTCGACCCCACCCTTGCGCTTCGACGCCTGCCCGCGCTCGTGACGGTGGCCGCTGCCCGCATCCAGCCCGGGCGCATCGAGATCGGACGGCGGCCGTGAATCCGAGCCCGATCAACCCCGCGCCACCGTGAACGCGACGTAGAGCGCCTGGGCGCCGCGCTGGAGCAGCACGGTGATGCGGTCGCCCTCCTTCACGTCGCGGGTGATGCGCTCGAACTCCTGGAGCGAGCGCACCCGCTGCCGGTTCACCTCGCGGATGACG